>NZ_JAMYVQ010000001.1:0-506919 GCF_040324155.1 Mesorhizobium sp. M0011 | reverse complement strand
CGGGTCATCAGATGCTGGCCTCCACTCCAGCCAGCATCTTGAATCACAAAACAGACAAATCGGGAATCCCCTTCGATTCCATCAAGCCGTGAACCGCTCTAGGGTCTGCGCCGCGTCGCTTCGCTCCTTGCTTCGCCCTAGGATGACGAATTCATCAGGGCCAGCCGCTAATAGCGATCGTCGATTCCACCTTCTCACTGTCACCATCTGTCACCATCTGTCACCATTCGTACGCGTACATCGAATCCGCATTGACAGGCCGCTCTTTTCAATTTACGAGTGACGAAAATCGAAATTCGTCACTCGTAAATTGACAGAGGATCATGTCCGAAGCCGCCACCATAGTCGCCGAAGCCGCCCGACAGGAAAATGTAACGCGCATTCTCGATTGCGCCGAGCGCCTGTTCCGGCACTATGGCTACGGCAAGACCAATGTCGCCGACATCGCGCGTGAGCTCGGCATGTCGCCGGCCAACATCTATCGTTTCTTCGCCTCCAAGGTCGAAATCCACCAGGCCGTCTGCGGCCGGATGCTCGGCGCCAGCTACAAGATGGCCTTCGAGATTTCGCGCCTGCCGATCAGCGCCGAGGAGCGGCTCCGGCGTTACGTGCATGCGCAATACAAGATGACGATGGAGGTCATGCTCGACGACCAGAAGGTCCACGAGATGGTCATCGTCGCCCTCGAACGGGATTGGGGTGTGATCGACAAGCATGTCGACAGCATTCACGACCTGTTTGCGGAAATCATTCGTGACGGCATCGAGGCCGGTGAGTTCAGAAAACAGGATCCGGTGATCGCGTCTCGCTGTTTCGGCGCCGCGACCGTCATCCTGTGTCATCCGCAGATGGTGGCGCAATGCCTTGCCAAGACCAACCGGGCAATGCCTGACGACCTCATCGACTATGCAATCAAGGCCTTGAAGTAGCCTCCGCCCGCCGGGCGCCGGTTTCAACGATTCATCTCCATTTTTCGGGAGTACGCGCGTGTCTTCGTTCAGTTCAATCATCGGCAGGCTGCCGGCTGTAGGCCCGGTGCTGCTTGTCACCGCCACTCTCGGGCTTGCCGGCTGCAGCCAGGAAAAAGCCGAAGTCAAGGATATCATCCGTCCCGTCAAGGTTGTCGAGATCGCGAAGGTGCACGACACCCGCACGCTCTCCTATTCCGGCTCGGTGCGGGCCCGCACCGAGAGCGCTCTGGCCTTCCGCGTCAATGGCAAGATCACCGAGCGCCTCGTCGATATCGGCCAGCATGTGGCCTCGGGCGATGTGCTCGCCCGCATCGATCCCATTGACTACGACCTTTCGGTCAAGAGCGCGCAGGCAGCGCTCGATGCCGCCGAGCGGCAGGTCGAGACCGTGGAGCTTGCCCGCAAGCGTGCCGAGCAGCTTTTTGCCAAGAATTTTGCCCCGAAATCACAACTCGAACAGGCGATCTTGACCTATGACCAAGCGGTCGCCACGCGTGATTCCGCCCTTTCGACACTTGCTCAGGCGAAAAACCAGGTCGGTTATACCGATCTCAAGGCCGACAGGGATGGCATCGTCACCACGGTCAGCGCCGACGTCGGCCAGGTGGTCGGTTCCGGCACGCCGGTTGTTACTGTCGCTGTCGACGGGGAAAAGGAAGTGCTGATCGCCGTCCCCGAAATGGAAATCGCCGAATTCAAGCCGGGCAAGGCCGTCAAGGCGGGCTTCTGGTCCGACGATGCGCTGGCGCTCGATGGCAAGGTCCGCGAAGTCGCCGGCAGCGCCGATCCGCAGTCACGCACCTTTGCCGTCCGCGTCAGCCTGCCCAACGATCCGCGTGTGCTGCTCGGCATGACCGCCAGCATCGAAGCCTCGGCGGCCAATGAGCGGCAGCTGGTCTCGATCCCGCTGAGCGCACTGGCCGAGCAAGGCACCCAATCGATCGTCTGGACCGTCGATCGTGGCGCCGACACCGTTCATGCCCGCCCGATCAAGGTCGCCGAGTTCGCCGCCGATGGGGTGCGTGTCGCAGAGGGTTTGAACCCCGGCGATGTCGTGGTCGCCGCCGGCACGCAATTCATGACGGAAAACCTGAAGGTGAAGCTCGCCGGTGAGACGGCGCTGCAATCGGCATCCGCGGCAGACGGCGACGCCAAGCAGGTGCGCTGACGACAGACAACCGGCTGCGCGTTCCCGCAGTCGCTGGTTTCCGGGCGGCAGGCGCCCGACCGAGACGCTCGATTGATGTAACCCCCACATCGATTTCGCGTCCCACCGCGATGAGTGCTTCTCCGCTCGGAGAGCCTTGCCGCCCGGAAGCCACTACGAACCCTCGATTTTGTTGCGCTAGATAGATGGACCAGCGTCGATGACCAATTCCACGGAAGAGAAGCGGCCCTTCAACCTGTCGCGTTGGGCAATCGGCCATCCCGCCATCGCGCGGTTCCTGTTCGGCCTGATCATCATTTCCGGCGCGCTCGGCCTGATGCGCATGGGCCAGAAGGAAGATCCCGACTTCACCTTCCGGGTCATGGTCGTCCAGGCAATCTGGCCGGGCTCCTCGATCAAGGAGATGGAAGACCAGGTCGTTAACAAGATCGAACGCAAGCTGCAGGAAACGCCGCATCTCGATTTCGTGCGCTCCTTCACCCGCGCCGGCAGCGCCATCATCACCGTGCAGATCAAGGGCGACACCAACACCGCCGAGGTGAACGACGCCTTCTACCAGGTGCGCAAGAAGGTCGGCGATATCCAGGGCGACCTGCCGCAGGGCCTGCTCGGCCCGTATTTCAACGACGAATTCGGCGACACCTTCATCACCCTGCATTCGATCAGCGGCGATGGCTTCAGCTATCCCGAGCTGAAGAAGTTCGCCATCCAGGCGCGCGACATGCTTTTGACGACGCCCGGCGTCGAGAAGGCCGTCATCATCGGCGACCAGCCGGAAAAGCTCTATATCGACGTCTCGTCCAAGGCCCTGGCCGAACGCGGCCTGACGCTGACCGATCTGCAGAATGCGATCAAGGGACAGAACAATGTCGACCCGGCCGGCTCCGTCGATACCGGCACCAATTCGGTGCGCATCTCCGTCGAGGGCGATGTCGGCAAGGTCGAGGATATCCGGAACCTGCGCCTGCGCGCCGGCGGACAGGTCACAAGGCTGGGCGACATCGCCACGGTGACCTCGGGGCTGGAAGATCCGTTCCAGCGCAAATACCGCTTCAACGGTCACGACAGCGTCCAGTTGGGCGTCGTCATGGCCAAGGGCTTCAAGGTTACCGACGTCGGCAAGGATGTCGAGGCCACCTACAAGCGCTTCGAAGAGGCGCTGCCCTACGGCGTTGCGGTCGACCAGATCTCCGACCAGCCCGGCGTCGTCACCGATGCGGTGGCCGAGTTCATGCATGCGCTTGGCGAAGCGCTGCTGATCGTGCTCGTCGTCTCGTTCCTGTCGATAGGCTGGCGTTCCGGCCTGGTCATCGCCATCGCCATCCCGCTGGTGCTGGCTGCGACCTTCGCCATCATGTACGAACTCGGCATCGACCTGCAGCGCATCTCGCTCGGCGCGCTGATCATCGCGCTCGGTCTTCTGGTCGACGACGCGATGATCGTCGTCGAGATGATGGAGCGCAAACTGGAGGAGGGGATGGTCAAGGTCGAGGCGGCGAGCTTCGCCTATTCCTCGACCGCCTTCCCGATGCTGACCGGCACGCTGATCACCACAGCCGGCTTCATTCCGGTCGGCTTCGCGGCCTCCACCGCCGGCGAATATGTCCGCACCCTGTTCTATGTCGTCGGCATCGCGCTGATCGTCTCCTGGTTCGTCGCGGTCTATTTCACGCCATGGCTCGGCAACATGATCCTCAAGCAGCGCAAGCATGCCGGCAGCCATCACGATGTCTTCGACACACGTTTCTACCGCCGGCTTCGTGCTACCGTCAGCTGGGCCGTGCGCCATCGCATCATCGTCCTGGTGATGACGCTGGTCACCTTCGGCACCAGCCTGTGGGCTTTCCAGTTCATTCCGCAGAACTTCTTCCCGCAATCGTCGCGGCCGGAAATCCTTGTCGACCTTTGGCTGCCGGAAGGCACCAGCATCAAGGAAGTCGAGGCGCAGGCCAAGGCGCTCGAAACCAAGATGATGGACGACAAGGACAAGCGTTTCATCGCCACCTATATCGGCGAAGGCGCGCCGCGCTTCTTCCTGCCGCTCGACCAGCAGCTGAGCAACCCCAACTTCGCCCAGCTGCTCGTCATGGCCAATGACGAACCGGCCCGCGAACGGCTGATCGTCAAGTTGCGCACCGTCCTGGCGCAAGACTTCCCATCCATCCGTGCCAAAGTCGATCGTCTGTTCCTCGGCCCGCCGACCGGCTGGCCGGTGCAGATGCGCGTCATGGGGCCGGATCGCCAGGAGGTGCGCCGCATCGCCGACCAGGTGAAGGCGAAGTTCCGCGAGGATCCGCTGCTTGGCGCCGTGCATGATGACTGGCTGGAGCCGGTTCCGGCGATGAAGCTGGTCATCGACCAGGATCGTGCCCGCGCACTCGGCGTCACCTCGCAGCGCATCCGCCAGATGCTGCAGGCGGCGATGTCCGGCGCGCCGCTCGACGACTTCCGCGACGGCGAGGAGACGGTGTCCATCGTCGCCCGCGAGCCGGATGCCAGCCGCAGCCTGCTGTCCTCGGTCGACTCGGTCTATATCCCGACCGACTTCGGTGGCTTCGTGCCGCTGTCGCAGGTTGCCAAGGTGGTGCCGGTGCTGGAGCAAGGCATCGAGTGGCGCCGCGACCGTCTGCCGACCATCAGTGTGCGGGCAACGCTGCCCGACGGCGTGCAGTCCAATGACGTCGTCACCAAACTGTACAAGGATATGCAGGGCCTGCGTGACGGATTGGCGCCCGGCTACAAGGTCGAGATCCAGGGCGGTGCGGAGGATTCGGCGGAAAGCCAAGCTTCGATCGCCGCCAAGGCGCCGATCATGCTGGCCGTCATCGTCGTGCTTTTGATGATCCAGCTGCAGAACTTCGGCAAGGCGATGCTGGTGCTGGCGACCGGTCCGTTTGGCATTATCGGTGCTGCCGCGGCACTCTTGATCAGCGGCGCGCCGTTCGGCTTCGTCGCCATTCTCGGCGTCATCGCGCTGCTCGGCATCATCATGCGCAACTCGATCATCCTGGTCGACCAGATCGACCAGGACATCGCCGCGGGCATGGACCGCTACGAGGCGATCATCGGTTCGGCCGTTCGCCGTTTCCGGCCGATCACGCTGACGGCGCTGACGGCGGTGCTGGCGCTGATCCCGATCTCGCGCGGTGTCTTCTGGGGTCCGCTCGCCTACGCCATGATGGGCGGCATCCTGGTTGCCACGGTGCTGACCATCCTGGTCCTGCCGGCCGGTTACGCCCTGTTCTTCGGCCGGGAGCCGAAGAAGCGCGGCGCGGAGGGACGGACGGACGATCTGGAACTGAGCCAGGAAGCCGAAAAGCCGCAACTGGCGCTGGCCGCCGAATAGATCGATCACGCCAGTCGAAAAGGATCGGACGCGCCGAAGCGCGCCCGATCCTTGTCATTTTTACGAGGTCAGATGACGAAGAACCAGTTGGCGAGCAGCATCACCACCACGCCGGCGACCAGGGTCAGATAGGGCAGTATGCCCGCCTTTTTGACCGAGAGGTCGGCCCCCGTCATGCCGAGATCGGCCAGCATATGGTCGGGGAATTTGCCCTTGTCCTGGATATAGTGGCGGAAGCAGAACACCGGGATGATCAGGGCCGCCGTGATCAGGCCGGCCCACAGCGCCATCGGGTTCCACACCTTGGCGCCCGCGCCCATGAAGATCATGTTGACATAGGCGAAGATCGCGCCGACGCCGAGCAACCAGCTCGGCGCCTTCCAGGGCCGGGCGATATGGCCGTTGTCGATGCGGTGGATCCAGCCGGCGTTGAGGTTGAGGAAGTTGAAGATGATATAGCCGCAGTTCGACACGGCGAGGATGAAGAAGAAGCTCGTCGCGTCGGCAGAGGCGATGGCCAGCACGATCAGGTTGAAGACGAGATCGGTCCACATTGCCCGCGTCGGCGCGCCATGTTCGTTGACGTGGCTGAGATAGCGCGGCAGCCAGCCATCGACCGAGCCCTGGTAGAGCGTGCGCGAAGAGCCGGCCATGGCGGTCATGATGCACAGAACCAGAGCCAGGATCATCAGCATCACCAAGAGGCTGTGGATCAGTGCGCCGCCGCCGACCATGCCGGCCAGCGCGTCGGCGACACCGGAGCCGTCGACGATCGGTGTCGCCAGCATGCCGTTGAGGCCAAGCACGCCCTGGAAGGTGAACGGCACCAGGATGAACAGCAGCATGCACAAAAGGCCGGAATAGAAGATCGCCTTGAACGTGTCGGTGCCCGGGTTCTTGAACTCCGAGGTGTAGCAGACGGCGGTCTCGAAACCGTAGGTCGACCAGGCGGCGATGAACATGCCGCCAAGCACCAGCGTCCAGCCGGCAATGTTCCAGGCGCCGGGTTCGGGCGCATAGGCGGCCGCCAGCGGCACCAGCGGCGAAAAATTCGCCCAGTTGATCTGGCCGGTGACGATCGGCACCACGCCGACGATCAGCATCGGGATGATGACCAGCAGGCCGATATATTTCTGCACGTTGGCAGTGCCGAGGATGCCGCGATGCTGGATGGCGAAGATGATCAGCATCAGCACCGCACCGATGAAGAAGGTCGCGTTGAGGGTGAACGAGACCGGCCCCAGCGTGTGGCTGTAGAGCGTCCAGTTGCGGATCACCGGCGTTGCCGCGGCGGTCACCGCGGTGATGGCGTCGGCGGCACTCGTCCCGGCATGCGCGGCGATATAGGCGACGACTTCGGGCGAGGCATCGGTGAACAGCGGCACCGGCGCCAACGCGTTGAGGATATAGGCGGCGGCGATCGAGCAGCCGAGCGACAGCACCGGCGACCAGGCGAACCAGTTGCACCACACCGACAGCGGCGCGATGAACTTGGAATAGCGCAGCCATGCGGTGGCGCCGTAGATCGACGCGCCGCCCGACTTGTTCGGAAACAGGCCGGCGATTTCGGCATAGGTGAAGGATTGCAGGAAGCCCATGATCATGGAGAAGATCCAGATCGCGAAGGCCAGCGTGCCGGTCGTGCCGGCAATGCCGCCGATCGAGAACAGGACGAGGGCAGGCACGCCGCTCGCCACCCAGAAGGCGCCCCGCCAGTCGATATTTCGGTGCAATTTGCCTTCGGCAAGCGGCTCCAGGACAGTCACTATCGTGCTCATATGTCTTTGTTCCCCATTTTGATGTTCCCCGTTCGTGACCGCCGCGGCTTCGCGAGGCTTCACCATCGACGCATGCATTGATCGACTGCCGGTGTTTCCACTCAGTCGTATTTTTTTCTTAACAGTGAAGATTGATCCGGCGCGCTTTCACGTCAAGCGAATTGTCGCGCCGTGCACATCCCGCTTGCGAAACATGTCAGCTTCACACTGGCGGGCAGGATTGTTCGGAAAAGGACCAGGGGTCTGGAAACGAAAAACCCGCCGGAGGCGGGTCGCGGCGCAAATCAGCACCATGGACGAATATGTAGCATAGCTGCCCTCAGCGGGTCAAGAAAAAATTCCTATCACCGACTGCCAGCACGGCCTCACCGTCTTGGAAGGCCGTCAGGAGCGTGGTTTGGTCTTTTGCGGATCGTAGTGGGCGAAGGCGACGACGCGCGCCGGCAGCCGCTTGGCATGGCCGTCGAGCTTGCCGATCTCAACCTCGGTACCGACAGCTGAATGGGTGACGTCGAGCCTGGCCAGCGCGATGGTCTTGTTCAGCATCGGAGAACGCATGCCCGACGTGACCACGCCGATCTGGGCGCGGCCGACATGCACGCAGTCGCCATGGCCGACGTCGATATTGGCCTCGATGTCGAGGCCGACCAGCTTCGTCTGCGGGTGCTCCTTGCGGCGGATCAGCGCTTCGCGGCCGATGAAATCGTCGGTCTTGCTCTTCAGCGGCACGGTGAAGCCGATGCCGGCCTCGAACGGGTCGGTCTGGTCGGAGAATTCGTAGCCGGCGAAGATCAGCCCGGCCTCGATGCGCACCATGTCCAGCGCCTGCAGCCCCATCGGCTTCAGCCCATGCGGCTGGCCGGCCTCCCAGATGGCGTCGAACACTTTTCCGGCGTCGCGCGGATGGCACCAGATCTCGTAGCCGAGCTCGCCGGTATAGCCGGTGCGCGAGACGACGACCGGAATGCCGTTGCCGCCACCAATGCGGGCGACGGCGAAGCGGAACCATTCGAGTTCGTCGATCGATGGCTGCAATGGCGAAGTCCAGATCACTTCTCGCAGGATGTCGCGGCTCTTCGGACCCTGCACGGCGACATTGTGCATCTGGTCGGTCGACGAGCGCACCAGCACGTTGAGACCCAGCTTGGCGGCCGTCTCGCGCAGCCATTCGCCGGACAGATCGTCGCCGCCGACCCAGCGGAAATTGTCCTTGCCGAGCCGCAGCAGGGTGCCGTCGTCGACCATGCCGCCATGCTCGTAGCACATCGCCGAGTAGACCACCTGGCCGACGCCCAGCTTCTTGACGTCGCGGGTCAGCGTGTATTGCAGCAGCGCTTCGGAATCCGGACCGGTAACCTCGAACTTGCGCAGCGGCGACAGGTCCATGATCACCGCGTCCTGCCGGCAGGCCCAGTATTCGGCGATCGGCCCGTCCTTGGCGAAGGAATTGGCCAGCCAATAGCCCCTGTACTCGCCGAAGTTGCGGGTGTGCTTGGCAAAGCTCGAATGAAAAGCTGTCTCGCGGGTCATTTTCGGTTCCGAATCGGGCGTCATGCGTCTGGCGATCGCTCGCGAGAATTTGTGCTGGCCGGAATAGGTCCGCACATGGATGTCGGTCGGGTTCCAGCCATTGGCCGGCGTCGTGTCGTCGGGGCAGGCGGAGGAAACGCAGACGATGTCGGTGAGCGCCCGCAGCAGCACGTAGTCGCCCGCCCGCGACCACGGCTCGTCGGACACCATGACGCCATGCGCGTCGATCGCGGTGTTGAAGAAGAAGTTGATCGCCATCCAGCCGGCGCGGGGCGTGACGCCTTTGTCCAACAACGCGCGATTAAAGTTCTCAGAGCAGTTGGTGTGGCCGGGATAGCCGATGTCGTCGTAATATTTGGCGGCGCAGGCGAGCGCGAAGGCGTCGTGCCGACCGCATGTGTCCTGCACCACCTCGACCAGCGGCTCCATGTCCTGGTCATAGTATTTGGAATGCAGGCCGGGCATCGGGTAGCTCGCACCCACCAGCGTGCGCGTTGTCGTCACGTCGAGCGGATGATCCAGTCCCCTGTCCAGCTTGCGCGCCGAAAAGCACTGGAAGTCGGTGCACTGGCGGCCGTCGACATCGATGATCTGCAGATAGTCACCGGCCTTGACGAAATAGGCCTCCGCCGTCGCCGAATGGACACGCAAATCGAGCACCGGGTCGGCCAGCGGGTCCGCCAACTGCGATTTCGCCGCCGGGCGGATCGTGGCGCGGCGAACGATGGCGGTCAGCGGCGTCGCCGTGTCGTGACCGTCGACCAGCATCGGCCCGCCGGGGGCCGCAATCAGCATTGAGCCGTCACGCGTGACCGTGAATGTTTGTTCTGTACCGGCAGGCGTAGTGGCGCCGAACACCCGCACCGCCTTGGCATGGTCAAGCTGCACCTGCCGGCGCGCGAGCCCGCCCCGCAGCGAGGCGAGACTGTCGTCACTCTCTACGAGCAACGCCTTGATGCCGGCAGCGTTGCTGTTTGATGCTTCCCCAAAAATGCCGGGATCGGTCGCGCCGGTCCTGTCCCAGGCCAGCAGCTCGCAGGCCTGGCCACCCTCGACATTGCGCACGGTGATCGTGTCACCGGCTTCGATCTCGATGAGCACCGCGCCATTGCCCTGGATCGTATAACGCTCCATGCCCGGCGGCAGCGCGATCTGGCCGGGCCTCAGGATGAGGCTCGGCCGGGGCGGTCCGGCAGCAATTGCGGGGTAGGGCGACTGGCTCATCTCAGCCTTGCGGTTCGAGAAACAAGTTTGCCTGTGTGTGAAATTATTTTAGCTGCAAGAATAGCAGTGCGCGTGCGTTTGGCAAGGCGAAGCGCACTTCTTCCTTCTCCCACAAGGAGAGAAGGAAGAGCGCAGCGCTACGCCAAATCTTCAGAATGGCTGATCGCCACACCATACTCCGCGCCCGAATCCAGCATCGTATGCCAAAGGCTCTCGGCAAACGTCGCAAACACCAGAACGTTGAACACCGCCTGCCCATCCGGCCGATCATTCCCGCGCCAGAGCGTGACGCTGGTGTGATCCATCGACGTCGCAGCGGCGGCACCAATCGGAAATGCTCCCGCGTGCAGATCGATCGACGACAGCTTGGCCAGCATGGTTCGTGCCTTCGATCCGGAAATGCTGATCAGGGCGCGCGCATGCGACTGGTCGGACAGCGAGGCGGGACCGAATAATGAAGGCGCCAGTGTGTCCATCGCGTGCTTGCCGCCCTTCGACAGCACGAAGAACTGATCCGGCCCTGACCAGATCAGCGTGGCGTCCGGAGTTTGCAACGCCTTTGGCGCATCCGGTGGCGCAACGCCGAAGCGGGCCTTGGCCGCTTTCGCCAGATCGGCCGCTGTGCCGCGCCGCGCCATCACCTGGACGAGATCGAAGTTCCGGATCTCGGTCAGCGAGACTCCGGCCTCGATACCGCGTGCACCATGCGCACCGGTGACAAGCGCCTTTTCTAGCGGACTGCGAGGAGTCCAGGAAAAATCAACCACGCTGGCGTCCTCCATCCGGGTCGTAGAAGACGGGATTGCAGAGTTCGACGTCATAGTCTTCACCGCGCAGCGGGTCATGCGCATGGACGATCTCACCGATGCGCTCGCGGCCGCGTTCGACAAGCGCGAGCCCGATCCACTGATCCAACGTCGGCGAGAAGCAGACCGAGGTGACATAGCCCTGGTCGTTGCCGGGGCCGGGCGTCTGCCCCTTCGGGATGATGTGTGCGCCGGAGCGCAGCCGGCGTGCCTTGTCGACCGGTTTGATGCCGACGACGACTTGGCGATCCGGCGCCACCAGCGCCTCGCGTCCGGCCATGACGCGGCCGATATAATCCTTCTTGGTCGACATCATCTTGCCGAGGCCGAGATCGGCCGCCGTCGTCGTGCCGCTCAGTTCCGGTCCGGCGATGTGGCCCTTTTCGACGCGCATGACGCCGAGCGCCTCGGTGCCGTAGGGCGTCACGCCGAATGGCGCTCCGGCCAGCATCAGATTGCGCGCCATGGCATCGCCGAAGCGCGCCGGTACCGAAATCTCGAACGCCATCTCGCCTGAGAACGAGATGCGGAACAGCCGCGCCTTGAGGCCGCCGCGCAATGTCACTTCGCGTGCGCCCATGAAGGGAAAACCCTCGTTGGAAAGGTCCTCGGCCGGGTCGACGATTTCCCTGAGCAGGTCGCGTGTCTTCGGCCCGGCGATCGAGAATTGCG
The DNA here is from genome assembly GCF_040324155.1 of Mesorhizobium sp. M0011. Taxonomy (NCBI): domain Bacteria; kingdom Pseudomonadati; phylum Pseudomonadota; class Alphaproteobacteria; order Hyphomicrobiales; family Phyllobacteriaceae; genus Mesorhizobium; species Mesorhizobium sp. M0011. The sequence goes on along the minus strand of NZ_JAMYVQ010000001.1, from coordinate 495,424 downwards.
CCCACTGGTCGGAGACGGAAGTGAGCTGCACGTCGAGCTCCGGGAAGAGCACCTGGCGGCAGAATTCGAGATGCTGCATCACCAGCCCGGCCTTGGCCGTGGTGGTGGTGAGAAAATAGTGGTCCTCGGCCAGCCGCGACGTCGTGCCGTCGTCATAGACGATGCCGTCCTCGCGCAGCATCAGCCCGTAGCGGGCTTTTCCCACCGCAAGACTGGAGAAGGTGTTGATATAGACGCGGTCGAGGAAGGCGCCGGCATCGGGGCCGTGCACGTCGATCTTGCCCAGCGTCGAGACATCGCAGAAACCGACGCCGCCGCGCACCGCCTTGACCTCGCGGGTCACCGATTCCAGCCAGTCCTTCTCGCCGGCGCGCGGATACCATTGCGCCCGCTTCCACAGGCCGGTGTCGACGAAGACGGCGCCCTGTTCGGCCGCCCAGTGATGCGACGGCGTCAGCCGCGTCGCATGGAAAGTCTCGTCGCGGTGATGGCCGGCGAAGGCGCCGATGGCGACGGGCACGTAAGGAGGCCGGTAGATCGTCGTGCCGGTCTCGGGGATCGAACGGCCGCTGACCGCAGCCATGATGGCGAGGCCGGCGACATTCGAGGTCTTGCCCTGGTCGGTGGCCATACCAAGCGTCGTGTAGCGCTTCAGGTGCTCGACCGATTCGAAGCCTTCGCGCTGGGCGAGCTCGATATCGGAAGCGGTGACATCGTGCTGGTAATCGACAAAGGCTTTTCCCTTGCCGGCGACATGCCAGAGCGGCGTCAGCGAAAAAGCCTCGTCGTCGGCGACAGGTGCGATGCCCGCCTTGTCGTTGTGCCCCGTGTCACGCGCCCCTGCCGCGCCGGCTGCAAACCCGTGGCTCAGGCAGGCGCCGAGGCCGAAATCGCCATTGGCGGCGCCCACGGCAACCATGCCTGGAGGGGCGCCATCCGGCACGAAGGCGGAGATGTCGTCGCTCCATTTCGGCCGGCCGCGATGGAAGGAGGTCAGCCCGACCGCCGGGTTCCAGCCGCCTGAAACGGCGAGGCCGTCGGCTTCGACCTCGGCGCGCGCGCCGCCGGTGAGCGAGACCGCGATTTTCCTGACGCCATCCTTGCCGCCATCGACGCCGCTGACGGAACCGTGCAGCACCGGGAAGCCGCCCTTGGAGGCCAGCGAACGATGCGCCGGCGATACTTCGGGCCGTGCATCGATGACCGCCGCGATCTGCAGGCCGGCACCGAGTGCCGTCTCGACCGTGCGCCAGCCATCCTCGTTGTTGGTGAACAGCGCGATGCGTTTGGCCGGCGTTGCGGCGTAGCGCGCGACATAGGTGCGCATGGCGGAGGCCATCATCACGCCGGGTGTGTCGTTGCCGGCAAAGACGATAGGCCGTTCGATGGCGCCGGCCGCGACCACACAACGTTTGGCCACGATCCGCCACAGGCGCTGGCGCACCTGGTGCTCGGGCGGTGAGGGCAGGTGATCGCTGACCCGCTCAATCGCGCCATAGGTGCCGCCATCATAGACGCCGAACAGCGTCGTGCGGGTCATGATGCGGACATCAGACATTGCCGCGAGTTCGTCCAACGTCTTCGAAAGCCATGCGGCTGCCGGCAGGCCGTCTATGGTGCCGCCGTCCGACAGCAGACGGCCGCCGAGCGTGAAATCTTCCTCGCACAGGATGACGCGGGCGCCAGCGCGGCCGGCTGCCAATGCCGCGGCCAGACCTGTCGGGCCGGAGCCAGCGATCAGCACATCGCAATGTGCCCAGGCCTTGTCGTAGTGGTCGGGATCGGCGACGCCGGCGGCACGGCCAAGACCGGCGGCGCGGCGGATCGCCGGCTCGTAGATCGCTTCCCAGAATTTCGCCGGCCACATGAAGGTCTTGTAGTAGAAGCCGGCAACGAAGATCGGCGCGAACAGCTGGTTGACCGACATCACGTCGTAGCGCAGCGACGGCCAGCGGTTCTGGCTGGCGGCCTCGAGCCCGTCATAGAGTTCGGCCGTCGTCGCCTTGGTGTTCGGCTCGCGCCGCGCGCCCGTGCGCAACTCGACCAGCGCGTTGGGTTCTTCCGAACCGGCGGTGAGAATACCGCGTGGGCGATGATACTTGAACGAACGGCCGACCAGCTTGACGCCGTTGGCGACCAGCGCCGAGGCGAGCGTGTCGCCCTGGAAGCCGGAGAAAGCCTTGCCGTCGAAACGGAAGTTCAGCGGTGCCGAGCGGTCGATCAGACCGCCCTTGCCGAGCCGGTGTGTCTGCGCGCCGGCCATCACGCACCAACCTTGGCGGCGCCGGCGCCAGCCGCCGGCTCAACCGCGGAAATCTCATGCGTCAGCGTGTTGCGGGTGACCTTCAGCCAGGCCCGGCAGCCGCCGCCATGGTACCAGTGTTCGCTGGTCTCGCCGGCGACATTGTCGCGCAGATAGACATAGTCGAAGACTTCGTCTTCGGAGGCGCCGGCCACCGGCCGCACCGGCTTGGCGTCGCCGAGATAGGTGAACTCGCCGAGTTCGCGTTCGCCGCAGAAGGGACAGACAATGCGCATGCTCTTCTAGACCGCCTTCAATGCAGGTTCGGTTGGGCGCCCTGGCCCTTTTCGTCGATCACGGCGCCAGTCCGGAACCGGTAGAGGCGGAACCGCGCGGCTTCTTCGTGCGATTCATCGCGGGCCAGAAGGTGGGCAAAGACAAAGCCGGAGCCTGGCGTCGCCTTGAAGCCGCCATAGCACCAGCCGGCGTTGAGATAGAGCCCGTCGACCGGCGTCTTGTCGATGATCGGCGAACCGTCCATCGACATGTCCATGATGCCGCCCCACTGGCGCAGCAGACGCACGCGGCCGATCATCGGCATCAGCGCCATGCCGCCCTCGCAGACGTCCTCCATGACAGGCATGTTGCCGCGCTGGGCGTAGGAATTGTAGCCGTCTATGTCGCCGCCGAACACCAGCCCGCCCTTGTCGGACTGGCTGACGTAGAAATGACCGGCGCCGAAGGTCATGACGCCGGGGATGAGCGGCTTGATCGCCTCGGAGACGAAAGCCTGCAGCACATGGCTTTCGATGGGCAGGCGCAGGCCGGCCATCGCCGCGACGCGCGATGAACTTCCGGCAACAGCCATACCGACCTTGCCGGCGCCGATCTTGCCGCGCGACGTCTCGACGCCGGTCACCTTGCCATTGGCGTCCCTGACGAAGCCGGTGACTTCGCAATTCTGGATGATGTCGACGCCGAGTTCGCTCGCCGCATGCGCATAGCCCCAGACAACAGCATCGTGCCGCGCCGTGCCGCCGCGTCGCTGCAACAGCCCGCCTTGCACGGGAAAGCGCGCATTGTCGAAGTTCAGGAACGGTATCATCTTCTTGACGGCAGCGAGGTCGAGCAGTTCGGCGTCGATGCCGTTGATGCGCATGGTGTTGCCGCGCCGCGCATAAGCGTCGCGTTGCGCGTCGGAGTGGTAGAGGTTGATGACGCCGCGCTGGCTGACCATTGCATTGTAGTTGAGGTCCTGCTCCATCCGCTCCCACAGCTTCATCGACAATTCGTAAAAGCCGGTATTGCCTGGCAGGCCGTAATTGGAGCGGATGATGGTGGTGTTGCGGCCGGCATTGCCGGAGCCGATCCAGCCTTTTTCGAGCACGGCAACATTCTTGATGCCGTACTCGCTGGCGAGAAACCAGGCGGTGGCAAGGCCATGGCCGCCACCGCCGATGATCACCACATCGTAGCGATCCTTCGGCGTGGCGTCACGCCAGGTGCGTTGCCAGTTCTTGTGGCCGGAGAGGGCAGCACGGGCGAGCGAGAAGATCGAATATTTCATCAGTTCATTCCGAGGTCGCTCGCACCGCGCTGGTGGTCAGATATCCAGCGTGTGGTCGCGCTCCCATTGCGTGAAGTGCGAAGCATAGGAATTCCATTCCTGGTGCTTCAGCTTTAGGTAGGCCGACGAGAATTCCTCACCCAGCGCCGCCTTGAGCGATTTGTCCTTGTCGAACTCGCGCAGCGCGTCGAGCAGATTGAGCGGCAGTTTTGGCGCGCCCTTCACCGTGTGCCCATGCTGGTACATGTCGATGTCGTAGCGCTTGCCGGGATCTGCCTTCGAGCGGATGCCGTCGAGGCCGGCGGCGATGATAACCGCCTGCAGCAGATAAGGGTTGGCAGCACCATCCGGCAGCCGCAGTTCGAAGCGGCCGGGGCCGGGCACGCGCACCATGTGGGTGCGGTTGTTGCCGGTCCAGGTCACCGTGTTCGGCGCCCAGGTCGCGCCCGAAATGGTGCGCGGCGCGTTGATGCGCTTGTAGGAATTGACCGTCGGGTTGGTGATCGCGGCCAGCGCGGAAGCATGCTTCATGATGCCGCCGAGGAAATTCCGGCCCTTGGCCGACAGGCCAAGCTCCATCGCATTGTCGGCGAAGACGTTGGTCTTGCCCGATTTGTCCCAGACCGAGATATGGGCATGGCAGCCATTGCCGGTCAGGCCCTGGAAGGGTTTGGGCATGAACGTCGCGCGCAGGCCGTGCTTCTCGGCGATCGACTTGACCATGAATTTGAAGAACGAGTGCTTGTCGGCGGTCGCCAGCGCGTCGTCGAAGGCCCAGTTCATCTCGAATTGGCCGTTGGCATCCTCGTGGTCGTTCTGGTAGGCGCCCCAGCCGAGCGCCAGCATGTGGTCGCAGATCTCGGCGATGACGTCATAGCGGCGCATCACCGCTTGCTGGTCGTAGCAGGGCTTTGAGGCCGTGTCGTATTCGTCGGAAATCGTCTTGCCGTCGGGCGAGATCAGGAAGAATTCGGCCTCGACGCCGGTCTTGACGTGCATGCCGTCGCTGGCAGCTTCCGCGATCAGCCGATTCAGCGTGTTGCGCGGCGCCTGGTCGACCTCCTTGTCGTCCATGATGCAGTTGGCGGCGACCCAGGCGACCTCCGGCTTCCACGGCAGCTGGATCACCGAGTCCGGGTCCGGCACCGCCAGCATGTCGGGATGCGCTGGCGTCAGATCAAGCCAGGTGGCGAAACCGGCAAAGCCGGCGCCATCCTTCTGCATGTCGGCGATGGCTTGCGCCGGCACCAGCTTGGCACGCTGGCCACTGAACAGGTCAGTGTAGGAAATCATGAAATATTTGACGTTTTTCGCCCTTGCGAATTCAGCAAGATCAACTGTCACGGAAGTTCCCCATTTTTTTGTCGATTGTGGCCCCAGAGCGTGTGGGCTTCGGCCCTTCATTGATTAGAAGCCGTTCTTCCCCGGTATCCAGTTGGTGCCGGCCAGCGGTACGCCGGCCATGGCGGCTGCCTCGATCGTCAGGGCGACGAGGTCCTCGGGTTCAAGATTGTGCAGGCTGTTCTTGCCGCAGGCACGCGCGATGGTCTGCGCTTCCAGCGTCATCACCTTGAGGTAGTTCGCCAGCCGGCGTCCGGCGGCCACCGGGTCGACCCGCTTCATCAGTTCGGGGTCCTGCGTGGTGATGCCTGCGGGGTCGCGCCCCTCGTGCCAGTCGTCATAGGCGCCGGCCGTGGTGCCGAGCTCGTTGTACTCTGCCTCCCAGCGCGGGTCATTGTCGCCGAGCGCGACGAGTGCCGCCGTGCCGATCGAGACCGCGTCGACGCCGAGCGCCAGCGCCTTGGCGACATCGGCGCCGTTGCGGATGCCGCCGGAGACGATCAGCTGCACCTTGCGGTGCATGCCGAGATCCTGCAGCGCCTGCACCGCCGGCCTGATGCAGGCAAGCGTCGGCATGCCGACATTTTCGATGAACACTTCCTGGGTGGCTGCGGTGCCGCCCTGCATGCCGTCGACGACGACGACATCGGCGCCGGCCTTCACCGCAAGCGCGGTATCGTAATAGGGCCGGGCACCGCCGACCTTGACGTAGATCGGCTTTTCCCAGTCTGTGATTTCGCGCAATTCAAGGATCTTGATCTCGAGATCGTCGGGACCCGTCCAGTCCGGATGGCGCGAGGCCGAGCGCTGGTCGATGCCCTTCGGCAGCGTGCGCATTTCGGCGACGCGGTCGGAAATCTTCTGGCCAAGCAGCATGCCGCCGCCACCCGGCTTGGCGCCCTGGCCGACGACGACTTCGATCGCATCGGCACGGCGCAGATCGCGCAGGTTCATGCCATAGCGCGACGGCAGGTATTGATAGACCAGCTGCTTGGAATGGCCGCGCTCTTCCTCGGTCATGCCGCCATCGCCGGTAGTGGTCGAGGTGCCCGACAGTGTGGCGCCGCGCCCGAGCGCTTCCTTGGCGGGCCCCGACAGCGAGCCGAAGCTCATGCCGGCGATGGTGATCGGGATCTTCAGCTCGATCGGCTTCTTGGCATGGCGTGAACCGAGCACGACTGATGTGTCGCAGCGCTCGCGGTAGCCTTCGAGCGGATAGCGCGAGATCGAGGCGCCGAGGAACAGGAGGTCGTCGAAATGCGGCAGCTTGCGCTTGGCGCCGGCGCCACGGATATCATAGATGCCGGTCGCCGCGGCGCGGCGGATCTCGGAAAGCGTGTAGTCGTCGAAGGTCGCGGATTTGCGCGGCGTCGTCGGCGGGTTGCGATAGGTCATGCTGCCTCAATACGCGTCGGCGTTGTCGATATTGAAATTGTAGAGGGTACGCGCCGAGCCGTAGCGCTTGAACTCCGCCGGCTTGACGCCGGTCACGCCGGCGCGGTCGAGCAGGCCCTGCAGCAATTCCAGATGCTCGGCCCTCATCTCCTTGGCGATACAGTCGGCACCCAAGCTGTCGACCTTGCCGCGCACGAAGAGCCGCGCCTCGTAGATGGAATCGCCCAGCGCGTCGCCGGCATCACCCAGCACCACCAGATTGCCCGACTGCGCCATGAAAGCCGACATGTGGCCGATATTGCCGTGCACGACGATGTCGATGCCTTTCATCGAGATGCCGCAGCGCGACGAGGCATTGCCTTCGATGACCAGCAGGCCGCCCTTGCCGGTGGCGCCGGCATACTGGCTGGCGTCGCCTTTGATGGTGATCGAGCCCGACATCATGTTCTCGCCGACGCCAGGGCCTGCCGAGCCATGCACGGTAATGGTGCTGCCGGAATTCATGCCGCCGCAGTAATAGCCGACGCTGCCGCGCACATCGATGGCAACAGGCTGGTCGACGCCGACGGCGACCGAGTGGCTGCCTTTCGGGTTCAGCACTTCCCATGCCGTTTCGTTCGAGCCGGGCGCCAGATTGTGCAGCGCCTGGTTGAGTTCGCGCAACGACAGCTGGTCGAGATCGAAGACTCGAGGGTCGTGCGCCGCGGTCTTTGAAAGCGTGGTTGCCGGCATGAATTCAATGCTCCCAGAAATAGACGGTTGCGGGTTCGGGTTCCCAGACCCTCGCATTGTCTATGCCAGGCAGCTTGGTCAGCGCGCGATACTCCGAGCCGAAGGCGACATACTGGTCGGTTTCGGCCATGACGGCGGGCTTGCAGGCGATCGGGTCGCGCACCACGCCAAAACCGTTCTTGGTGCCGACGACGAAGGTGAAGAAGCCATCGAGATCGGAGAGCGTGCCTTCCAGCGCCTCGCCGAGATTCTTGCCATGCGCCATCTGCGACGAAAGATAGGCGGCGGCCACTTCAGTGTCGTTCTCGGTCTCGAAGGTCATGCCTTCGCGGATCAGCTCGCGGCGGACATTGTTGTGGTTGGACAGCGAGCCATTGTGCACCAGGCACTGGTCGGCGCCGGTCGAGAACGGATGCGCGCCCATCGTCGTCACCGCCGATTCGGTCGCCATGCGGGTGTGGCCGATGCCATGCGTGCCGGTCATCTTGCGGACGTCGAAGCGATCGACGACCGCCTCGGGCAGGCCGACTTCCTTGTAGATCTCGACAACGTCGCCGGCGCCCATGATGCGGATGTCGGGACGCAGCGTCTGGATGGCCTCGCGCGCTTCATCGATCTTGGCGGGCGTGGTCCTGACGACCGCATGGGTGGATTTCACCGCGATCGTCACCGGTGTGCCGATAGCCTTGGCGAGTTCGGCTTCGAGGCCGCGGAAATCACGGTCGGGCCTGGCCGACTGGATGGTGATCTTGGCCTCATTTTTGGAAGGCGCGCCATAAATGGCGATGCCGGCGCTGTCGGGACCGCGATCGCTGAGCGAGATCAGCATCTGCGACAGCATCGCACCAAGCTGGGGTTCCAGCGACTTGTCCTTCAAAAACAGTCCGACAATTCCACACATGTCAGCCTCCCGGTGTTTGTAGCGGAGAGATCGTTTGTAGCTAAGAGATGATGTATCGAATGAGTCCCATAAATTCAATCATATGAAAAAAATATTCCTCTAGTTACGTATGCGGCCCAATGCCGCTCTGCGCACTGTCGCCGTCTCGCCCGGCATTGTGAACCCATTTGGCGGTGCGAATGCGCGCAATCTTGTAGGCGTCGAGGATCGACAAGGCATAGATGAGAAAGCCGCCGGCATGACGGCCGACGAAACTGGCATCCGACGGTGCGATCTTGGCCGTCACCCATGCCAGGATCACCATGAAGAAAAGGAACTGCAGGCCGCGCACCGGCACGCCGAGAATGACGTGCCCGCTTCCCGGCAGCACGATTGCGGCGCCGAGAACCAGATAGGGGTTGGTGGGTGCCGTGGTGGGAATGGTCATGCGGCTTGCCGTTCGCTTTTGTTGATGGCGTCGCGAAGCGCCGACACCGACACCAGCAGTCTTTCGATCAGCGCGGGATCGAGTGTGGCGTCGCCGAATTCGGCCTGCCGAAAGACGCCATAACGCGCCCGTTCGGCTTCGGCCAGCAGCCACACGATGCGTACCCCTTTCGGGGTGATCAGCAGTTCCTTGGCGCGCCCTTCGGAAAAAATCCCGAGGTGGCCGGCGATGGTCTCCAGTGGGAAGTGGACGCCCCTGCGATCGGTCCGCAACACGGCCTCAGCCGGAAATGCTGAGCTCTTCGGCAGCGTGTGCTCGAGATGATCGAAATTGGAGAAGGTCGTCGGCGATCCCGGCCGCATCATCATGTCGAACGTCGCCGGCACCGCGACCTCTTCGGTGATCGAAACACTGAGCCAGCGCGCCGGCAGTTTTCGCGTCGCCAGCGTATCGACGATGGTGCGCACCTGGACACGTTTGCTGTTCCAGGATCCTTCCCAGGTGATGACGCCGGCGGTGCCATCCGAAACATTGGCAGCGTCGGCGATGACTGTGCGGATGCGGCCTTGCTCAACGGCGAGCGCCATCGATGCCCTGCTGCGGCTGGCACGCGCCTGCCGGGCAAAGTGGAGAACGACAGCCAGGACGATGGCCCCTGCCAGCAGTGCTGATGTCACCTCGGACATTTTCTCATGCCAGGCCCGCCCAGGCTATGGACGGGCCTTCTCCCATCAATAACCCTGCGGCTTCGGCCACGGCATGGTGAACTGATCGCCGCGCCGCACGAATTTGTAGCGATAGAAATGGAACCACAGTGAGATCAGGAAGTAGAAGGCGACCATGGCGATCAGCTGCGAGCCGAAGCCGAGGAAGATGGCGAAGAAGGTCACCACGCACAGGCAAAACAGCACGATGGCCGGGATCGGGTGGAAGGGGTGCGTGTAGCCGCGCCGGATCGAGCCCAGCGGCCACTTCTTGCGGAACATGATGATGTTGATGCTCATGAAGGTATATTGCAGCACGCCCGACAGGATCGAGAAGGTGATCGCCTGGTTGAGGTCGGCGATGAAGGCGAAGGCCAGCGCGATCGGCAGCAGGAACAGGATCGAACGATAGGGCGTGCGATATCTCGGATGCACAGCCGAGAACCATGTCGGCAGATAGCGGTCGCGGCCGAGCGAAAACCAGGCGCGCGCCGCATCGTTGATGCAGCCATTGGCGGAGGCCATTGCAGCAAGCAGCGTGGCGACGAACAACAGGTTCTCGAGCAGCGGGCTGCCAGTCAGCTTGCCGGCGTCCCACAGCGGATAATAGGTGATGCCGAGATACTCCCATGGCATCATCGAGGCGCAGACATACCAGGTCATGGCGGCTGCGATCAAAAGCGTGATCATGCCGGCCATGGTGCCGTAAGGCAGCGAGCGCGCCGGCGAGCGCACTTCCTCTGCAGCCTGCGTGGTGCCTTCGATGCCGAGATAGTACCAGATGCCGAACTGGAAGGCGGCGATGACGCCGATCCAGCCATAGGGGAGCGCATTGCCCGGCGTGACCAACTCGTTGAGCTTCAGCACCGCGCCTTGCGTCCACGGGCTGACCGAAAAGAACAGGATGACGATCGAGATATAGGCGATCGCAGTGATGACGAAGTTGACGTTGAGCGTCATCAGCACGCCGCGATAGTTCAGCCACGCCAGCACGACGATGGTGGCGGCGATGAAGGAATTGTGGGTGAGCCCTTCGACCCCCGCCTTGGCGACGATGGTGTCGCCCAGCAGGATGGCGTCGGACACTTCGAGCATGGTGTAGGCAAAGACCAGGAACAGCGCGACGTTGAACGCCATCAGCGGTCCGACGATGTGCTTTGCCTGCGCATACTGGCCGCCGGCGGCGGCGACGGTCGATGTCACCTCGGAATCGATCATGGCGACCGAGGTGTAGAGCAATCCGACGACCCAGCAGACGATCAGCGCAGCCAGTGCGCCACCCTTGTCGGCCGAGAAATTCCAGCCGGTGAATTCGCCGACCAGGACGATGCCGACGCCGAGCGCCCAGACATGGGCCGGTCCGAGCACGCGCAGGAGTGAAACTCTGTCCCCTTGGGCAGCCGGGGCAGCCGGTTCAAGTGCGATCGTCATTGTTCAATCCTCACTCAGATCCGGTGTTTTTCGGAAGTGGCTTCCAGTTCGCCTTCGCGCGAGGAGGTCAGCACCTCTTCGGAGAAGGTCGTGTCGACCTTGAACCAGTCGTAGAGCATCCACAAAGCGAGCACGATCGAGATGCCCCAGCATGCGTAAGAGAGTGCTACCCACATGATCGTGTCCCCCGATTAGATCGTCCTCAGAACTCTTATTTGTCGTCGAATTTTTCGTTGATGACGTCGCGATATTCGCGGTCTGATGCACGAAACAGGAAGACGAAATAACCGATCAGCACCGCCGCCATGATGATCAGCGTCGGCCAGTCGATGACATAGTGGAAGCGGTTCTGGATGATGTCGTGCGCGGTCTCGGGCGTATAGCCGAGCTTTTCCCAGATAGACGCCATGGTCGGGTTCTGGCCTAGCGCTTCCCAGGTCTTGGCGTCGAGCGCGTCGATGGATTTCGCCGCGCCGGCGAGGCCCAGCTTGAGCGGTAGCCACAGTGCCACGAAAATGGCGACGACGACGACGGCGATGTCGAAAACCTGCCCGGCCTTGCTTTGCTCCGGCGGCGTGTAGCGGGACATCTCTTCTACCCCTCAGGACTTGTGGTTGCGGAATGCGTCGGCGTTCTTGATGTCGAGCCCGTAGATGAATTCCTTGTCTTCCTTATAGTGCTTGACCATCGCCAGGATGGCCGCGGTGTTGAAGATCAGCACGGCGGCGGCGGCGATCGCGACGACGGCCTTGATGCCGCTGTGCGGGATGTAGGGCCATGTCATGAGGAGGACGAAGAGGATCGTCGCCCACAGGCAGACGATCAGGAGCGCGGCTCCGCGCAGGTCGGAACGGTACAGCGCTTCGATGCGCTGCTGCATGTCTGACATCGGTTTCTCCCCTTTTTCGCCGTCCGGTTCCGAATCTTCCGTCCGCCGTCCTCTTTCAACAGAGTGAAATTTTTTTCATAAGTTCTGTCTGAATCCTGCAATTGTCAAGCGCGATTTACGCGGGGTTAACCGTTTGCTTGGCGCAACGGATTTTGCCTGACAATGAAATTAATTGCTTATGGGTATTGCGGCGCCCGGAGGTTTGCGATCAATATTCGGCCAAAGCTCCCGCCGCTGCGCAGGGGGCAGGGAACAGCAGAGCATTATCGAAACGGAGGACGAGCGGATGACGGCATCCTGGAGATTTTCGACCCTGGCGGATCGCCATCGCGCGCTCGGTTCGAAGCTCGAAGACTGGAGCGGCATGGGAACCGCCTGGACCTACGACAAGGATGCCGACGAGGAGTACATCGCCATCCGCACCAAGGCTGGTCTGATGGATGTCTCCGGCCTCAAGAAAGTCCATATCACCGGGCCGCATGCCTCACACCTGATCGATCTGGCGACGACGCGCGATGTCGAAAAGATCTATCCCGGCAAGTCGGCCTATGCCTGCATGCTGAACGAGGCGGGGAAATTCACCGACGATTGCATCCTCTACCGCACCGGCCCCAATGCATGGATGGTCGTGCATGGTTCGGGCACCGGCCATGAGGAGTTGCAGCGTGCTTCGGTAGGACGCGACGTCTCGCTGCGCTTCGACGACAATCTGCACGATCTGTCGCTGCAGGGTCCGACAGCGGTCGACTATCTGGCCAAGCACGTGCCGGGTATTCGCGACCTCAACTATTTCCATCACATGCAGACGCAGCTGTTCGGTCTTCCGGTGATGATCTCGCGCACCGGCTATACCGGCGAGCGCGGCTACGAGATCTTCTGCCGCGGCCAGGATGCCGGCACGATCTGGGACAGGATCCTCGGCGAGGGCAAGAGCGCCGGCATCATTCCGTGCCGCTTCACCACGCTCGACATGCTGCGCGTCGAAAGTTATCTGCTCTTTTATCCCTACGACAACTCCCAAAAGTATCCGTTTGAGAACGAAGGCCCAGGCGACACGCTGTGGGAACTCGGCCTCGACTTCACCGTCAGTCCCGGCAAGACCGGCTTTCGCGGCGCCGAGGAGCACTACCGCCTGAAAGGCAAGGAACGCTTCAAGATCTATGGCGTCCTGCTCGACGGCAAGGAGCCGGCCGATGAGGGTGCGCCGGTCTATCGCGACGGCAAAAAGGTCGGCGTGGTAACCTGCGCCTTGTATTCGCCGCTGGTCGAGAAATCGATGGGCATCGCCCGGCTCGATGTCGACTGCGCGGTCAAGGACACCAAGCTCGAAATCCGCAACAAGAACGGTGCCATCAAGGCCACGGCGCAGCCACTGCCATTCGACGATCCCAAGAAGACCAAGCGCACGGCGAAAGGTTGAGGCATAGTCAACGGCGAGCGGTTCGAGGCACGAAGACTTAAATGGCAGCCAAAAGCATCATCAGCCGGCCGGTTTACGGAACCTTGTCTCCGCAGCCCGGCAAGCATCATCTTTTCATCGCGGATGCGGAAGGGGCGCTGGCAATAGCGGAGATGGCCGGGAGCGCGCCGCCCGGGTTTTTCGACGACGCCGAAATCGTCTTCATTCCCGGGCCCGACGGCAAACATGTCGCTGCCCTCGAAGCGTTGAAGCCGGCACAGTTCCACCAGGCGCCGTCCTTTGCCAGCCTGCTGCCACGGCTCCGGCAGACACTGGCCAACGCGCATATGGGCCTGCGCCTCTATCTCTCGGGCACCGAGGGCCTGATCGGCCAGGCGATGCAGGTGGCGCTTGAAGCCGGCATCGACCACACCTCGATCCAGACCGAGCACCGCGGCTCGCTGGCGCGGCGCATGCAATGCGTCCACTGCAAGGGCATCACCGAAAATGTCACGACGCAGCCCGCGACCTGCGCGCATTGCGGCCTGCTGCTTCTGGTGCGCGACCATTATTCCAGGCGCATCGCAGCCTTCCAGGGCGTCTGCATCAATGCGGAAGATCGCTCGGAGATTCCTCCGATGGAGGAGATTTTTCGATGAGCACCGGAACAACAAAACTCGATGTCGTTGTCAGCGACGTCGTCCCGGTCAACGACCTCGTCACCCGCTTCCATTTTCGCCGGCGCGACGGGCAGCTTTTGCCGACTTTTTCCGGTGGCGCCCATGTCGTGGTCGAGATGCGCGACGGCGAACGCGCTAGGCTCAATCCCTATTCGCTGATGGGCTCGCCGCTCGATACGCGCGAATACACGATCTCGGTACGCCGCGACGATGTCGGCCGCGGCGGATCGCTGTTCATGCATCGGAATGTCAGGCCGGGGCTGGAGATGGTGGTCAGCTATCCGGTCAACCTGTTCTCGCTCGACCTGCGCGCCAAAAAGCACTTGATGCTGGCCGGCGGCATCGGCATCACCCCGTTCATGGCGCAAACCGCGCAACTGGCGGCGGAAGGCGGCAATTTCGAACTGCACTACACCTGCCGCACCGCTGCACTCGGCACCTATGCCGACGTGCTGCGCGAGCGCTACAACAGGCGGGTCAGGCTCTATCATGATGACCTCGACGAGCGCATCGAACTCGACCGGTTGCTGTCGACGCAGCCGCTCGGCACGCATCTCTATGTCTGCGGCCCGGCCGGCATGATCAACTGGGTGCGCTATCGGGCTGCTGCCTTGGGCTGGCCGCCGGAGACCGTGCATTTCGAGCATTTCGCGGCACCCCAGCCCGGGCTGCCGTTCGACGTGACGCTTGCCGTCAGCGGCAAGGCGATCCGCGTCGACGAACAGCAGAGCCTCTTGGAAGCGATCGAGGCGGCCGGCGTCGATCCGCCTTACCTCTGCCGCGGCGGCGTCTGCGGCCAGTGCGAAACCAACGTCATCTCTTGCGACGGCAAGTTCATCCACAACGACCACTGGCTAAGCGAGGAAGAGCACCGTTCGGGCAAGAAGATCATGCCGTGCGTGTCGCGCTTCGAGGGCCGGTCGCTGGTCCTGGAACGGTAGGAGAAAATCATGGGCATCACCTTTCGCAAGGAAACGTTCCGCGACGATTTCACCTTCAAGAACAGCCCGGAGCACATAAGGCGGTTTCCGTTTCCGTTCCACGAAGACGCCTACATGTATGCGGTCAACATCGAGCCGCATGTCGTCGGGCCGAAGGGCAGCGTGCTGGAAAACCTGATCGACGTCGACGAGCACTATGTCGCCGAGATGCAGGATCGCGCGCTGGTCTTGGCCGAGGATCCGCTGCGCTGTCAATCGCTGCCGCACATGACGCTGGCCGGCTGGGACCTGCTGGAACTTCTGATGGAGCAGCAGGCACTGGGCTATCCCGAGCATTTCACGCTGACACGCGATGGTGATCGCTGGCGCTGGATCAACCGGCCGCTCGGCATCGACGACACCTTCACCTTCGGCGACACCTCGACGTTGCCTTACGGCCCGATGGAATACATCACCCGGCAGAGCCAGGGCGATTTCTGCATCCTCGACCAGCGCGACGGCAATCTGTGGATGGATGCCGGCATGGTCACCACCCAGGCCGACTGGTCGCTCGATTTCGACATCGGCATGAACTTCTTCGAATGGCATGCGCCGGTGCCGCTGGCGCATGAGAAGGGGATTTTCGTCAGGGCGCTGAAATTCCTCACCAACATCCAGCAGGGCAAGCCGGCGCGGCGCCTGAATTGGACGATGACCATCAATCCGCGCCTCGACACCAGTCCGGAAAACTACCACAAATGGGGTCCGGACCGGGCGACGGTGACGCCGGACAATGTCGGCGACAAGGTACATCTGCGTGTCGAGCTGCAGAGTTTCTGGCGCCTGCCGCGCTCCAACGGCATCGTCTTCCCGATCCGCTGCTATCTTATCAAGATGGACGAGCTGGCGACGCAACCAAAATGGGCACGGCGCCTGCACCGCGTCATCCGTGACCTGCCCGAGGAGCTTGCCAACTACAAGGGCTTGACGCGTTATCGCCCCGCGTTGGTCGAGTGGCTGTCGAAGCTGGATGATGGGAGCGCGACAAGTCCGGGGTTTGGGCCGGATTGAGCAAGGCCCCCTCATCCGGCCGCTACGCGGCCACCTTCTCCCCGAGGGGAGAAGAGATAGCCAACGCTGGCGCCAGCCTCCTCTCCCCTCGGGGAGAGGTCGGATTGCCCCGAATTGCCCTTCGCAATTCGGTTGCCAATCCGGGTGAGGGCTGCTTGCGTCCCGCTCACCCCGCGCTCTGCGGATAGCAGATAATCGACAGATACCGCATCGGCAGTTTCGTCAGTTGCTCCGGCCCGTGCGGTGCGTCGGCATCGAAGAACAGGCTGTCGCCGGGCTTCATCGGGTAGAGGTTGCTGCCGTGGCGGTAAACGACCTCGCCTTCGAGCATGTAGAGGAACTCCATGCCCTCATGCTGGAAGGTCGGGAACACATCGGAATCCTCGGTCAGCGTGATCAGATAGGGCTCGACGACGACGCCGCTGGTGTTGGAGCCGATATGGCCGAGCAGATTGTACTGATGACCGGCACGGGTGCCGCGGCGCTCGACATCGAGGCCTTGGCCGGCCTTGACGAAGACGGCGCTGCGCTCTTCCTCGAAGCGGCGGAAAAAGGCGGTGACAGGAACGCCGAGCGCCCGCGACAGCGCCTGCAAGGTGGTCAGCGACGGCGAGGTGATACCATTCTCGATCTTCGACAGCATGCCCAGCGAAATGTCGGTGGCGACCGCGAGATCAGCGACGGTGATACCGAGTTTCTTGCGGAACGCCCGCACCTCGCGGCCGATCGCCACCTCCAGCACTTTTTCGCGCGTGTCGCGAATGGCATGCGGGTTCTGCGTCAGCGGCGCGCGGATGGTCTTGCCGTCGGCCGAAACCTTTGGCAGCGGCTTGGCCGTCGCACCGGCGAGACCAGCCTTGGGATCGGAAACCTTCTTCGCCATGTCGCCCCCGGCACTCCTGGGATTTATTTCACTCTAGGTGAACATGTCAGGTGCCGATACAGGAGCGCAACTGCGACGGCAAGTCGCGTGAACGCGCATGCGCACGATAATGATGTTTGGCAGCGTCCGGTTTTTCGCGGGAAATCCACATCGGCGGAACCTTGTTTCAGCATCGGGCTGTTGACAGCACGAAAGGGCCAATTACTGTCCTGTGAGTGAAATTTGTTTCGTAAGAGCAATTCCGGGAAAGGCGCATAGCGCTTTCCCCTTGGGAATTGCGTCAAGACAAAGTCGAAACCAGATCGGGAGGCCTGCCATGAAAAGTCGCGTTGCCGTCATCGGAGCCGGCCCGTCCGGCCTGGCACAGCTCAGGGCCTTCAAGTCGGCGGCCGACAAGGGCGCCGACATTCCCGAGATCGTCTGCTTCGAAAAGCAGTCGGATTGGGGCGGCCTGTGGAACTACACTTGGCGCACCGGCCTCGACGAGCATGGCGATCCGGTGCACGGCTCGATGTACCGCTACCTCTGGTCGAACGGACCGAAGGAATGCCTGGAATTCGCCGACTACACCTTCGAGGAGCATTTCGGCCGGCCGATTGGCTCCTATCCGCCGCGCGCCGTGCTGTGGGACTACATCAAGGGACGCGTCGAGAAATCAGGCCTTCGCAAATGGGTGCGCTTCAACAGCCCGGTGCGCATGGTGACGTTTTCCGACGAGACGAAGAAATTCACCGTCACCGCGCATGACCGCACCAACGACGTCACCTATTCGGAAGAGTTCGACAATGTCGTCGTCGCTTCCGGGCATTTCTCGGTGCCCAACGTGCCCTATTTCGAGGGCTTTTCGACCTTCAACGGCCGCATCCTGCATAGCCACGATTTCCGCGACGCGATGGAGTTCAAGGGCAAGGATATATTGATCATCGGCCGCTCCTATTCGGCCGAGGACATCGGCTCGCAATGCTACAAATACGGCGCCAAATCGATCACCTCCAGCTACCGCTCGAAGCCGATGGGCTTCAAATGGCCCGACAATTGGAAAGAGGTGCCGCTGCTGCAGAAGGTCGTCGGCAAGACCGCGCATTTCAAGGATGGCACCACTAGGGATGTCGATGCCATCATCCTGTGCACCGGCTACCTGCACTCCTTCCCGTTCCTCACCGAGGACCTGAAGCTGAAGACCGCCAACCGCATGTGGCCGGACGGGCTCTATGAGGGCGTCGTCTGGGAAAAGAACCCGAAATTGTCCTTCATCGGCATGCAGGACCAGTTCTACACCTTCAACATGTTCGACGCGCAGGCCTGGTTCGCCCGCGACGTCATCATGGGCCGCATCAAGCTGCCGTCGGCCAAGGCAATGGCCGAGCACGGCGCGAAATGGAGGACGCGTGAGGAAACGCTCGAAGACGCCGAGCAGATGATCTGGTTCCAGGGCGACTACACCAAGGAATTGATGGACCAGACCGACTATCCGGGCTTCGACGTCGAGGCGGTCAACCAGACCTTCATGGAATGGGAACATCACAAGGCGGAGAACATCATGGGCTTCCGCGACCACGCCTACCGCTCGCTGATGACCGGGACCATGGCGCCGCTGCATCATACGCCGTGGCTGCAGGCGCTGGACGATTCGATGGAGAGCTATCTCGAGATGAAGGGCGTCGCGGCGGAGTAGGGCGGCGCCTGCTATCCCAGCCTCGCCCTGGCCTTCGCCGTCCAGGCGCCGAACAGTCGGTCGGCGACGATGCCGATGAAAGCGATTGCCAAGCCCGCGACGATGCCGCGGCCGGAATCGGCCTTGGACAGCGCGATGAACACTTCCTGGCCGAGATCGCGGGTGCCGACCATGGCGCAAATGATGATCATCGCCAGCGCCATCAGGATCGTCTGGTTGACGCCAAGCATGATCTCCGGCAGCGCCAGCGGCAGTTGCACGCGAAAGAAGGTCTGGCGTGGCGTGCACCCGGAAACCTTGGCTGCCTCGATCAGCGCCGGCGGCACCTGCCTGATGCCGTGATTGGTGTAGCGGATCGCCGGTACCACGGCGAAGGCTATCGTTGCGATCATCGCGGTGACGTCGCCGACCCGAAACAGCATCACCACCGGGATGATGAAGCAGAAGGATGGAAGCACCTGCAGCGTATCGATGACCGGTGTGACGATCTTCTCGAAACTATCGCTGCGTGAAGCCATCAGGCCGATGGGAATGCCGATCAGGCAGGCGATGAAGGCAGAGATACCGCAGAGATAGACCGTCGCCATGGTCTTTTCCCACAGGCCGGTGATGGCGCAGAAGGCAGTCAATGCGGCGACCAATACAGCGAGGCGGAAGCCGCTGAGTTGATAGCCGGCGAGGCCGAGCAGGAATACCGCGCCCAGCCAGGGAAAGCCCTCGCAAAAGGCGCGCAGCGGGTTCAGCAGATTGAGGATGAGCGCCACGCGAAACGCTTCGATCATGTCGAAGAAATTGATCGTCACCCAGTTCACCGCCGCCTTCCACAGCGGTGCGGTGGTGAAGGTGATCGCTTTTGGCACCGCCGCGAAGGCGGGCACGAACAGGCCAAGCAGCGTCGTCACGACGAGAATGGCGATCGCCAGCGTCAGGTTGGGGTAGCGCCGCCAGAGGCTCGGGCTGATCGCCTGATGGACATGGCCCTTTGCTTGGCTGTGCGCGATGGCCTGGCTCAGCCGGTCGAGCGCAATGGCCAGTGCCACGATGGCAAGGCCGGCTTCCATCGCCTCGCCAACCTTCAGTGCGCGCAGCGCCAGGAGCACGTCGTAGCCGAGGCCGCCGGCGCCGATCATCGAGGCGATGATCACCATGTTCAACGCCAGCATGATGACCTGGTTGACGCCGATCATCAGTGTCGGCCGCGCCGACGGCAAAAGCACCCGCCACAGTTTCTGCCGCGCCGTGCAGCCAGCCATTTCGCTGAAATCGTCGATCTCTGACGGCACCCGCGATAGGCCCAGCATCGTCGCCCGCACCATCGGCGGGGTGGCGAAGATGGCGGTCGCGATCATCGCCGAGACCGGGCTGTTGCCGAACAGCAGTAGCATCGGGATCAGATAGGCGAAAGTCGGGATCGTCTGCATCAGGTCAAGGGCAGGGGAGACGACAAGCCTTTCCGCCCATGGCTTGCGCCACGCCCAGATGCCGGCGAACAGGCCGGTGACGATGCAGAACGGCACCGCGATGGAAATCAGCGCCAGCGTCAGCATGGCACTGGTCCATTGGCCGAACAGGGCGATGTAGAGGAAGCAGCCGCCTACCAGCAGGCTGAGTTTTCTGCCGCCAACGGCATGACCGGCGAGGAAGGCGGCGGCGCAGACGCCGACCCAGGACAGGCGCGGCAGGATATAGGCGTCAGCGCCGTGGCCGATCTTGAAATTCTTGGCCAACAGATTGAGCGCGAAATCGAGGGGAACGCCGAGCACAGCGGTGATCGAGCGGGTCAACCAGGACAGGTTCGACTTAATCCAGCGCATCAGCGCGCTGACCCAATCGGCGACCGGCACGACGGCGCTGGCCGGATAATTGACGGCCCAGGGCAGGCGATCCTGCAGCAGGAGCACGACAAGCACAACGGTAAGCGCTGCCGCCCAGATCAGCAGCCATACCTGAATCGGCCGTGGCCTTGCCTCGCTGGCGCTTGCTGTCACCGTCATGCGCCGACCCTTGAGCGATCGATGCCGGCCAGCAGATCGATCACCGCTTGCGGCGTCACCTCGCCGATCGGCTTGCCGGTGCCGTTGACCACCGCGAACGGCTTGTTGGCGGCAACGATGCCGGCCGAGAAGCTGGCGATCTTGGCATCCGGGGCAACGGTGCCGCCATGTTCCGAGCCGTCGCAGGCGCGCATCAGGCTGCGTGCTGAAATAACCTTGGCGCGGTCGACGTCCCGGGTGAACTCGGCGACATAGTCGGTCGCCGGATTGACCACCAGCTCCTCCGGCGTGCCGATCTGGATGACCTCGCCATCCTTCATGATGGCGATGCGGTCGGCCAGCCGGATGGCCTCGTCGAAATCATGGGTGATGAAGACGATGGTCTTGTGCAGCATGGTCTGCAGCCGCATCAGCTCGTCCTGCATTTCGCGGCGGATCAGCGGATCGAGCGCCGAGAACGGCTCGTCGAGGAACCAGATTTCCGGTTTTGTCGCCAGGCTCCGGGCGATGCCGACACGCTGCTGCTGGCCGCCGGACAGCTCGCGCGGATAGAAATGCTCGCGGCCACGCAGGCCGACAAGTTCGATGACCTCGCGCGCCCGCGCTTCGCGTGTCGCCCGGTCCTGACCCTGGATGCCGAGCGGGAAGGCGATGTTCTCCAGCACGTTGAGATGCGGCAGCAGGGCAAAGTTCTGGAACACCATGCCCATGCGGTGCCGCCGCAATTCGATGAGTGCTGCATCGGAGATTTTCAGGAGGTCATTGCCTTCGAATTCGACCTTGCCATGGGTCGGCTCGACCAGCCGCGACATGCAGCGGACCAGCGTCGACTTGCCGGAGCCCGACAGGCCCATGATGATGAAAATCTCGCCCTGGCGGATTTCGAGGTCGACGGCGCGCACCGCGCCGACCAGCCCGGCAGCAGTGACGTCTGCCATGCTGGCCTTGCCGTCGCGTTCGCGGATGAAGTTGGCCGCGTTCGATCCGAACAGCTTCCAGACGTTGCGGCAGGCGAGCTTTATCGGACGGGCATCCTTTGGCGTGCCCACCACGTTTGGCTCCCGTTCAGTCTTGCCCGTCATTCAAACGTCCTTCTGGAACATCAAGAATTGAGACCCGGCTGATCAAGCAGCCGGGTCTCATTTTTCCAGTTGGAACGATCACTGCGCCCAGGCTTTCCAGTCGGCCTCGTGGGCGGCGATCCAGGCTGCGGCGACATCTTCCGGCGTCTTGCCGCCGAGATCGATCTCGCCGCTCATCTTGTTGAGTTCGTCGGTGTCGACCGTGTAGGCCTTGGCCACCTTGTAGGCGACCGGCCATTTGTCCTTCATGCCGGACCAGGAGTACTTCCAGATCTCGCCATGCGGCTTGCCGCAATCATATTTGGCGTCGGGATTGGTGCCCCATTTCGGGTCGTTGTAGCATTCGGGCGTGTATTCGGGGAATTCCACCCACTCGCCCTTGTACTTGGCCGGCGCCCAGTGCGGCGAATAGATCCACAGCATGATCGGCGCCTTGCGCTGATAGGCCGAGTCCAGTTCGGCGAACATCGCCGCGTCGGTGCCGGCATGGATGACGGTAAAGGGCAGCTTCAGTGCCTCGACGCGCTCGTCGTCAAAGCCTTCCCAGGTCACCGGGCCGCCGAGATAGCGCCCCTTCGGTGCGGTCTCGGCCGTCGAGAAGGCTTCGGCGCATTTCGGGTCCTTCAGCGCTTCCCAATTGGGTAGGCCGGGGCACTTCTCCTTCATGTATTCGGGAAACCACCATTCTTCCTTGGCCTTCGGGCCGAGCTTGCCCAGCCGTTCGGTCTGGCCTGTCGCATCGGAGGCCTTCATGGCCTCGCCGGCGGTCGTGTCCCAGAATTCCATGCCGACATCGAGATCGCCATTGGTGAGGCCTGTGGTCAGGCTGGAGAGGTAGTCGGCGGTCGGATACTCGACGGTGTAGCCGAGCTTTTCCAGGATGCCGCCGAGGATCTTGGCGTTCAGGTTGACGCTGGTCCAGTCGAACAGCGCGATCTTGATCGGGTCGTTCGATTCCGGCGCGGCTGCGTAAGCCGGTGATGTAAGCGCACTTGCGGCGGCAAGCGCGAAGGCTCCCATTGTTAAGTTCGAAATCACACTGCGAAGTGACATGCTTGTTCTCCTTCAAGCTGTGAAAATTATCGTTCGTTCCCTTCTTGCGGCTTTTCTTGATTGTGTTGGAAAGGCTGGTCTTTGCGCAAGGCCGTCGGCGCCAAATTGTTGCCCCGGCTTTGGCCAGCGCAGGCAAGATGGTGCTCAATTCTGGTGATGATGGGACAGGATTGGAGTGTCGGCGTCATGGCTGCCGACGGATCGCTGCGGGAGCGGTCATCTGCGGATCGATTGCCAGTCCTGCGGCGCCCCTGCAAGGTGCGAGCCATCAAGGTCCTATGATCTCGGCTACCCGCCTGGTAAGCCCCATCTCGCCAAGGCCGTTTCATAGGATGAAATTATATATACCAAGGTTCATGTCGCGCAACGACTAACGCTTCGCGAGACGTACAAATTCAGACTGCAGGCGAAGCTGAGCTCTTACCAGCAGACGTAGCCGCCATCGACAATCAGGTCGAGGCCGGTGACGA
This sequence comes from Mesorhizobium sp. M0011, assembly GCF_040324155.1. Lineage (NCBI taxonomy): Bacteria > Pseudomonadati > Pseudomonadota > Alphaproteobacteria > Hyphomicrobiales > Phyllobacteriaceae > Mesorhizobium > Mesorhizobium sp. M0011. The sequence continues at coordinate 472,568 of NZ_JAMYVQ010000001.1, read as the reverse complement.
AGCTCGCTGCGCGGCTGGCGAGGAACACCGTCGGCCCGACCATTTCCTCCGGCGCCGCCATGCGCCCCATCGGCGTGTCGCGCTTGAAGATCTTCACTTCTTCCGCCACCTCCGGCCGCTTGTTCATCGGCGTCAGCGTGTAGCCCGGACTGACGACATTGACGCGCAGGCCGCGATCGGCCCACTCCATGGCGAAGCTCTTCGACATGTGGATGACGGCGGCCTTCGAAGAGTTGTAGTGCGCCTGCGTCAGGCCGCGGTTGACGATGGTGCCCGACATCGAGGCGATGTTGATGATCGAGCCCTTGCCTCGCACCAACATCTTGCGCGCTTCGGCCTGACAGGACAGGAACACGCCGGCGACATTGACGTCGTGAACCTTCTGCCATGTCTCCAGCGGCATCGTCTCGGCGGGTTCGGAGCCGGCAATGCCGGCATTGTTGACGGCGACGGTGAGCGCACCGAGTTCGCTCTCAACGCGATCGATCGCAGCCGCGAGATCGCTCTGCGATGTCACTGTACCGGTCAGCACCAGCGCTTTGCGGCCGAGTGCCGCGATTCGGTGCGCGGTCTCGTCCAGCCCACCCTTCGATGTATGGCCGAAACAGGCGACGTCGGCACCTGCCTCGGCGAGCCCGATCGCGATTGCCTGGCCGATGCCGCTACCGGCGCCGGTGACCAGCGCGACATCGCCATCCAGCTTGAAAAGATCCATCGAGTGCCCTCCCTGCCTCGGAGAGGGTATGGCTGAGCCGTGTTTCGATCAAGCGCCCGCGCGCAGGCGGCGTCGATGCTCAGAAATAACCGCTCGACGCGGCCGTGGCTTCCTTCGGGATTTCGACGCCGTCGACCAGGATCTTGTCGACCAGTTCGTGGTGGAAGCAGACCAGCCCCTTGATGCGCTCTGCCTCGTGCACCGGTTCCGGATAATACCAGACGAGGTTCTCGTGACGTTTGGCCTTCGTCGTCACGTGATAATAGCTGGAGATGCCCTTGTAAGGACAACGCGAGATGTAGCGGCTGGGCGCGAACATATCGAGCCGCGTGTCGGCGATCGGCAGATAGTGGCGCACCGGATGGCCGGTCTCGAACAGGAACACGCCGCGGCGTGAATCGGCGACCTGTTCGCCGTCGAGGATGACCTGCACGCGCCGCGACGACGGCAGGCAGTCGATCCGGCGGAACGGATCGCGGGCGTGGACGAAGATCTCCTCGTCCTCCTCGAACCAGTGGCCCATCTTGCTCCAGGTGAACGACATGTAGTCCGATATAGGCGGACAGCCCTTGACCGGATCGAGATAGCGCCAGGCCGCGTCCTCGACCAGCGTGATGCCGGTGTTGAGCGAGTAGTGGGTGGCTGTGCCCTTGAACGGATCCTCTGTCGTGGTCTTGCTCGGCAGCAGGAATTCCTCGCGAACGTCGCCGATCGGGAAATAGTAGACCGGCAGGTGATCGGATTCGTAGAACACCAAGGCATTGGTCGTATCGGCCACGGTCATCGACCCCACCTGCACACGCAGTCGCTTCTGCGTCGGCATGGTGAAGGCTATGTAGCCCGGCTCGAATTCATACTGCACGAGGGTGTCCAGCAAGGGAAAATGCGGCCCACGGCCGCGCAAATGAGGCTTGCGAATGGTAGTCTCCCGTTTTGTTTCTTTTGTCATCGGGCGTTGGGGCACGATCAGCTCAACGACACGCGGTCGAGCAGCAGGCCGGCCGCGATCGGCGGCAGGCCGCTGACATTCTTGCGCACCGGCACCAGCAGATCGGGGAAATAGCTGAAGATGACAGGCGTCTCGTCGAGCAGCAGTTTCTGGATGTCGGAGGCGGCGGCGCGCTGCGCGCCGACATCGAGCGCCTTGAGATAGCTGGTGACCATGCCGTCATAGGCCGGGCTCTTGAAATGCGCCGCGTTCCACGGGCCGTCGCTGACCAGCGGGCTCTTGAGAAACACGTTCGGCACGCTGCGATGCGCGTAGTCGGTAATGCCGAGCGGGCTGTCCAGCCAGTCCGACTGGCCGAACACCGCCTTGCCGTAATATTTGTCCTGGTCCTCGATGTTGAGCGAGATGCGGGCACCGATTTCCTTGGCGAAATTCTGGAACAATTGCGCATAGCCCGGAATGTCGGAATAGCGCAGCGTGGTCAGCGTGATGTCGAAGCCTTCGGCGAGACCCGCCGCCTCGAGCAACTGCTTGGCCTTGGCGATCTCCTGGACGCGTTGCGGCACCGACTTGTCGGTCGCAGGGAAGGCCGGCGCGAACGGGCTGTCATTCCCGGTCGCCGCCATGCCGCGGCACAAGCCGTCGACCAGCTTGGAGCGGTCGATGCACAGCGCCAGCGCCTGGCGTACGCGCTTGTCGGTGAACGGGCCGGTGTCGCAGCGCATGTGAAGCTGGCGGTGCGCGGTCGAAGCGACACGCAACACGGTGATATCAGGACTGTTCAGCACGACCTGGCTGACATCGAGCGGAACAGCATCGAGAATGTCGACCTCGCCCGCCTGCAGCGCCAGGATGCGCGGTTGCACGTCACCGTAGAACTTGAACTCGAGCCGGTCGGGCAGCGCTTTCTCACCCCAATAGTCTGGGTTGCGGATGAAGGTCGCGCCGACCTTCGGCGTGTAGGTCTCCAGCCGGAACGGCCCGGTGCCTTCAAATGTCTTTTCGTAGTCGCCCTTGTAGCTCGCCGGCAGGATGACGGCGTTATAGTTGTCGATCGACACCGAATAGGGAAAGCTGCCATTCGGCGCATCGAGATGGAAGGCGACGGTGTGGTCGTCGACCTTCCGGGTGCCGCCCTTCGACAGCAGCCCCTTGAACACCGACAGCGCGTTGGAGGCACCGTTGGGGTCGGCCAGCCGATCGAAGGTTGCGACGACGTCGTCGGCCTTGAAGTCCTCGCCATTGTGGAATTTCACGCCCTTGCGCAGCTTGAAGGTCCAGATGCTGCCGTCCTCGTTCGGCGCCCAGCTTTCCGCCAGCACCGGCTTCAAGGTGAGGTCCGGCTGCGTGATGCAGAGAAACTCGGCGGTCTGGAAAACCAGCTGATAGCTGCCGCTGTCATAGTAGGTGACGGGATCGATGGCGCCGCCCGGCGTCGCTACGCCGGCGCGCACCGTGCCGCCCGGCTTGCCCTCGGCGCGTGCCTGCTGTGTACCGAAGCCAACTGCTGCGACAAGGCTGCCCAGGAACGGCAGGGAGAGGCCAAGCACGCTGCCATGGCGCAGGAAGTCGCGCCGGCCCATCCTGCCGGCCAGCAATTCGTCGACAGCGGAATTTTCGATTGCAGTGAGCGTTCTGCGAGCGTTGTCGATCATCCGGAAATGCTTGGGCATGGCTGGATTCCTCGCTTGTCTTGGGATTCAGTCATCTAGTTCATTGTTGACTGCCGCCGGAAAGCGATATTTTTTGATAGGGGTCATCGAAATTTTCGATGCAAGAGGTGGGTATGGACACTGAGAATCTGCGCAGCTTTCTCGAAGTCGCCACCCATGGCAGCTTTACCGTCGCGGCCAGCCGGCTCAACCTCGCCCAGTCCACGGTCAGTGCGCGGATCAGGGGACTGGAGGATCAGTTGGGACGCCGGCTGTTCGTGCGCGACCGCGATGGCGTCACGCTGACGCCGGCCGGCCGGCAATTCCTGCCGCACGCATCGTCCATCACCCGCACCTGGGAGCAATCACGGCAGGATATCGCCGTTCCCGATGGCTACGAAACCTTGCTGCGGCTGACCGCGCCGGCCTATCTCTGGGACCGCATCACCTCGCCCTGGGTCGAGTGGATGCGCGCCAGGCGGCCGAACGTGGCGCTGCGGCTTGAAGGCAGTTTCCCGGATCTGGCGATCGACCAGCTGGCAGAAGGCCTGCTCGACATCTGCATCCTCTATCTTCCGCGACCGCATCCCGGCATTGTCTACGAGACGCTGGCCGTCGATCAGGTCGTGCTCGTCCAGCACGCCGCACAGACCAAGCCATGGACCGAAAACTATATCCTGATGGACTGGGGACTGGAATTCCGCATCGAGCACGACCGCGCCTTTGCCGGCATGGTCAAGCCGGCCATATCGGCCGGGCTGGTCTTCATCGGCCTCCAGCATGTCCTGTCGCAGCAAGCCGCCGCCTATCTGCCGCTCAGCGCCGTCAGCGGCCATATCGAGCGCGGTGAGATGCGGCGCATCGACAACACACCGGTATTCCAGCGGCCAATCTACCTCGCCTATCCCTCGAATCCCGTGTCTTCGGATGTCCTGGATGTCGCGCTCACCGGGCTGCGCACGCTGGCCAGGGACTGGGCTGAAGTTCAGGGCTTTTCGGAAGGTGACCGTTCCCTCGGCATGGCCGGGCAGATCTGACCGGCCAAGCCACGCGAGCGACAGCGCTATGCCGGCTCGGTTGCGACCGCCCTCTGCAGCCTAGCCAGTTCGGCGTAAGGAATGTGGCAGCGGATCGAATGGCCGGGCTGGGCTTCGCTGAGTGGCGGCTCCTGCTGTTCGCAGATCGGGCCGATCTTGCGCGGGCAACGCGTGTGGAACACGCAGCCCGACGGCGGGTTGGTGGCGCTGGGGATTTCGCCATCGAGACGAATACGCGCCGTCTCGGTCTGGTCGAGTTTGGGCACGGCCGACAGCAGCGCTTCGGTATAGGGATGATGCGGGCCGGAAAAGACGTCTTCCGACGGTCCTAGTTCCATGATGCGGCCGAGATAAAGTACGGCGATCTTGTCGGAGAGGTAACGCACCACGGCAAGGTCGTGCGAGATGAAGATGTAGCTGACGTCTTCCTTGGATTGCAGGTCGGCGAGCAGATTGAGGATCGCTGCCTGTACCGACACGTCGAGCGCCGAGGTCGGCTCGTCGCAGACGACGATGCGCGGATCGCCAGCGAAGGCGCGCGCGATGGCAACGCGCTGCTTCAGGCCGCCCGAAAGCTGGCGTGGCTTGACGGCAAGATGCCGGTCTGTGAGCCGCACCGAGCGGACGAGGTCGTTGAGACGAGCCTCCAGCGCCTTGCCGGAGAGGCCCGCCAGCCGCTTCAGCGCGCGGCCGATCAGGTGGCGGATCGAATGCGAGCGGTTGAGTGCGGAATCCGGATTCTGGAAGACGATCTGCATCGCCTTGATCTGGTCGTCGCTGCGGTTCTCCAGCCGTGGCGCCAGCGCCTTGCCTTCCAGCTCGATGGTGCCGCCGTCGTCGGGCGGCACCAGGCCGAGCAGCAGCCTGGCGAAGGTCGTCTTGCCGCTGCCGGACTCGCCGACCAGCCCGAGCGTTTCGCCGGGTCGCAAATCGAGCGACACGTCCTTGACGGCGCGCAGTGCATGGCCATGGCTGGCATAGGTCTTGTTCAGTCCGGCGACGCGCAGCACCGGTGCGGCTGCCGCCTTTGGTGCGGGCGCCACATCGCTCGGTGTCGCGCGCGGCAGCGCCTGCGCCTTGTCGTGATGGAAGCAGCGCGACAGCCGGCCGCCCAGATCGTAGAGCGGCGGCAATTCGGTGCGGCAACGGTCGTCGGCGAGCGCGCAGCGGTCGGCGAAGGCGCAGCCCTTGATGTCAGCCCCGATGCCCGGCAAAAAACCCGGAATGGTATCGAGCCGGCCCTGATCCTTGCGTTGGCCGCCGCGCGGCAGGCAGCGCAGCAGCGCGACTGTATAGGGATGGCGCGGATCGTTGAACACGATCTCCGTCGGCCCTTCCTCGACCAGCATGCCGGCATAGAGCACGCCAACCCGGTCGCACATGTTGGAAACGACCGCGAGGTTGTGGCTGATGAACAGGATAGAGGCCGACAGTTCCTGCCTGAGCTGTGCGATCAGGTCGAGCACTTCGGCCTCCACCGTCGCATCGAGGCCGGTGGTCGGCTCGTCGAGGATCAGCATCGACGGATCGTTGGCCAGCGCCATGGCAATCGCCACGCGTTGCTGCATGCCGCCGGAAAGCTGGTGCGGGTAGCGCTGCATGACGCTGACGGGGTCGGAGATGCGCACGCGGTTCAGCATCGCAATCGCCCGGTCGGTGGCCGCTTGTCCCGAAATGCCGCCGAGTTCAAAAATCTCGGTCAGCTGACGGCCGACGCGGATCGACGGATTCAGCGCCTTGCCCGGGTCCTGATAGACCATGGAGACGCTTTCCGCGCGCGCCCGCCTGAGCGCCTCGGCGTCCAGCTTCATCACATTCTGGCCATCGAGGGAGATGGCGCCGCCGGTGATGGAACCGTTTCTAGGAAGATAACGCACGACAGTGAGCGCCACTGTCGACTTGCCGCAACCGGATTCGCCGACCAACCCATAGGCTTCGCCCTGGCCGATGGTGAGGCTGAGGTTGCGCAGAACGGCGCGATTGCGGCCGGCGACGCGGTAGGCAACCGAAAGATCGGTGAGTTCGAGTGCGTTTTCGGCCTTGGCGGAGTTAGTCATTGAGCGCTCCGTGAACGCCGTCGGCCGCCAGATTGACGCCGATCACCAGCGAAGCGATGGCGAGCGCATCGAACAGCACCGTCCACCAGAAGCCGCCGCCGATCATGCCGTAATTGTTGGAGATCGACAGCCCCCAGTCGGGCGAGGGCGGCTGGATGCCGAAGCCCATGAAGGAGAGCGTGGCGACGGCGAAAATGGCATAGCCGAGCCGCACGGTGGTTTCGACCAGGATCGGCGGGATGACGTTGGGCAGGATCTCGACGAACATCGTATGCAGCGCACTTTCATGCCGAAGCTGTGCGGCGGCGACATAGTCGAGCTCGCGCTCGGCCAGCACCGCCGAGCGCACGGTGCGCGCGATGATCGGCGCGAAGCTCAGGCCGATGACGACGATGACGGTCGTCTTGGAGGTGCCGAGCGCAACGATGGCCAGCAGCGCGACGATGACCACCGGGATCGCCATGAAAGCTTCGAGGATGCGGCTGACGACATCGTCGACGAGGCCGCGAAAATATCCGGTCAACAACCCAAGCGCCGTGCCGGCCACTGTCGCCAGCAAGGTTGCCAGCGGTGCGACGGTCAGGATGTCGCGCGAACCGACGATGACGCGCGAGAAGACGTCGCGGCCGATCTGGTCGGTGCCGAACCAGTGTTCGGAAGAGGGCGGCGCCAGCGCGTTGATGATGTCGTCCGCAAGTGGATCATAAGGTGCGAAATGCTCGCCGAACAGCGCACAGGCAACCCAGAACAGCACGATGGCGAAACCGACAAGGAATGTTCGCGAGCGCAACAGCGAGAAAAAGACCTCCGCCAGCGGGCCGCGCCTGCGCGTGTCGTCTGGTGTCGGAGAGCTGGTTTGGACGGCGCTCATTGATCTGACCCCAGACGGATACGCGGATTGAGCACGGAATAGAGGAAGTCGGCGACAAGGGTGGCCACGGCATAGACAATGCCGATGGTGAGGATGCCCGACTCCAGCATCGGGAAATCCTTGCCGCGCGCGGCGGTGAAGATCAGCGACCCGATTCCCTGATAGCGAAACAGCGTTTCGATGACGACAAGGCCGCCGATGAGGTAGCCGGTCTGCGTCGCGATGACGGTGATGGTCGGCAGCAGCGCGTTGCGCAGCACATGCCGCCAGATCACCGTGCGCCACGGCAGGCCCTTCAGCACGGCCGTTCGCGTGTAGTCGGAATCGAGCGCCTCGATCATGCCGGAGCGTGCCATGCGGGCGATGTAGCCGAACAGCACCAGGAACAGCGGCAGCGAGGGCAGGATCAGGTAATAGAGCTGCGTGAAGAAGCCGGCATCGCGCGGCCATGCGGCCGAGATCGGCAGCCAGCGCAGCCACACGCCGAAGATCAGGATCAGGATGATGCCGGTGACGAATTCCGGCAGCACCGTCACCGACAGGCCGCCAAGGCTGATGATGCGATCGAGCGGCCGGTTGAGGTTGAGCGCTGCAATGACGCCGCCGAGAATGCCGATCGGCACCACCAGAACGAAGGCGACCGCCGCCAGCTTCATCGAATTGCCGAGCGCATCGATGACGAAAGGCGCGACCGGCGAGCGGAAGATGTAGGACGTGCCCATGTCGCCCTGGACGAAATTGGAGATCCAGCTCCAATACTGCGCCAGCAGCGGACGATCGACACCGAGCGTGTGATTGAGCGTGTCGACCGCGCGCTGGTCTGCGAACGGACCCAATATTGCGCGCCCGACATTGCCGGGCAGCACCTGGCCGCCCAGGAACACCATGATGCTGAGCAGGAACAGCGTGACGAGCGACAGCGAGACACGCCGGACAAGGAAGGAGAGAATGGCTAGGACTCCTTGTGGAGCCAGCCCCCATGCGGGAGCTGGCTGTTAGAGGATTGGCTTTTCCTTTCCGCTCAGGCCTTCGATGCCTTATCGAGGAACAGCTGCGACATGGCGGTCGGCTGTACGCCGGCCACGCCCTTCGCCGTCGCCGTCAGATAGTCGTAGAAATAGCCGAAGATGACAGGCGTTTCCTCGAGCAGCAGCTTCTGGATCTTGCCGGCGTCGGCCTTCTGCGCCTCGAGGTCAAGGGCCGCGATGTAGCTGGTCGCCAGCGCATCATAGTCCTTGTTCTTGAAGTGTGCCGCGTTCCAGGTGCCTTCACTCTTCAGCGGTGCCGCGAGATAGACATTCGGCACGCCGCGGTGACCATAGTCGGTGATGCCCATCACCGAATCCAGCCAGTTCGACTTGCCGAACACCGCGTCTCCGTAATAGCCGCTCTGGTCGAGGATATTGAGGTCGAGTTGAACACCGATCTCCTTGACCCAGTTCTGGATGAGCTGGGCGTATTCAGGGATTTCTAGGTAGCGTTCGGTGGTCAGGGTTATCTTGAAGCCCTGGCCAAAGCCGGCTGCTTCCATGAGCTGCTTGGCCTGGGCGATATCCTGCTTGCGTTGCGGCACGCTCGTATCGGTCGAAGGATAGACGGCGGCGAATGGGCTGTCATTGCCCAGAGCGGAGCGTCCCTTCATGAGGCCGGCGGCCAGCTTGTCGCGATCGAGGCAGAGCGCAATGGCACGGCGCACGCGCGCATCCTTCAACGGGCCCTCGTCGCAGCGCATGTGCAGTTGCTGATGGGCTGACGACTTCAAGCTGATGATGTCGACGTTCGGATCGTTGAGCAGAGCGACGCCGGCCAGCACCGGCATCTGGTTGATGATGTCGACCTGGCCGCCCTGCAGCGCCAGGATCTGCGGCTGCATGTCGGTGAAGAAGGTGAACTCGGTGCGTTCCGGCAGCGCCTTCGGCCCCCAATAGTCCTCGTTGCGGACGAAGGACGCACCGACCTTTGCCGTGTATTTCTCTATTCTGAACGGCCCGGTGCCGTCGAAGCTCTTTTCATAGTCGCCCTTGTAGCTCGCCGGGATGATGACGGCGTTATAGTTGTCGGACGACAGCATGTAGGGGAAGTTGCCGTTCGGCGCATCGAGGTGGAATTCCACCGTGTAGTCGTCGACCTTCTTCGAGGCGCCCTTCTGCAGGATGCCGGTGAACACCGACAGCGCATTGGACGAATTGGCCGGATCGGCAAGGCGGTCGATGCTGGCCACGACATCGTCGGCTTTCATCTCGCCGCCGCTGTGGAATTTTACGCCTTTGCGCAGCTTGAAGGTCCAAACGGTGCCATTGTCGTTCGGCTTCCAGCTTTCGGCCAAGGCCGGCTGAAGAACGAGGTCAGGGCCGTCGACGCAAAGGAATTCGGCAACCTGCTGCATGACCAGCAGGCCGCCTGCGTCAGCGATGGTGACCGGGTCGATGGTTGCCGCCGGCACGCTGCTGGCGACGCGGATGGTGGCGCCGGGCGCGCCTTGGGCGCGCGCCAGCGACGGCATGCCGCTGAGGCCGGCTGCCATGCCGATACGGCCGAGCAGCGGCAGCGACAGGCCGAGCAGGCTGCCGTGACGGACGAAGTCGCGGCGGCTGACACGACCGTCGACAAGGCCGTCGATCAGGTGATTTTCAAGCGGCGTGCGATTGCGCCGGATCAGGTCGAGAATGGTGTAGTTCTTGCTCATGGGTTTTTACCCTTTCCCCTATTTCTTATGGTTGACGAAATTTCGTGGATTGCTCCATTTCGGATCGCCAGAGAGGCCTGTCGATCGGAATCTTAGCATGCGGTTTTGCCCGGTATCTAGTCGTGGCACGGACGCGCCGGATTGCTGGCTGCACTGCTTCCATCGTCTTTGTCCAACCTTCCCGGCCGAAGTCGCGGTGGTTGGCTTCTCGTGCCTGGCCGTCGGTCTTGCCGTCATCTAGTTCAGCGGCAAACGGCGATAGGTTCCGGGCTTTGCCGGGTCATGATACTTGTTGCACGGTCCTTTCTCGGTAAAGTCTCTGTGACAGGCAGCGAGGTTTTCGCGCGACAAGGTGACGCCGAGACCGGGACCTTCCGGAACGCGCACGAAATTGTTCTTCGGCGAAAACGGCCCTTCCTCGGTGACATCCATGGGCAGCATGCGAAACAGCGACTGGTTCGGCTCCCTGATCCAGCCGAGTGCCGCGCACAGGTGCAGATAGGCGGCACTGCCGATACCGCTGTCGCCGCTGTAGCACCAGAAATCGATGCCGGCGTGCTCGCAGGCGCCCACGAAGCGCAGCAGCCGGCCTATGCCGCCATGCGTCGTCGGGTTGCCGACGAACGCGTCCGGAACCTTGGTTTCCATGGCGCGCGCAATGTCGATGTTGTGGGTCGAGAACGGGATCGAGCAATGGCGCCGCAATTCGCGCATCTCCTCGATCGTCGCCACCGGGTCCTCCCAGTTGCGCACGCCGAGGTCTTCCAGCGGCCGCGCCAGCCGCCGCGCGGTGCTGAGCGAATAGGCCTGGTTGGAATCGATACGGATCATCGCATCGTCGCCGAGTTTCTTGCGGATCAGCTCGACCATCCTGAGCGAGACTTTCGGATCATCGGTCGAGAACTTGCCTTCGAAGAAGGTCGTTCCGTGCGTCTCGTGCAATTCGACGCAATAATCGGCGACTTCTTCCGGCGTCGTCTCGCCCTTCACCTTTGGTCCATCACCGCGCAGCGAAAAATAGTCGGTGAACGGGATGTCCTTGCGCACGGCGCCGCCAAGCAACTGGTAGAGCGGTTGGTTCCACGCCTTGCCGCGCAGGTCCCACAACGCCATCTCGATGGCGCCGAAAGCCATGATGCGGGTGCGGTCATTGATCGACTGCACGCCGGTCCAGAAGGGCAGGCAGACATGCTCGGCGCCGGCGATGTCGAAGGCATCGCGCCCGACCAGCCGTGGCGCCAGGACATCGTTGATGATCGCCGCCGCCGCTGGCGTCGGCGCCTCGCCAAGGCCGATCAGGCCATCCTCCGTCTCGACTTCGACGATGGTCGGCGAAAATCCGTCGAGCTCGCCGAACACCCAGGCGTAGGGCGCCTCGAGGCGCAGATTAATCGGCGTGGCTTTGATGCTTCGGATTTTCATCTCAGCGGCCGACTTCGAAGAAAGGTGCACCGAGCAGATCGGGAACGACATCGATGCCAAGGCCCGGCCCGTCCGGAATGCCCATGCGGCTGCCGGTGACCGGCGGCATGTTCGACGCCGTGCGCACCGTCACCCACTCATGGAAGGCGATCGCATGCAGCCGGCGCTCCTCGGGCGTCGACAGCGACAGGTGTGCCATCGCAGCGGTGTCGATCTCGGCGCCACCAGTGTCCTCGACCGTGATCATGAAGCCCAAATCGACGGCAACATCGCGGATCTGACGGGTCTTCGTCACGCCGCCCAGCCGCGAGATCTTCAGCGTTAGCCCGTCGGCCGCGCCCCGACGATGGATTTCCAGCATCTCCTCGAGCGAGGTGACGGATTCGTCGAGCACCATTGGCTTGTCGAGCATGCGGCGAACCGACATGTTCTCCTCGATCGTCGTGCAGGGCTGCTCGAACGTGTAGTCGATGCTGCGCGTCGCGTCGGCAAACTGGCGCGCCTGGTAGGGGGTCCAGCCGGCGTTGGCATCGCAGAAGATGACCGTGCCTTTCGGCACCGAGGCGGCGACCGCGGCGACGCGTTCGATGTCGTCATGGACATTGCCGCCGACCTTGACCTGCAGCCGGTGGAAACCATCCTTGACGATGCGCTTGGCCAGCGCGGCCATGGCGTCGACGCTGCCGTGCGTGACGACCTTGTAGAGTTCGGCCGTCTCGCTCTCCTTGCCGCCCAGCAGCGTTACCAGCGGCACGTCGGCGGCTCGTGCCGCCAGATCCCAGCAGGCCATGTCGAGCGCCGACTTGATGTAGGAATGGCCCTTGAACACCGTATCCATCAGCCGCCCGATGCTTGCCAGCCCGCGCGGATCGTGGCCGATAAGGTGCGGCGCGATTTCGGGCACGCCGGCGCGGGTGCCGGCCGGGAAGGCTGCCGAATAGAAATTGCCGAGCGGCGCCATCTCGCCCCAGCCGGTAAGGCCGCTGTCGGAGGTGATCGACACGATCACCGCGTCGAAAGCGTTGGCCTCGCGCCCCTTCGACATGCGGTATGGCCCGTCCACGAAGGGCTGCACGACATGGTAGGCCTTGATGGTTTCGATCTGCACGTGTCTTGTCCGCTGTCTGTGATGTTGGGAACGGGTCAGGCGCCCCTCGACGGGCGTTGTTCGAGGCCGCGCGCGTAGGCAAGCAACTCCTCGAAATCGAGATCGATGTGCTCCCTGGCATGGCGCTGGGCGGCACGCATGTCCTTGCCCTTCAGCAACCGCACATAGGTTTCGTGAACGTCTTCGGCCGGAACCGGCTCATTGCGGGCATGTTGGTGGAGCGCAAAATACATCTGCAGCCGGCTGGTCAGCCGTTGCCAGGTTTCCAGCAGCACCGAATTGTCGGCCCATTCGTAGATCAGGCCATGCAGTTGCAGCGCGGTTTCGATTTGGCGTGTCGTGTCCAACGCACGGGTCGCCTGCTTCACGGCTTCGTGGCGCCGGTCGAGCTCGTCGAAGAAGCGCTGGTCGCGCAGCGGCCACGCCCGCTCGATGGCCAGCTCGTCCATCACCTTGTTGAACGAATAGGCATCGTCGATGTCCTTGGCTGTGACCTCGATGACAAAGGTGCCGGCATAGGGAATGCTGGTCAGGATGCCTTCCTGCACCAGCTCGCGCATTGCCTCGCGCAACGGCGCGCGGCTGACCCGCATTTGTTCGGAAATCCGCAGCTCGTTGAGCTTCTGGCCGGGTGCGAGCTGCCCGGTCAGGATCGCGCGCCGCAACAGCGCGACGATCTCGGCGCGTCGCGTCGTGTCCGCAATCGGACTGAAATCCGCTTTCGCCATTCGGCCGCTCCCAGGGAAATCGAAAGCAAGACAAGCAGATTGTCGACAATCTAACAAGAGGTCATCTTCGGATTCTTGGGGCCGCTGGCATATTGCCTCTTCGGTCTCAGGCGGCGCGGCCGTAGAAGCCGACGCGCTCCTCGGCGCTAAACATCACGCCGGGCTTCTCATAGTAGGAAAACACCGCGATCATGCGCTCTCGCTCGCCTTCGACGGTGGTGACGCGATGCGCGGTGTTCTTGCCGCGGAAGACATTGAGTGTGCCCGGTTTCATGCACAGGATCTTGGAATCGGGGTCGCGCCCTTCCAGCAGCCTTGCGACGCCGTCATAGTTGGGATTGTCGTCCGACCTCAGATCGGTGCGGTATTCGAGGTCGCCGCCACGCTCCGCTGCCTGCAACAACAGCGTCGTCGTGAATTCGGAACGATCGAAATGCCAGTTCAAAGCCTCGCCGGCGCGATAGGCCATGACGTTGGTACGGGCCAGGGGATCCTGCATGACATGCAATCTGGGCTTGCCCATCGTCGCTGCCAGGAAGCGCAGTAGCGGTTCGTATTCGTAGATGGCGAGCACGACACTGCCAGGAATCTGGTCGGCACAGACGGTGTGACTGATGGTCTCCACCTTGCGCAGCGCCGGATGGTCGGGTGCAAGCTCGGGAATGTCAGGCTTGAAGTAGATGTTGTGCATGCGCTTGTGCGCATGCGAGCGCGCGGCCATCACCGGCTGGATTTCGCGCACGGCTTGTTCCGCCACGCCGGGGCGCAAAAACCCTTCCAGATTGAACATGCCGGCGGCTTCGAGCGCGGCGACGGATTGTTCGACAAGGCGCTGCCATTCGGCGCTGCCTTCGCGGTCGAGCGGATAGCGGTTGAGATCGAGGATGTCTTTCATCGTCATGGCTCCGAAGGTTGTGAGCTTATGAGACGGCAAAAAAATCTTTCTCTCAACGTCGAAAATAGTTAGGATTGGCCAAGAAAAACTTACGGACTCGATGTGGAACGGTTGCCGCCGCTGAATGCGATCAAGGCTTTCGAGGTTGCGGCGCGTGCCGGCAGCTTCACTTTGGCCGCCTCTGAACTCGGCGTATCGTCGGCGGCGGTCAGCCAGCAGATCCGCAACCTCGAGAGCTGGTTCGGCAAGCAGCTGTTTGTGCGTAGCGGCAATCGCATCGCGCTCACCGACGCCGGCCACGCCATCTATCCGCAGACAGCGAAAGCTTTGGGAGACATCGCCACCATAGGCCAGCGCATGCTGGAGGGCGGGGTGCGGACGCGTCTGGTCGTCAGTGTGCCATTCTCGTTGGCCGAACTGTGGCTGGCGCCGAGGCTGGCGGTACTTCTCGATGCCTTTCCGCAGATGGCGATCGACGTTCGGGTCGAGGACGATCCGGTCGACCTGATGCGCCAGAACGTCGATCTGCGCATCAGCTATGGCGACTATCACTATCCCGGGCTGAAACTTGTTCGTCTCGTCCATGACGATGTCCTGCCGGTCTGTGCACCGGAATTCTGGCACCGGCACGGCAATGGCGATCCCAGTCTGGCGGATTTGCACGAGAGCCAGTTCATCCACACCAATTGGGGGCCGAACTATGCCTCGCACCCGACCTGGGCGGACTGGTTCGCGGCATCCGGCGGCAGTCGCTCGCCCGACCCGTCGCACGGGCGGCGCGTCGGCCTGTCCAGCCTGGCGATCGCCTCGGCAAGACTGGGTCTGGGCATCGCCCTTGGCCAGCGGGTCATGGCGCGCGCCGATCTGGAGGCCGGTCGGCTGATTGCGCTCTCCTCCGTCTCGGTGCGCCTCGGGCATCCCTACTGTGCGTTTATGCCGCCGGCCAAGGCCGACCGCGCCGATGTTGCCGGTCTGGTGGAACTGCTCAGTCGAGGGGCGCCCGCGACCGGGGGGAAGGTCGGGGCGCCGCGCTGAAGCCGGGTCCTGACGGGGGTGTTCAGGTGGCCGGCTTTTCCGGTATCGGCGATACAGGCGCTCCGGGTCCGATCTTCTGCAGATTGCCCGTGATCACCTGGTCGCCCTCGGCGACGCCGCTGAGGATGGCGACCTGATCGCCGCTCGTCGGTCCTAGCGAAACCAGCCGCTGGTCGACGGTGTTGCCCTTGCCGACGACATAGAGATATTTGCCGAGCTGGCTCGAGCCCAGCGCCGTCTGCGGCACCATCAGCGCGTCGGCCTGCTCTCTCACATGCAGCCGGACACGAACATATTGGCCCGGCAGCAGCGTGAACTTGCCATTGCCGATCGTCGCGCGCGCTGTGATGGTGCCGGTCGAGCGGTCGATCGAATTGTCGATGAAGGTAAGCTCACCCTTTTGGCTGGCCTCGGTCTGGCCGGGGAGCAGGACCTCCACTTCGATCGGGCCGTTGGCACGGGCTTGCTCGATCTCGGCCAGATCCGTCTCGCTCGGGTTGAAGGTGACGTAGATCGGGTCGAGCTGCACCAGCGTGTTGAGCACGGTACCGGCAACGCTGACCAGCGTTCCGACCGAGGCCTGGTTGCGGCCCAGGCGCCCGCCAAACGGCGCGCGGATTTCGGCATAGCCCAGATTGAGCTCTGCCGTGCGGACCGCCGCCTGGTTGACCGCCAGCGACGCCTGCGCTTCGCGCAAGGTGCTGGTGCGCTGGTCGAACCCGTCCTTGGCGAGGTAGCCGCTCTTGGCGAGCTCGGTGCCGCGACCGAGATTGGACCGGGCATAGTCGAGCGTCGCCGTGTCGCGCTGCACTTGCGCCTTGGCCTGGTCGAGAGCCGCCTGGAAGTCGTCAGGCGAGATCTTGTAGAGAAGGTCGCCTTGCCGGACGTCGACGCCGTCGGCTGCGGTCTGCTCCTGCAGATAGCCCGGAATCCTGGCCTGCAAGGTGATGCTGCGGATCGGTTCCGTCCGCGCGGCATAGTCCAGGTAGATCGGGATCGTCTTCTTGACGACACTGACCACCGGCACAGGCATGACGAATGCCGCCGGAGCAGGCGTCGCCGCGGCCGTGCCGGCATTGAGGCTGAGGTTGCCCATGTCGAGCAGATGGACGCTGGCCACCGAGATCGCTCCCAGCGCGACAGCCGTTCCCAACGCGATTTTCCATTTACGCATGATCAGTCTCCAATCTTATTCGGCCGCTTCCGCCAGGGGCGGGATAGCGTGCTCAGTCGTTGGTTCATTATCTTGAGAGGCGGGCTCGTCACTGCCGCGGCGTTCGCGCAGCTGTTCGATGACCGCGTAGAACACCGGCACGAACACCAGCGACAGGATGGTCGCCGCGACCATGCCGCCGAACACAGTGGTGCCGATCGACTGCCGGCTTGCCGCACCGGCGCCGGTCGCAAACATCAGCGGCAGCACGCCGAGGATGAAGGCGAAGGCCGTCATCAGGATCGGCCGCAGCCTGAGCCGTGCCGCCTCCATCGCCGCGTCGACGATGCTGAGGCCTTCCTCGCGCCGTCGCCTTGCGAACTCGACGATCAGGATCGCGTTCTTGGCCGCCAGGCCGATCAGCATGACGAAGCCGATCTGCGAGTAGACGTCGATCTGCATGCCGCGCAGCAACAAGGCTACGAAGGCGCCGAACAGGGCCAGTGGCACCGCCAACAGCACCATGAACGGCATCGCCCAGCTCTCATATTGCATCGCCAGGATCAGGAAGACGAAGACGATGGCGAGGCCGAAGACGACGGACGCGATCGATCCTGCCTTGAGCTCCTGGAAGGTGATGCCGGTCCATTCGAAACCGAAATCCCTTGGCAGCGCAATGGCAGCGGCCCGTTCCATCGCGGCAACCGCCTGGCCTGAGGAAAAGCCGGGTGCGGCACCGCCATTGATCGAGGCCGAGGCATTGTTGTTGTAATGCGGGACGGTCTCCGGGCCGACGAAGGGCACGAGTTTGCCCAGCGTCGAGAGCGGCACCATGCCGCCGGAGGCATTGCGCACATAGAGCCGCGAAATGTCGGCGGCACCCGCACGTGCATCCTTGTCGGCCTGGATGGTCACCCGGAAGGTGCGGCCGAACAGGTTGAAGTCGTTGACGTAGAGCGAGCCGAGATAGATCTGCAGCGTGTTGAAGACATCGGGCAGGTTGAGGCCGAGCAGTTTGGCCTTGCTGCGGTCGAGGTCGTAGTTGAACTGCGGCGTCGAGGTCGAGAACGGCGAGAACAGCTGCTGCGGGTTGATTTCCGGCTGCTTGCGCGCCTCGGCAATCACGGCTTGCGTCGCATCGTTGAGGGCTGAACTGCCGCGGCCGGTCAGATCCTCGACGACGAATTCGAAGCCGCCTGTGGTGCCGATACCCGGGATAGACGGCGGATCGAAGCTCAGCGCGAAAGCTTCCGGGATCTGCATCAGCTTGCCGCGCACATCGGCGACGAGCTTCGACGCGCTCTGGTCGGGGCCGCGCTCCTCCCAGGGCTTCAGGATGGCGAATTCGACCGCCGAATTCGACTGCGCCGCACTGGTCAGGAAATTCAGGCCGCTGATCGAGCCGACAATCTCGACGCCGGGCGTCGCCTGCAGGATGTCGCGCGCCTTCTGCGCCACCGCGTCGGTGCGTTCCAGCGACGCGCCGTCGGGCAACTGGATGACGACGAAGAAATAGCCCTGGTCCTCGACCGGAAGGAAGGTCGAGGGCAGCCGCTGCCAGACGAAGTAGGTGGCGACCAGGCCGGCCGCGAACAGGCCGAGCATGATCCAGCGCAAGCGGACGAGAATGCGTACGCCATTGGCGTAGGCGTGCGATAGCCTGTCGAAGCCGGCGTTGAACCAGCGGAACGGGGCGAACTGCGTCTCGCCGCGATGGCGCAGGAAGGCCGCACTGAGCGCGGGACTGAGCGTCAATGAGTTGAAGGCGGAGATGCCGACGGAGATCGCCACGGTCAGCGCGAACTGGTTGTAGAGCTTGCCGGAGACGCCGGGAATGAAGGCGACCGGCACGAACACCGCCATCAGCACCGCGGTGGTGGCGATGATCGGTCCGGTGACCTCGCGCATTGCGGCCTTGGTCGCCGCAAGCGGCTTGAGCCCGGCCTCCAGCTGTCGTTCGACATTCTCAACCACGACGATGGCGTCGTCGACGACGAGGCCGATCGCCAGCACCATGCCGAGCAGGGAGAGCATGTTGAGCGAGAAGCCGAGCATCTCCATGACGACCAGCGTCGCCACCAGCGACACCGGAATGGCGATGGTCGGGATGATCGTCGTGCGCCAGCTTTGCAGGAAGAGGAACACCACGGCGACGACCAGCACCAGCGCTTCGCCGAGCGTGATCAGCACGTCATGCATCGATGCCGAGACGAAGCGCGTCGTGTCGTAGTGCATCGCATAGGACACGCCCTTCGGGAAGCGGCCCGACAGCTCCTGCATCTTGTCCTTGACGCGCTGCTGCAGATCGAGCGCGTTGGAGCCGGGCATCTGGTAGACGGCAAGCACCACGGTCGGGTCCTTGCCGAAGAAGGCCGACGACGAATATTGCAGCGCGCCGAGCTCGATGCGGGCGACGTCGCGCAGCCTGACCAGCGAGCCGGTGTCGGTATTGGCGCGCACGACGATGTCGCCGAATTCCTTTGGATCGCTCAACCGGCCGACGGCGTTGACCTGCATCTCGAAGGCGGTGCCGGCCGGGGCCGGCGATTGGCCAATCTTGCCGGCCGCCACCTGGACATTCTGCTCGGCGATGGCGTTCTGCACATCGACGGCGGTGATGCCGAGATTGGCGAGCTTGTCGGGATCGAGCCAGACGCGCATCGAATAGCGCCGCTCGCCGAAGATCTGCACATCGCCGACGCCGGGCAGCCGCTTCAGCGGATCGACCACCTGCAGATAGGCAAGGTTGCTCAGTGCCACCGGATCGACCGAACTGTCGGGCGAGGTCAGGTTGACGATGAGGACGAAGTTCGGATTCTGCTTCTTGATCGTCACGCCGCCCTGGTTGACGATCGCCGGCAGCGACGAAGCCGCCTGCGAGACGCGGTTCTGCACGTCGACGGCGGCGGTGCTCAGCGAATAGCCGACATCGAAGGTGATGGTGATGGTCGAGGAGCCGTCATTGGAGCTCGTCGACGACATGTAGGTCATGCCCTGCACGCCGTTGATCTGCTGCTCCAGCGGCGTCGTCACCGTATCGGCCACCACTTGTGCGCTGGCGCCTGGATAGTGGGCGCTGACCACGACCTGCGGTGGCGTGATGTCGGGAAACTGCGAGACGGGCAGCAGGAAATAACAAATCGACCCGGCGAGCACCATGATGATGGCGATCGCCGAGGCGAAGATCGGACGGTGGATGAAAAAGTTTACCACGAGACGCAAGCCTCCCCGGCTGCTCTTGCCCGCCCGAAGGCGCTGGCGACGCTGGACAGTCTTTGACCGCGCTTGTCACCGAGGTCGTCCCGCGAATGCAGCAACGGCACCTCGTTGCGCTGCGCATCGGCAAGCGAGCGCAGCATCGTCTCGAAGGCGCGCGGGTCGACGCCATCGGCTTTCATGACCAGCCGGATCATCGGATCCCGGACGGCCTCATCTATGGTAAGATCGCGGCGCTGTGGCATTGGCCGGCTCCTTGTCTGTCGATTCGCAGCCCATGCTCGCGAACCGTTTTTAATCTCTTCACCGGCCGAGGCCGCATGATTGGCAGTTTCTCGCCCCTCTCGTCTGGCAGGGCCGTTCACGGCCTTGTTATTGACGGTGGACGATATAGGTGTTACCAGTAAGTAACATTCTGGAAGTTACAGACCGGTAACACCCTAGTCAAGAGGTGGCCGAGGGTTTTTTGGAAACGAAAGGAGATCATGATGACAGACGGCATCGTGGAGCGCTCTCGTCCCCGGGATCGGATCCTGGAGACGGCACGCGACATGTTCCACAAGCATGGCATCAAGGGCGTCGGCGTCGACGCCATCACCGAAGCTGCCGGCACGAACAAGATGACGCTCTATCGTCACTTCGAATCCAAGGACGAACTGATCGTCGAATGCCTGCGCGCCAATGCGGCCAAGGCCGGCGCTATGTGGGATGCGTTCGATGCCGAATTTCCTGGTGACAAGCTTGCCCAGCTGCATGCCTGGGTTCGCAAGGCGGCTGCCATGCTCAATGCGGACGGGCGCGGCTGCGACATGGCCAACGCCGCCGCTGAACTGACCGAGCCGGACCATCCGGCCAGGCTGGTGATCAAGGAACTCAAAGAAGCCCAGCGCGAGCGCCTTGTGACGCTATGTCGGGACGCGGGCATCGGCCAGGCTGAACTGCTCGCCGATACGCTGTCGCTTCTGCTCGAGGGTGCGCGGGTTAGTGTACAGACCGTGGGTTCGGAAGGTCCGAGCACGCAGTTCGTGCGCATGGCTGAAGGATTGATCGCTTCTTTCCGGGGCGCCGCCGCCGGTTGACGGGACCCGTGGCCTGTCAACGTGCGTCATTCCATCTGCGATGACTGGGCGTGCTTTGGTGTCGCTGTACCGCCATTCCTGCCGGCCAAACGAAAAAAGCCCGCTGCGGGAGGAGGTGGCAGCGGGCTCGATTTTCGAATGTGGCGCGGGAGGAGGTGCACCCCATTCAGCGTCGGCATCGCATCTGGGAGGAGTAGATGGCCGACAACCAGAACCTACGAGTTGCCCAACGATTCGGCAACAAAGAAACTTGCATAGCTGCTGTGCAGATTTGCCGTGCCAATTATCGTACAAATCCGGAAGCCCGGTTTAGCCAAGCCATTTCGCATTACTGCACGGGGACGTTTTCCCTGAAGATCAAGCGCGGTTCGATGAACTTGCGCGTCAGATAGGGTGCCGAGGAGGCAATCGAGCCGAGCAGGCGAATGACCGACTGTTCCGCGATCAGCCTGGCATTCTGGTCGATGACGACATCGAGCAGGTCGTCGACGAGATGACCACGCGTGTCCTTCGTCAAGTCGTGGCAGATGAACACCGGCTTGCGGTTCGGCCTGGCCTCGCGGATCGCCTTTGCAACGCCCGAATGCCCAGCTCCGACGCAATAGATGCCGAGCAGCTCCGGCTCGTCGTGCAGCGCCTTCATGGTCTCGGTGTAGCTGGCATCGGGCTCGTCGTTGACCTCGACGGCGCTGCTGACGGTCAGATTGGGAAACTCCTCACTGAGCACCGAGCGGAAACCCATTTCGCGTTCCTCGTGGCCGCGATAGGAACGTGAGCCGACGACCATCGCCAGATGACCGATTCGGCCGCCAAGGAAGCGTCCCATCAGCAGCGCCGCCGTTCGTCCCGCCACCCGGTTGTCGATGCCGACATAGGCCGCGCGCGGTGCCGCCGGAACATCGGACACCAGCGTCACCAGGCGCATGCCGGCATCGACGATGTCGTGCAGGATGTTGCGCGTACGCGGATGATCGACGGCGATGACACCGACGCCATTGGCCCTGAGCGAAAGGTTTTCGACAGCGCTCTGCAGCGCGTTCGGCGAGATACCGGCGAGGTTATGGATCCGGCACGAGGCAACAAGCGGCAGGCGCGCGGCGTAGTCCTCGATGTGCCCGGCGAGATCGCGCATGAAGGCATTGCTGCCGATCGGCAGCAGGAATTCAAGGTGGGCGGGCCGCGAGGGTAGCGTCACCTGATCGGCGACCGGCAGATAGCCGACTTGCTTGGCCGCCTCCATGACGCGCTGGCGGTTGGCCGCACTCGCACCCGGCCGGTTGTTGAGCACCCGGTCGACCGTTGCGGTCGATAGCCCGCAGCTACGAGCGATATCGGAGACAGTGGCTTTCATGCCGTAACCCACAGCCCGCAGCTACGAGCGATATCGGAGACAGTGGCTTTCATGCCGTAACCCACAGCCCGCAGTTGCGTGCGGTATCCGAGACTGTGGCTTTCATGTTGCAATCCTGTTCGCCATGCGATGGCGCGTCAGACAAGCGATGCGATCTGAGGTGACGGGTGATTGCCGCCCATCACCATTCTCAGTGCGATGGCTTGCCATCGGCGATGGCATCGCGGATCTCCTTGTCCGACATGCCGGTAATGATCCGTTCGACCTCCGCCACGCTGGTCTTCTTGGGGTCTATGTCGTCAGCAACCACCTTGCCCCGGCGCATGACGACGATGCGGTCGACCACCTGGAAGACATGGTGGATGTTGTGGGCGATGAAAATGCAGGAATGGCCGGAATCGCGGGCGCTGCGCACGAAGCTCAGCACACCCTGTGTTTCGGCGACGCCGAGATTGTTGGTCGGCTCGTCGAGAATGATCAGGTCGCTGTCGAAATGCATGGCGCGCGCGATCGCCACCGCCTGGCGCTCGCCGCCGGAGAGCGAGCCGATCGGCGTCGTCGGCGGGATGTTCTTCGAGATGCCGACCTGCTTGAGCAAGTCGCGGGCAACCGTGTTCATCGCGTCCTGGTCCATCCGGTTGAGAAAGCGCGGCGACTTGATCGGCTCGCGTCCGAGGAACAGATTGCGGGCGATCGACAGTTGCGTGACCAGCGCCGAGTCCTGGTAGATGGTCTCGATGCCGTGGGCGATGGCGTCGCTGGTGCTGCGCAGGCTCACCTTGTTGCCGCGGATGAAGATGTCGCCGCTGGTCAGCGGAACGGCACCCGAGAGCACCTTGATCAGCGTCGACTTGCCGGCGCCATTGTCGCCGAGCAAGCCGACGATCTCCCGTTCATTGACGTGGAAATTGGCATCCTCCAGCGCCTGCACGCGGCCGTAGGACTTGCGGATGTTCGTCATGCGGATCAGTGGCTCGGCCATGGTTCAAGTCCCTGCCTGATGCCGGCGTTCCAGCCATGAATGCAGCGCCATCATGCCAAGGATGATGGCGCCGATGAAGATGTTGTAGGCAAGACCGGGCACGCCGATCAGCACGATGCCGTTGCGCATCACGCGCAGGATCAGGATGCCGAGCACGGTGCCGATGATCGTGCCGCGCCCGCCGGTCAGCGCGGTACCGCCGATCACCACCATGGCGATGACTTCCAGTTCATAGCCGGTGCCGCTGTTGGGGTTGGCCGCCGAGGTGCGCAGCGACGAGATGACGCCGGCAAGCGAAGCCATGACCGACGACAGCACGAACAGGCCGATCTTGACGCCGCTGACATTGACGCCGCGCGCCCTTGCAGCACTCGGGTTGCCGCCGGCCGCCTGGATCCAGTTGCCGGTGCGGCTTTGCGTCAGCACATAGCCGAGCGCGATCGCCGCGGCGATGAACCAGAACAGCGACATGTAGATGCGGAACGGTCCGATGAAGAAATCGCCGACCAGCGCTTCGGCCAGCCAGCTGCCCTCCGCACTCCAGGTGCGCTGCGGAAAACCGTCGGTGACGAAAAGGGCGGTGCCGCGCACCACAAGCAGCATGCCGAGCGTCACCAGGAAGGATGGGATCTTGAGTTGCGTCACGAACCAGCCATTGACCAGCCCGATGATGGCGGCGACCAGCAGCGCGGCGACAAAGCCGACCTCAAGGGAGGTCAGGCCGCTGTTGAACAGGGTCCACATCAAGACCGGCGAGAAGCCGAACAGGGAACCGACCGAGAGGTCGAACTCGCCCGACGTCATCAACAGCGTCATCGCCAGCGCGATCAGGCCGAGCTCGACCGTGAAGGCCAGCGTATTGGAGATATTCTGCGGCGACAGGAAGTCGTGGTTGAAACTCCAGAAAACGGCGATCTCGACGACGAGCAGCACGAAAGGGCCGAATTCCGGCCGTGCGATCAGGCGTTGGACGAGCGAATGATTTTCCACAGGCAATCCGCGACATGAGTGGAAGGCTGAGCGTTGCACATCGCGTGCGAAGGGCTCGGCGAAATGGAGAGCCAGTCGCGATCGTTGGGCGGCCGCGACTGTTGAGATTGGATGTTACTTGCCGGACAGGATGTCGTCGTAGATCTGCGCGGTGTCTTTTTCGTAGAGCGCGCCGGTGATGACGTTGAAGCCCGGAGGAATGCCGCCGGCGGCCATATTGGCCAGCGAAAGCGCGACATAGCTGGTCGCCTGCGGGTCCTGCCACTGGCCGGCATTGACATAGCCGTTCAGCACTTCCTGGGTGGTGTCGAGCGAGTTGCCCCAGCCGACAACCGGGATTTCGCCCGGCTTGATGCCGACCTGGTCGAACACCCGCTTGATCGAGCCGGTGACGAGATCGCCCAGGCCGATGATCGCCTTGACCTTGGCTTTGTTGGCAGTGAGGTAGTCGACCATGCGGTTGATCACTTCAGCCTGGTCGAGCGTCGCTTCGGTGATTTCATAGGTGATGCCGAGCGGCTCGAAGACACTCTTGATGCCTTCCTCTTCCTGCACGCCATAGGTGGCGCCGGGGATCTCGACCGGCATCCAGACGAAGTCGCCCTTCTTCACCAGGCCTTTGTCGACCAGATACTGCGCCCAGTGTTTGCCGAAGGTGACATTGTCGCCGCCGACATAGGCGTTGAAGTCGGCTTTCGGGTCGGGCGTGTTGAAATTGATGATCGGCACTTTCGCCGCCCGCGCTTCCTTGACGATCTCGATCAGGCTGCCCGGATCAGGGCTCGTGGTGACGATACCATCGGCCTTGGCGGAGAGGGCGGCGCGAACCGCTTCTTGCTGTGAGGCGACGTCGCCATTGTGGAACGAGGTGTTGACCGTGTTGCCGGTATCCTTGGCCCATTGCTTGGCGCCGGCCAGGAAGTAGGTCCAGACCGGATCGGCCGGGCCGCCATGCGAAATCCAGTAGAACGTCTTGGCCTGTGCCGCTGCTGGTATCACCATCAGCGCCACCAACAGGCCGTATAGAACAAGTCTTAGCCGTGTCAGCATTTGATTTCCTCCCGTTGTAGATGGTCAGTTCAAAATCCGTCCCTTGTTCAGCATCTTTTGCCAGCGCCGGTTGAATGCGTCAGAGCATCCCCTTTTTCGACGGATGGCAAGCCTCCATTTGCAGGTGTAGTGGGCGCCTGACGGGTCGTCATCAGCTGTCCCATCAGATTGCATCGTTGAGGTGATTTTCCGACTGTCGGATAATTGGTGTGATTGTTTCGGGTCGCGCGAACGCGGCCTGCGTCGACAAGGGTCACGCCGGCGATCATCCTACGCCCACGGGACCAGGTCCGTAGCGCCCTGGCAGGGCGTCGACGATACCAGTTGCTAGATCAGATCGGCTCTGGCTAGCTCCCGCATCAGATGGCTGGCGCCATAGGTCCAGTGCGGGCAGTCGGGCGAGAGCCGCACCCGGTTGACCAGCGCACCGAATTTCTCCGACGAGATGGTGACGATGTCGCCGACCTTGTGAGTAAACCCCTTGCCCTTCTCGCCGCGATCCTTGGACGGAACGAACATGGTGCCGAGATAAAGCGCCAGCCCGTCCGGATACTGGTGGTGCGGCCCCATGGCCGCGGCGACCAGTTCCTCCGGCGAGCGGCTGATCTCGGCCATCGAGCTTGCGCCCTCCAACGAGAACCCGTCCTCGCCCTCGACTTTCAGGCGCACGACGGCGCGCTTGACGTCATCGATGGAGAATTTGTCGTCGAACAGGCGGATGAAGGGACCGAGCGAGGCCGAGGCATTGTTGTCCTTGGCCTTGCCGAGCAGCAGCGCCGAACGCCCTTCGACGTCGCGCAGATTGACGTCGTTGCCGATGGTCGCGCCGACGATCCTGCCGCTGGAGGCGGCGATCATGGCGATCTCGGGTTCCGGATTGTTCCAGGTCGACACCGGGTGCAGCCCGACATCGGCGCCGAAGCCCACCGAGGCCATCGGCTGGCACTTGGTGAAGATCTCGGCGTCGGGGCCGATGCCCACTTCCAGATATTGCGACCAGGCGCCGCGCGAAATCAGCTTGGCCTTGATCTCCATCGCTTCGGGCGAACCGGGTTTCAGCTTCGACAGATCGTGGCCGATCAGTCCTGCGATGTCGGCGCGGATGGCGTCGGCTTTTTCAGCCGAACCGCGCGCCTGTTCCTCGATCACCCGTTCCAGCAGGCTGACGACGAAGGTGACGCCCGATGCCTTGACCGCCTGCAGGTCGACCGGGGAGAGCAGGTAGGGTTTTGCTGGATCGCGCCCGGTCTCAAAACTGTTGGCGGCGATGTCATCGAGCGATCCGATCGGTCTGCCCTCGGCCGAGCGGACATGCCCAGCGGGGTCAGCCATCTCGCAAAGGTCTCGCATGGTTGGTGCCGCACGCGAGGTGATGTCGAAGACCGTGCCATCGCGCACCGTGACGACCAGCGGGTATGCGGCATCGCTACCTCTGGCGCGTCCGACAAAAAGGCCCTCGGTGGGCAGGTGGGTCGGGTTCGTCATAGCGCTCTGTCCTCTGAGTGATCGACAATGTGGCGAAGTGATCGTCAATGTGGGCGGCCGGATCGGCGCGGCACTTTCACCGGATTCCCGTCAAAGGTCTATCCCGTCGCAGGCGATCGGAACTCTGGGTCTCCGATGGCCTCGGCGGCAGTCCACAGACGAAAGCCGGAGTGCTCTTTCAAAAATGTGAAATTCTGACTAGGATTTTCACCAATCGCAGCGCATTCAGGTGACCCTTGGCGACAGCATTCTCCGATCCGATCTGGCTCAAGCCACAGGCAGCTTCCACGTTTCAATCGCTTCCCAATGGCGAACGTGTCGATCTCGCCATTGTAGGCGGTGGCATCATGGGCTTATCGACCGCCTTGCATGCCGCCCGGCTTGGCCTGTCGGTGCAGGTGCTGGACGCCGGCGAGATCGGCCAGGGCGCATCAGGCTTGAATGGCGGTCAGGTCATTCCCGGCCTGAAATACGATCCGGAATGGCTGCTGGAGCATTTTGGCCTTGAGCGCGGCGAGGCGCTTGTCAATTTTGCGGCGTCGACCGCCGATGCGGTGTTCGAGCTGATCCGCGACGAGAAGCTGGCGGTGCCGTTCGTTCGCAATGGCTGGATCCAGGCGGCGCACACCGAGGCCGCGCTGAAGGCGGCGGGAAACCGTGACCGGCAATGGCGCGCACGGGGCGCGGATGTCCAGTTGCTGAACGCAGCGGAGATCGCGGCCAAGACCGGTGCGCAGGGCTATCTCGGCGGCTGGCTCGATCGCCGCGCCGGTGTCATCGATCCGCTCGCTTACACATCTGAACTCGCCCGTGTCGCGACCGCGGCTGGCGTGAGGATAGCCGAGCGCGAAAAGGTCGTGCGGCTCTCCAAGACCGGCGGTGTTTGGCGTATCTCGACCGAAAATGGCCTGGAATTGCAGGCAAAGGCGGTCGTTCTGGCGACCAACGCCCATACGGACGGTCTGATCCCCGGCCTTGCGCAGACGATCGTGCCGCTGCATTCCTTTCAGATCGCCACAGCGCCGCTGTCGCCCAACCTGGCCGCAACGATCCTGCCGGAAGGGCAGGCGGTGTCGGACTCCCGTCGCATCCTCGTCTACTACCGCAAGAGCGCCGACGGCCGGCTGGTGCTCGGCGGACGGGGCCGCATGGCGTTGCCGACGAGCGCTGGCGATTGGGCGCATCTCGAGCGTGCGCTGGTACGGCTCTATCCCTCGCTGTCCGGTGTCGCCATCGAGAAGCGCTGGTTCGGCCGGGTGGCGATGACACCGGACCACCTGCCGCACGTCCACGAGCCGGAGCAGGGCCTGCTGGCCGTGGTCGGTTGCCAGGGTCGCGGTGTCGGCCTGATGACCGCGCTTGGCGAGCGCATCGCCGGCTACCTCCAAAGTGGCCACGCCAGGCAATTGCCTTTCCCGGTCTCGCCAATCCAGCCGATCCCGTTTCACGCCTTCCGCCAGGTCGGCGTCGCCGCGACCATCGCCTGGTATCGCCTGCTCGATGCGCTGGAGCGCTGACCAGGGCGATTCCTGTCAATGGGGCCCCGATTGGGGATTCCGCTTGACAGTTTCATGAATATGAAAAAATCTAAGTAAATTTCAAAATTCGATAGGCAGGTCGATGTCGACCCTAGTTGCAGCATCAGCACCAGAGGCCCGGTCTTCTCAGGGCTTCCGGTTTGCCATGCTGCTGCCGGGCGCGCTGGTCACTTTCCTGCTGATCCTGTTTGCGCTTGGCCTCGTGCTTTTCCTCGCCTTCCGCGGCAATGACGGTTCGCTGCTCGGCGCCGGTTTCACCGTGGCGAACTTTGCAACTGTGGTGTCCGATCCGCTGTACTGGACGGTGACGCTGCGCTCGCTGATCATCGCCGCCCTGGTCACGCTTGCCACGGTCGTTACTGCCTATCCCGTCGCCTACTACCTTGCCTTCCACGCCGGCCGGCGGCGCGGGCTATTGCTGTTCCTGGTGACGCTGCCGTTCTGGACCAGCTATCTCTTGCGCGTCTTCGCCTGGAAGATCGTGCTTGCCTATAATGGCGTGCTGAACTCGGCGCTGATCGAAAGTGGCATCTGGTCCGAGCCGACACTGGCCTTTCTCAACACGCCGGCCGCCGTTGTCGTCACGCTGGCGCACGCCTATGCGCCGTTCGCCATCCTGCCGATCTACGTGGCGCTGGACACCATCCCGAAATCGCTGATCGAGGCCGCTTCCGATCTCGGCGCGCGGCCCTTCACCTCTTTCCGCCGTGTCGTGCTGCCCAATTCGATGCCGGGCGTGCTGGCGGCAGCCCTTGTCGTCTTCGTGCCGACGGTCGGTGACTATGTCACGCCGGCGCTCGTCGGCGGCCCGGCCAGCACCATGATCGGCACGCTGATCCAGGCGCAATTCGGCAAGGCCAACGATTGGCCGTTTGGCGCCGCACTCTCCGTCGCCGTCATGCTGGTCATCCTGTGCGTGGTGCTGGTCGCGCGTTTCGCCGACCGCAGATTTGGCAGCCGCACATGAGCGCTGCACGCACGCAGGGAGGCGGCCGCTGGCTCGGCGTCTACGTCGTCGCCTATCTGGTCTTTCTCTATCTGCCGGTGCTGCTGATCCCGCTGTTTTCCTTCAACAACTCGATCCAGGCAGCGTTTCCGCTGCAAGGCTTCACCTTGCAATGGTACGCGACTTTGTTCGGCAATTCGGCGCTGACCGGTGCACTCCTGAACAGCCTCGTCATCGGCGCCATTGCCGCCACGAGTGCGACGCTGTGCGGCATCACCGTATCCTACATGGACCTCTACGGCCGCTCGCCGCTGGCCGCCACCATCAGCGCCATCGCCCGGCTGCCAATCCTGATCCCCGGCGTCATCGTCGGCATATCGCTGCTGATCCTCATCAATCTCATTGGTCTGGGGCCATCGCGCATCGCCATCGTTCTCGGTCACATATTGGTGGCGCTGCCGACGACCGTGGTGATCATGCGCAGCCGCTTCGCCGCCATCCCGAAAACCATTCGCGAGGCGGCGCTCGATCTCGGCGCCTCCGACTGGACGACGTTCCGGCGGATCATGCTGCCGCTCAGCCTGCCGGCCATCGTTTCGGCCTTCATGCTGGCCTTCCTGATCTCCTTCGACGAATTCATCGTCGTCTTCTTCCTCGCCGGCACCGAGCCGACGCTGCCGCTCTACATCTGGAGCCAGCTGCGTTTTCCAAAGTCGCTGCCGACGGTCATGGCGCTGGGCACGTCGATCCTGGCGGTGTCCTTCGTCATCGCTGCAGCAGCCGAAATCCTGCGCCATCGCGGCTTGTCCGCCACGGCGCCAAAGCCCGCGGATCCATCACAACCAAAACAAACCAAGAGAGGAGAACTGCAATGGTATTCGACCTGAAATCGATCTCTGCAAAGACTGTTTGCGCTGGATTGACGGCGTTCGCGCTGGCGCTGTCGTCGACCGTCGCTTTCGCCGGCGACAAGCTGCAATATTTCACCTGGTCGGGCTATGAACTGCCCGATTTCAACAAGAGCTTCCTCGCCGCGCATCCCGATGGCGTCGAGGCCTCGATCTTCGGTGACGACGATGACGCCTTCACCAAGGTCAAGGCCGGCTTCCGCCCCGACATCGCGCATCCCTGTTATGACAAGGTGGCGCGCTGGAACAAGGAAGGCCTGCTGCAGCCGATCGACACCAAGCGGATCAAGAACTGGGATTCGATCTTCCCGGTGTTCAAGAACCTGCCCGACCTGCAGGCCGGCGACGGCAAGGTCTGGATGGTGCCGTGGGACTGGGGCAACACCTCGATCCTCTACCGCACCGATCTGGTGAAGAACCCGGAAGCGAGCTGGAATCTTCTGTGGGACAAGCAGTATGCCGGTCGCATGGCGACGATCGACGCGGTGCACGACACGCCGGTCGTTGCCGCACTGCTCGCCGGAGTTAATCCGTTCGACATGACGCCGGAGCAAATGGACAAGGTGGCCGAGAAGCTGCGCGAGCAGCGCCCGCTGCTCTCCAACTACACCACCGACATGACGTCGGTCGAACAGGCGCTGGCCAGCGGCCAATTGGTCGCCGCCATGACCTGGAACGCGTCGGCCACCTCGCTTAAGAAGCAGGGCGTGCCGGTCGAGTTCATGAAGCCGAAGGAAGGCATGCTGACCTGGGCCTGCGGCTTCGTCATGCTCAAGGACGCCAAGAATGTCGATCTCGCCTATGACTTCATCAACAGCCGGCTGGAGACGGATTCAGGCAAATACCTGATCGAGGCCTACGGCTATGGCAGCTCGACCAGTTCGGCCTTCGCGGCAGTGCCGAAGGAGGAGCTGGAGAAATTGCAGCTGCCGTCGGATCCGGAGGTGATGCTGAAGACCACCATCTTCACCGGCCCGATGAAACAGAATGACGACCTCGCCAAGATGTTCGAAAAGGTCAAGGCAGGCGGCTGAACCCTAGAGCGCCGCGCGGCGTCGGCCGCGCGGTGTCACCCGAGACACTGCAAACGAGGTCGGGAATTGATGGACATGCTGGACGAGGCGGCTGAGAAGCCGAAGGACGATGCCGATGTGCGGGTCGGCCGGCGCGTGCGGGCGCTGCGGCTGGAGCGCAACCTGTCTCTGGCCGATCTTGCCGCAAAAGCCGGTGTGTCGATCGGGGCACTGAGCCAGATCGAGCGCGGCATGTCCTCGTTGCGCGTCAAGGTGATCTGGCCGCTCGCCGCTGCCTTCGATATCGAGCCGTCGGCACTGATCGCCGACGGCAACGATGCCGTCAACGATCTCTATTGCGTGCGTGCCGACAAGCGGCGGCAGATCCCGGTAAAATCGGAAGGCATTGCCAAGGCGCTGCTGTCACCGCCGGGCGCGACGCTGACCGGCATGCTGGTGACGGTGGAAGCCAGCGGCGGCACGGCCGAGGCCTATGCCCATGCCGGTCATGAATTCGGCTTCGTGCTGGCCGGCGAGGTCGAACTGGTGGTGGATTCGACAAATTACGTGCTGAAGGCCGGCGACAGCTTTGCGTTCAAGAGCACGCTTTTGCATGCCTTCCGCAATCCGGGCGCCGAGCGCTGCCAGATCCTTTGGGTCAACACCACGAAGCCGTCCGAGGTTCGCGATGGCGCTTGATCTACTTGTGCGGCTGCAGGCGGTTTCGAAGATTTTTCCTGGGGGCGTCGTCGGGCTCGACGCCGTCGATCTCGACATTGTCGGCGGCGAGTTCATCACGCTGCTCGGGCCGTCGGGTTGCGGCAAGACCACCAGCCTGCGCGTCATCGCCGGCTTCGAAAGCCCGTCGAGCGGCAAGGTGTTGCTCGATGGTCGCGATATCACGGCCCTTCGGCCGTTCGACCGGCCGGTCAACACCGTGTTCCAGGATTACGCACTGTTCCCGCACATGAATGTCGCCGAAAATGTCGGCTTTGGCCTATCGCTGCGCAAACTGTCTGGAGCCGAACAGGCAAAGCGCGCCGGCGAAGCCCTTGACATGGTCGGCCTCGCGGACAAGCTTGGCGCCCGCGTCTCCGAACTGTCGGGCGGCCAGCGCCAGCGTGTCGCACTGGCGCGTGCCATCGTCTGCGAACCACGCGTGCTACTGCTCGACGAGCCGTTGTCGGCGCTCGATGCGCATCTGCGCGAACAGATGCAGGTTGAACTGAAGCGGCTGCAGTCGCGGCTCGGCACCACCTTCGTCATGGTCACCCACGACCAGACCGAAGCGCTGTCGATCTCCGACCGCATCGTCGTCATGAACAAGGGCCGCATCGAGCAGATTGCGCCGCCGGCCACACTTTATGACCGGCCCGCCACGACGTTTGTGGCGAGCTTCATCGGCACCATGAATCTCCTGCAGTCGCGCTTCGTTGGCCGAGACGGCGATCGCCTGCGCTTCGCCGCCGGCGCCCTGCCGCTGGAGGCCATTTCTGAAACCGGCGAAGCTCTAGCCGAGGATGCCATGCACACCGTCGGCGTGCGGCCGGAAGATCTCCTGGCGATGACCGAGGCCACGCCCGGCACAGCGCCGGCACGCGTCAACAGCATCGTCTTTCACGGCCGCACGTTGCGTCTGCACGCTGAACTCGGGCAGGGCGCACCTGTTGTCATAGACGCGCCGCGCCAGGCCGAGGGTTTTCAATTCCAGGTCGGCGACGTGGCGCATATCAGCCTGCGCCGTGGTGCCAACTGCCCGGTGCTACCAGGTTAGTTTCATTGGTATCTAAAAACGGAGCACACCTCGCACGTTCGGCGGCTACAAGCAGTCGGGCAATGATCGCGAATATGCCGATTGGGCTATCCACGATTTCCTCAAGGTCGAGGGCGTAGGCTTTCAGTCCAACTCACAGGGGCTTCTTCGACCGTTGAACTCGCGGCGCGGATCCGGAAAGCCCCAACGCTCGCTTCATTTCGCTTGCTATGTTCCCTTTTTGTTCTAAAATCTCCGGCTTGGCGGAGATGGGTGGCGCAAAAAGAGGAAGGACATGAACGAACTGCCCACATTCAACACAGCCGAAAACGGTCAAACATCTTTCAATTGGCATGAGCGGAGCAGGCGTCGTCGCACTGATCGGTTGTTCTTCTGTCACCTGATGGAAGGCACCATCGCCGACCCTATCGCTTTACAAGCAACCACTTGGCGGCAGGAACTCGGGCTGAAAGGGAAAATAGTTGCCAATCACATCTCGCTTGTTGGACTCGGCGACCATGACGGATTGCCGGAGGGGTTGGTAGAGCTCGCTCACCACATAGGCTCGATGATTGTCGCAAAACCATTCGACGTTTCTTTTGATCGTTTGTGCGCTTTTGGCGGTGGCGCGCTTGTTTTACGCAACAGCGACGGCAATCCTTCGCTGCAAGAATTCTGGCGAAACCTCACAGCGGTGATTTCGGATAGCCCGTTAAAGCTCTTTCTCACAAAATCCATTGAACCGCATGTCACGCTGCTTCGTGACAAAGTGGGAGTGCCCAAAATTCGCGAAAGGGCGATTGACCGTATCAGTTGGACAGTGCGGGATTTTGCGCTCGTCCAGAGCTTCATCCAGCAAGGTCGGTACGAGGTGCCTTACCGTTGGCAATTGACGGGCCAGGACGATGCCCGGCCCGCGATGTAGACGCCCCAAATCATCGTCATATGTCCGCGGGACCATCATGCTGACATGGCTTGTCAGCTACGACGTGGCCCGACGATGGCAGGCCAGCAAGCTGTTCCCCATTTGCAGTGCGTCTGACAGGAGGAACACAAATGACCATCGCGGAAATTGCCAAGGATTTCACCGAGCTGCTCAAGCAGGGCGATAACGAAGCTGCTGCCGAGAAGTACAACGCCGATGATATAATCAGTCTCGAAGCCATGGCGGGGCCGATGGCCATCTCCCATGGCAAGGAGGCGCTCAGGCAGAAGGGCCAATGGTGGCAGGAGAACAATGAAGTGCATGGCGGCTCGGTCGAGGGCCCCTACGTCAACGGAGACCAGTTCGCGGTGCGCTTCAAGTTCAACATAACGCCCAAGGCTACCGGCGAGCGTGTCACCATGGATGAAGTTGGCCTCTACACGGTCAAAAACGGCAAGATCACCGAAGAGCGCTTCTATTATTGAGGCCGTGAAATACCATCGGCTTGCGGGAGCTCGGTCTCGTCGCTGAAGGTTGAAAAATAAGCATGGCAGCCGGGACGATGTCCCAGGCCGCCATGTGAGAGGCTCAAATGGTCTTCACGTACTGCGCAAGCTGATCGGCCACCGTGCCCCAGCCATCGAAGAAACCCATCTCTTCATGGTTGTTGCGGGTCGCCTCGTCGCGATGGATGGCGGTGGCGGTGTAGCGCGTGCCCTTGCCGTCCGGCTGCAAGGAAATGACAGCGGTTATGAAGGGTTCCCCTGACGGCCGGTAACCCGGCAACAATGCATCCGTCCACACCAGCCGCTCGTTCGGCACGATTTCGAGATAGCAGCAATGGCGGTCGTTGACCTCATTGCCGTCGGGCGACTGCATGCGCGTCCGGAACAGACCGCCCGGCCTAAGGTCGATCTCGCAGTCGGTGATCATCCAAGGCCTAGGCGTGAACCATTGCTTGACATGCTCAGGCGTCGTCAAGGCGCGCCACAGCAATTCGCGCGGCGCATCGATGACGCGCTCCAGCACGAGGTCCAGTCTGGGATCCGGCTTGAGGGGATAGATCATTTTTCTGTCTCCTGGAGGGTCATCACATAGGCGTCGAACTGGTCGAGGCGGCGCTCCCACAGCGTGCGCTGTTCGGCCAGCCAGTTTTCGGCAAGCTTCAGCGGCTCGGGTGCCAGTTGATAGGTCCTGACCCGGCCGGTCTTTTGCGAGCGCACCAGCCCGCAACCTTCGAGGATTTTGAGATGTTCGATGAAGGAGGGCAGGGCCATGTCGAACGGTTGGGCAAGCTCGCTGACCGAGGCAGGGCTGCGGTTCAGCCGCTCCACCACGCGTCGCCGCGTCGGATCGGACAGTGCGCGAAAGATGCCGTCGATCGGTGGACGGCTCGGAGTTGTGGTCTGAAGGCTTGTCATTGGTTGGTCCTGAGGCGCTGTCAAAACACTTAGGAAAATTCCTTAGCGTTGGCAAGAGCAAACCGAAGGGATGCCGGGGAGCGCTGGCAAAGCGCGCAGAGCGTCCTTAATCTGCGGTCAGATTCGAAATCGGAAGGGCCACTGTTTTGACGATCATCATCTACGGCATCACCACCTGCGACACCGTCAAGAAGGCGCGCGTCTGGCTGGAGGGCCATGATGTTTCCTACCGTTTTCACGATTTCAGGGCAGAGGGGCTGGACGCCAAGCGTCTTGACGGCTGGGTTGGCAAGGTCGGCTGGGAAAAGCTGCTCAACAAGGCGAGTACGACGTTTCGCGAACTGGCGGAAAAGGACAAGCAGGGCCTGGATGAAAAGAAGGCCAAGGCGTTGATGCTGGCCAAGCCGACCGTGATCAAGCGGCCGGTGCTGGAGGTCGGTGATCGGATTCTGGTGGGGTTCAAGGCTGATGTTTATCAGGCGGCGGTGAAGTAGCGTAGCGAGAAGGCGACGCTGCCAATCTCCCCCTTGCGGGGGATGGCCGGCAGGCCAGAGGGGGGTGTGAAGGATCGCCACCCTTTGACTGTTCGTCTCAGAATTTGGCCGGTGATTGGCTGATAGGTCGGCGGGACAGCACCCCCCTCTGCCCTGCCGGGCATCTCCCCCGCAAGGGGGGAGATTGGCCAATCGCCGACCTTACAGATTGTGGGCGCCCTTCAATCCGTCTTTCTGAGAAATGCCGCCAGCGCCACCGCATTGTTGTGCGCCTCGTCATGCGCGCCGTAGAGCAGCGTCACCTTGCCGTGGCGGAGCAGGCCGCGCAATTCACCTACCGCCTCGCCGTTCCCGTCCAGCTCAGCACGATACCGCTCCTGAAACGCCGCCCAGCGCGCCGGCTCATGTCCGAACCACTTTCGCAGCTCGTCGCTCGGCGCGATCTCCTTCAACCACAGCGCCAGCCCGGCGTGTTCCTTGCTGACGCCGCGTGGCCAGATGCGGTCGACCAGAACCCGCTGCCCGTCATCGGGCGCGGGTGGCTCGTAGATGCGCTTGACCGCGATGTCGAAGGTCATCACACCTCGCTGGCCGGAAACCTCAGGCCCACTCGCCCTTGCGCATGACGGGCACGCGGGCGCCGTCCTTGTGGACGCCATCGATGTCGATCTTGTCCGAGCCGATCATCCAGTCGATGTGGATTAAACTCTTGTTGCCGCCGCGCGCCGCGATCTCGTCCTGGCTGAGCGAGGCGCCGTCGACAAAGCACTTCGAATAGCACTGGCCGAGCGCGATGTGGCAGGCGGCGTTCTCATCGAACAGCGTGTTGAAGAACAACAGCCCGCTTGCCGAGATCGGCGAGGAATGCGGCACCAGCGCCACTTCGCCGAGGCGGCGCGCGCCCTCGTCGGTGTCGAGTACCTTCTTCAGCACATCCTCGCCCTTCGAGGCCTTGGCCTCGACGATCCTGCCTCCTTCGAAACGCACCGAGATGTCGTCGATCAGCGTGCCCTGGTAGGACAGCGGCTTGGTCGAGGAAACATGACCCTCGACCCGCCTTGCGTGCGGCGTGGTGAAGACCTCCTCGGTCGGGATGTTGGGGTTGCAGGTGATGCCGTTCTTGGCGATCGAGGCGCCGCCCATCCATTCATGGCCGTCTGCCAGTCCAACCGTCAGGTCGGTGCCGGGTCCGGTGAAGTGCAGCGCATGGAAATTATGGCCGTTGAGCCATTCGGTGCGGCTGCGAAGTGCTGCGTTGTGCGCCTTCCAATTGCCGATCGGGTCCTCAACATCGACCCGCGACGCGGCGAAGATGGCATCGGCGAGCTTCACGACCGCAACATCGTCGGCATCGCCGGGGAAGACCTGTTTGGCCCAGGCGAGGTCCGGATAGGCGACGATGTTCCAGTTGATGTCGAAGCCGGTGATCTTTTCCAGCGCCGGCTGGTAGGCCATCGAATTCGCCTTGTTGGCGCGCGCCACTTTCGCCGGGTCCTGTGCCGACAACAGCGACGGATCCTCGCCGCGCACGGCAAGCCGCGCCGCATTGTTGGCAAAGGCTTTCGCCATGCCCTCATAAAGCCAGCCGGCGGCGCGGTCGAAGCTCGCGTCGGCGCCGAAACGGTAGCGGGCCAGCGTCATCTCGTCATCGTTGAAGATCGGCGTCACCAGCCCGGCGCCGGCCTTGTAGGCATGCTCGACGATCCGCCTGGTCAACGGCAGTGCCGCGATCGATGAGGTCAGCACCAGATCCTGTCCTGGCTGCAATTGCAGCCCGACCTTGATGGCGACTTCCGCCAGCCTGTCGAGCTTCACCGGGTCGATCGATGCGGAAACGCCGCGCGAATGTGTGGTCATGATCCTGCCTGTCGTAGTTTGATGTCCGACCTACCATAGAGCGGCGGCGCGGTGCTTTCCACCGCGATCGCGCCGGCGGGTGCTGGGTTTGCGGACCCGAACCGCGCCATGGTTGCCTCGATCTCTTCCCTGATCCAGAGCTTGAAATCCCGGACCTTGCGGCTTTCCGCCTTGACGGACGAGGTCACCAGCCAATAGCCGAGCCCGCTCTGGGCGCGGATTCCGAACGGCGCCACCAGCCGCCCATCGGCCAGCGCATCGGCGGCGAGCAATTGCCAGCCCAGCATCACGCCGTGGCCGGCGATTGCCGATTCCAGGCACAGCATCGGGTCTGTGAAACGCGCGCCCTTCAGGAAGGTGACGGGTGGAACGCCGGCTGTCTCGAACCAGCTTTCCCAGTTGATCATCGCTCGCTCGTCGGTGATCGCGCAGGTCTGGGCAAGGTCCTCGATCGACTTCAGTTTTTGGGCGATCGCCGGCGCGCAGACCGGGAAGACTTCCTGCGCCAAGAGCAGTTCCGCCCGCCCGCCAGGCCATTTGCCGTCGCCAAGCCGGATGGCGATGTCGATGTCCGAGTGATCGAGATTGGCCAGCCGCACCGAAGCGTCGATGCGCAGCAGCACGTTGGGATGCCGGTCGAAGTGGCGAGATAGCCTGGGCAACAGCCACTTCGAGGCAAAGGCCGGCGCCACCGAAACCACCAATGTGCATTGCGTCGCCTCGTCGGCCAGCGCCACGGCCTGTGAAAGCTCACGAAATCCAGCACCAAGGCGGGCCGCGAAGACGGCGCCGAATTCGGTCAGCACCAGACCGCTCGCCGTTCGCTCAAACAGCGCTTGGCCGAGCTGTTTTTCGGTACGGCTGATCTGTTGGCTGACGGCGCTGACGGAAACGTTGAGCTCACCGGCCGCCGCCGCCAGCGATCCGAGACGGGCAACGGTTTCGACGGCGCGGAGGCCGTTGAGATGGACGCGGTTGAGCATGGCCATTGAGTTTTTCTAAACTGATCCGGCTGAAATCTCAATTGAAAGGCATGTCGAAACGGCAGATTTTCTCGGGAGAGACAGATCTGTGGAGCCGGAAATGCTGAGGATATTGTCGTCATCGCTGAAGGTCTTTTTCGCTGCGACTACTTCGCATGAGCCGCGCCAGGACAGCGAAACGCAGAGATGGCTGATCGATCCGCTTTCGCATCCGGTGCTGAACACCATGTCGGAGCGCGAACTGGGCGATGTGCCGTTCAGGCTGACGGCACGGCGGACAGTGCACGAGACGGTTCCACTATGCGCCGGCGGTCGCTGCTGAGCAGGTGCCAAGCGTTCCGGCTTGAGGAAAGTCGAGGCGAGCACGTCCCGCGTACGCACTGGCCCAACAGATGGCG
Organism: Mesorhizobium sp. M0011; assembly: GCF_040324155.1. NCBI lineage: Bacteria > Pseudomonadati > Pseudomonadota > Alphaproteobacteria > Hyphomicrobiales > Phyllobacteriaceae > Mesorhizobium > Mesorhizobium sp. M0011. The sequence continues at coordinate 433,871 of NZ_JAMYVQ010000001.1, read as the reverse complement.
ATTGTTTCAGCGATCCCTGCACTTATTGTGCAGTGCAATGACATCAGCCACCTCGACAGCGCTGCGTTTCGCTCTCGCCGGCATGATTGCCATGGCGATTGCCATGGGCATCGGCCGTTTCGTCTACACGCCGATCCTGCCCGGGATGATGCAGGAACTGCATCTGTCGCCTGCCGATGCCGGCTGGATCGCGTCGGCCAATTATCTCGGCTACCTCGTCGGCGCGTTGGCAGCGGCGGGCGGCTGGGCGCATGGGCGCGAGCGCCTGCTGATGCTGGCGGGGCTTGGCGCCAGTGCGGTCCTTGCCACGCTGATGGGGTTGACCGAAGCGATGGCGGCCTTTCTCGCCATCCGCTTTCTGGCCGGTCTGGCCAGCGCCTTCGTCATGGTTTTCATGGCCAGCATCGTGTTCAGCCATATCGCGGCTGCCGGTCGTAACGACCTGCAGGCCTGGCATTTCGGCGGCGTCGGGCTCGGCATAGCGGCATCGGCGGCGATGATGGCGGTGCTGGTCGCCGAGCATTCGGGCTGGGCGGCAGGCTGGCTGTGGTCGGCGGCTATTTCGGCCTGTGGTTTCGTCCTCGTGGCTCTGTTGGTCAATGAGGGGCCGCTCGGAAACGGCGAAGTCGCCCGCGAGCCGGCACTGCGGATGGACCGGTCGTTGGTCAAGGTCATCATCGCCTACGGCCTGTTCGGCTCTGGCTATGTGGTGACGGCGACATTCCTGGTCGCCATCGTCCGGCAAGGCGGCGGCAGCCGCATTTTCGAGGCCATGGTGTGGATGGTCGCCGGTCTTGCGGGCTTTCCCTCGGTCTGGCTCTGGCAGAAGATCGCAGCCCGGACCGGCCTCTATGCCGCCTATGCGCTGGCGTGCTTCATCGAAGTTGCCGGCGTCACCGCCAGCGTCGCCATCGGCGGAGCCACCGGGCCGCTGCTCGCCGGCGTGCTGCTCGGCGGCACCTTCATTGCCATCACCGCCTTTGGCCTGCAGGCCGCCCGGCAGCAGGCGCCAGACGCGCCGCGGCGGATCTTTGCCCTGATGACGGCTGCCTTCGGCCTTGGCCAGATCATCGGGCCGGTCGCCGCCGGATTTCTGGCGCAAATGTCCGGCGATTTCTTCCTCGCCTCGATCACCGCCGCAATCGTGCTGGTCGTCTCCGGCGCCATCACATGGTCGGCTGCGCCAAAATCGCCATGATTGTGGGCTTGCTGTGCCGGGCATCGGGCACGGGCATTTTCTTTCCCACTAATGTGTGACTTTATGCCCGCTGTCGTCAGCTGATTTGCGCCTAGATCGAGGAATTCGCCACAGTGTTCGTATCCTTTTTCCCGCAGCCGAAGCTGTTCTTCACTTCGGCCGCCGTCTGGAGCCTTGCGGCGATCCTGTTCTGGTTCTTCGGTGGTGAACAATTAGGTGCGGTTTTCGGGTTACCGCCCGCCGCGGCCGGCGCGCCGCCCATCATCGGCATCGCCATCCTCATATCGCCGCCATTTCTGTGGTTTTATCTCTATTTCGCGTTCTGCGTGCTCGTCTTCTACGCATTCTGGAGCTGGTATTCGCCGCATCCATGGCAGCGCTGGTCGATCCTGATGACCGCGGTCATCCTGTTCTTCATCTATTTCAATGTGCAGGTCAGTGTCGCCGTCAACGCCTGGTATGGGCCTTTCTTCGACTATGTGCAGGGCCTGATGTCGGGGACTGGAAAGTCGACCAACAGCGAATTTTATGTCGGATTGGCCGATTTTTCGTGGCTGGCGCTGGTCGGCATGAATGTGCAGGTGGTCAATGCCTTCATCGTCAGTCACTGGATCTTCCGTTGGCGCACGGCGATGAACAACTACTTCGTCGAGAACTGGGGCAGGCTGCGCCATATCGAGGGTGCCTCGCAGCGTATCCAGGAAGACACGATGCGGTTCTCGCAGATCATGGAAGATCTCGGCTCCAGCTTCGTCCAGTCGATCATGACGTTGATCGCATTCCTGCCGGTCATGATCCAGTTGCAGGCCCATATCACCGAGTTGCCGATTATCGGCGCGATCCCGCAGCCATTGGTTGTCGCGGCCCTTGCCTGGTGTCTGTTCGGGACGATCTCGGTCATGGTTGCCGGTCTGAAACTTCCAGGGCTGCAGTTCCGCAACCAGCGTGTCGAAGCCGCCTACCGCAAGGAACTCGTCTACGGCGAGGATCATGCGGACCGGGCCCAGCCGGCCACCACCGCCGAGCTGTTCGAGAATGTTCGTCACAATTATTTCAGGCTCTATTTTCACTACATCTATTTCAACGTCGTCCGTTACACCTACCTGCAGGCCGACAACATTTTCTCGCTGCTGATCCTCGGTCCCTCGCTGGTGGCGCACAAGATAACGTTCGGCGCGCTGAACCAGATTTCGAACGCATTCGGCAAGGTGACGGGGTCGCTGCAGTTTCTGCTCACCTCCTGGTCGACCATCGTCGAGCTGCAATCGGTCCACAAGCGCCTGCGCGCCTTCGAGGCGACGCTGCAAGGCGAGCCGCTGCCTGAAATCGACCAGCGCTATCTGGCAAGGCAGGGCGCCGAGGACCCAGCCTAAAAACCGAGGGTTGGAAATCGAACCGGGTTGGCGGCTCAGCCGCCGACCGAGACCTGCCTTTGGCCAGCATCCTGGCGCGAAACATAATCGCGAAAACTGATGCATTCGACATCGGCTTTGACGCAGACGTCGCCGGCAAAGCGCTCCAGCGCGTTCCAGTAGGCGCCGTCATTCATCAGCGCGAAGTGGAAGCCGAGTTCCAGCGGAATGCGTTTTCCCGCATACTGCTTGTCGAAGGCGGCGCGGAAGGCAGCATAGGTCCGGTTGGCGAACTCGCCCGCTTGGCTTGGCCGCTCGAAGCCGCCGGAATGCCTGACATAGAGGTTGTAGTCCATGGCAATCACCGGCCGCGACTTTGGTCCTTCGGGAATCTGAGGCAGGGAAAAGTGCATGATGCCGTTGCTGGCCGTCGGTCGGGCAGGGCCTTGCGAGACGCCGCTGGCATCGAATTGATATCCGGCCGCCGGCAGCGCTTCGTAAAGCGCCTTGCTGGTCGACAGGTACGGCGCGCGAAAGCCGACCACCGCATGCCGCGCGAAATCGCGCCAGCCCTGTGGTTCGGGTGCAATGCCGTTGATCGCATAGGCGTTTTCGAGAATGTGCTCGAACGAACTGAACTCTTTCAGCCAGTCCGCCTTGCTCCAGTCCTTGCCGTCGAAATGGCCGCAGCCATGGCTGGCGATGTCGTGGCCTTCATGCGCGGCAAGGCCGATCTGTTCGAGCCGCTCGGTGACTTCCTGCTTGGAGGCGGCAAAGCCGATGTTGGATTTGCCGGCGCTTTTGCCGGGTGCGGTGTACTCCTTGCGCGTCTCCGTCGACAGCAGGAAGACGCAGGACAGAAAATAGGTGAAATGCGCGCCGGTGCGCTCAGCCAATGCCCGGCTGCGTTTCCATTGCGAAATATCGCGGGCGCTGTCGAATGAGATGATGACGACCTGTTTCGGCTTTGCCGGCACCGGCGGATCGGCCAAAGCCCCGCCACCAGTGGTGAGCGCGGCAAGCGAAAACGCAACAACGCGGAACGGACGAAGCATAGGCAATCTGATCTTCACTCGGGGAACGTCTGCAAGCCGGCTATCGCCTAAATGTGGCGTGGGTGCGATGAGCCTTTTCGGCTGCTTGTCCGGGGCAAACATCCGTTTGCCCCGGACAATAGGCGATTTTCCGGTTGAACCCCTTCCATGCCGGCAAAATTTCGCTAAAACGCGGGCTGACAAAGGCCCGACGGGGCAGGAATGGTTTGATTTGATGTCCGACGACAGTTTTATCCGTGAAGTCAACGACGAGATCCGTCGCGAACAGGCGCAGGCGCTGTGGGACCGTTTTGGCCCCGCTCTGATTGTCGTTGCGATCCTCGTGGTGCTCGGCACCGCCGCCTTCGTCGGCTACCGCTATTGGGACGAGACGCGCGCCAACCGCTCGGGCGATGCGTTCTCGCAGGCGCTGAAGCTCGCCAATGACGGCAAGAACGATGAGGCGCTGACCGCGCTCGATCAGTTGGAGAAGGATGGCTACGGCGCTTATCCATTGCTCGCCCGCATGCGCGGCGCGACCGTCAAGGCGAACAAGGGTGACGTCCCCGCCGCCGTCAAGGATTTCGACGAAGTCGCCGCCGATACGGCCATTCCCCAGGGCATTCGCGACATGGCGCGCCTGCGGGCAGCACTGCTGCTTGTCGACCACGGCTCCTTTGCCGACGTCTCCAGCCGTGTCGAAGCGCTCACATCCGACACCAACACGCTGCGCCACACGGCGCGCGAGGCACTCGGCCTTTCCGCCTGGAAGGAAGGCAAGACGCAGGATGCGCTGAAACTGTTCGACCAGATCGCCGCCGATGACGGCGCCCCGCGCAACACCCGCGAGCGCGCAACATTGATGTCCGAGCTGATCCGCGGGTCGGGCAGTGCGTCGTGACCTTCAAAGTCGCCATCATCGGCAGACCTAACGTCGGCAAATCGACTCTTTTCAATCGGCTGGTGGGAAGGAAGCTGGCGCTCGTCGACGACACGCCGGGCGTCACCCGCGACCGTCGCGTCCATGCCGCCAAGCTCTACGACCTGCATTTCGATGTCATCGACACCGCCGGCTTCGAGGACGCTGGCGCCTCGACCTTGCCCGGCCGCATGCGTGCGCAGACCGAGATCGCCATCCGCGAAGCCGACCTGATCTTCTTCACCATCGACGCCAAGTCCGGCCTGTTGCCTGACGACAGGACCTTCGCCGAGATCGTGCGCAAGTCCGGCAAGCCGGTCGTGCTGGTCGCCAACAAGGCCGAGGCGAAGGGCGCCCAGGGCGGCATGCTGGAAGCCTGGGAGCTCGGCCTTGGCGAGCCGATCCCGGTTTCGGCCGAGCATGGCCAGGGCATGCCCGATTTGCGCGACGCCGTGATTGGCGCGCTCGGCGAAGCGCGCGCCTTCGGCGAAGAAGAAGATGGCGAAGACGAAGACGTCGCTGCCGGCGAGGTGCTGATCGGCGAGGATATCGCCGATCCGGATGCCGAGCACGCCTATGACGACACCAAACCGATGCGCATTGCCGTCGTCGGCCGCCCCAATGCCGGCAAGTCGACGCTGATCAACGCGCTGATCGGTGAAGAGCGGCTGCTCACCGGACCGGAAGCCGGCATCACCCGTGATTCGATCTCGGTCGATTGGGATTGGCATGGCCGCCGCCTGAAACTGTTCGACACGGCCGGCATGCGCCGCAAGGCCAGGATCCACGAAAAGCTGGAAGTGATGTCGGTGCAGGACGGTCTGCGCGCCATCCGGTTTGCCGAGATCGTCATCATCGTCCTCGACGCCACCATCCCCTTCGAGAAGCAGGATCTGCAGATCGCCGACCTGATCATCAGGGAAGGCCGGGCGCCGGTGATCGCCTTCAACAAATGGGATCTGATCGACCATCCCCAGGAGCTTCTGGCCGAACTGCGCGAGAAGACGGAACGGCTTCTTCCCCAGGCGCGCGGCATGCAGGCCGTACCCGTCTCGGCCGAGACCGGGCGCGGCCTCGACAAGCTGATGGATGCCGTCATCAAGACCCACAAGGTGTGGAACAGCCGCGTCTCGACCGGCAAGCTCAACCGCTGGCTGGAGGGCATCCTGGCGCATCATCCGCCGCCTGCTGTTGCCGGGCGCCGGCTGAAGGTCAAGTACGTCACCCAGGCCAAGACCCGTCCGCCGGGCTTCGTCGTCCAGTGCTCGCGGCCCGACGCGATGCCGCAATCCTATGTCCGCTACCTCTCCAACAGCCTGCGCGAAGCCTTCGACATGCCCGGCGTGCCGATCCGCATTGCGCTGCGCACGTCGGACAACCCGTTCGCCGGCAGGTCAAACAAGAAACGCAGCTGATCGTCGGCGCCCACCTGGCGCTTCATGATCACGCCACGTTGCGCAGGCCGTTGTCGCTGACCCGCGCATTTTCGGGCAGCGCTTGCCGTGCGGCGTCCAGCAGGATATCGCCGAGGCGGGCCGCCACCGGCTCCGCCTCGGCGTCCTTGCGATGCAGGAACAACGCCATCTTGGGCAGGGCGGGCAATCCGGCGATCTCCGGCGTCATTGCGCTGACGCTGGCCGGCAGGCCGATGTCGGTGCGGATCGTCAGCCCCAGCCCCGCAGCAACCGCGGCCCAGATGCCGCCAAGGCTTGGGCTGGAAAAGGCCATCCGCCACGACAGGCCGGCACGGTCGAGCGTTTCAGTTGCAACCGTACGCAAAAGGCATGGCGCCTCGAGCGCCACCAGCGGCAGTGGCTCACCGTGGCGCAGGCTGGTCTCGATGCGCTTTGCCGGCCCGATCCAACGCATCGGCACATCGGCGACATGCTGGCTGTAGGGCAGCGTTTCGCCGCAGTGCCAGGCGAGCGCGATGTCGAGACTGCCTGACATGACCCTTTCGGCAAGGTCGTGGCTGCGTGCGATCCTGGCTTCGATCTTGACCTTGGGGTGCGCCCGGGCAAATCGGCCGAGCACGTCCGGCAGCACCGCCTCGCCGAAATCTTCCTGCAAGCCGAGCCGTACCCAGCCTTCCAACTCGACATCATGGATGGCGGATGCCGCCTCGTCATTCAATTCGATCAGCCGGCGCGCATAGCCGAGCATAGTCTCGCCGGCCTCGGTCAAAGCGAGGCCGCGTCCTGATTTGCGGAAGATCGGCGTCGCTGCCTGTTCTTCCAGTTTCTTCAATTGCGCGCTGACCGCCGACGTCGACCGGCCAAGCCGGTCAGCGGCCTTGGCAAAGCTACCCAGCTCCATACCGGTGACGAAACTGCGCAGGACGTCGAGGTCGAAAGTTACGCGTCGCATGTGTGAAGTCCCGATTTTCAGGATTGTATGTCCAAAACTTCCTGATTTTCAGGATGAAATTATGGCGGTAGGGACAGATCGTCAAGGCCGGACCACTGGCCAGCACGGGAAATGAAGTCATGTCCGCCATTGTCAATTGCACTGACCGGCAGCCGTCAGAACTCCTGGAAGATACGGCAGCCGGTTCCGCCGAAAGGGTATTCAAGCCCGGCCATCGCTGGAAGGTTCTGGGCATCGGCGTCGCCGCCAATGCCGCCTTCTCGGCTACGTTCTCCGGCATCCCGGCGACGGCGGTCGTTCTTCGCCAGGGCTATCACCTGGGCAATGCCGAGCTCGGCCTGGCGCTCGGCCTTCTCGGGCTGGGGGTCGCGCTCAGCGAACTGCCCTGGGGCCTGCTCACCGATCGCTGGGGCGATCGCCGCGTGCTCCTGGTCGGGCTCGGCGCGACGGCGGTGTGGCTCCTGGTCATGGCGATGCTGGTTGTGCCGACAAAGGCCGGTACTCCCGGCGTCACGCTGCTCGCCGCGAGCCTGCTCATCACCGGACTGCTCGGCGGCAGCGTCAACGGTTCGAGCGGCCGCGCCATTATAGGCTGGTTCCGGGAAAACGAGCGCGGCTTCGCAATGAGCATCAGGCAGACGGCGGTGCCGCTCGGCGGCGGCCTTGGCGCGCTCGTGCTGCCCTCGCTTGCGCTGGCTTTCGGCTTTGGCGCGGTGTTCGGGGTGCTGGCGGGCGCATCCGCTCTGTCTGCCCTGTTCGCCTGGCGCTGGCTGCACGAGCCGCCGACGGCGGGGGAGGGCCATCTCGCTTCGGCTGTGGCCGGACCGGCGCCGCTGCGCAACCGCGATGTTTGGCGTATCGCGACCGCCATCGGCCTGCTCTGCTTTCCGCAGGTGGCCGTGCTCACCTTCGCCTCCGTGTTCCTGCACGATTTCGTTGGGTTGGGAACGGCGGCGATCAGCGCGAGCCTCGCCGCCGTTCAGATCGGCGCCATGGTCATGCGCATCTGGAGCGGCCGCTTCACCGACCGTCACGGCAACCGCCGCCAATTTCTTCGCTTGTGCAGCGCGTTCAGCGCCCTTGCCTTCGCCATGCTTTGGCTGCTGGTCCTGTTCGGCCCAACCGTTTCGGGCGGCCAGCTCATCTGCTTGGCGGTCCTTCCAGTCGTGCTTATTGTCGCAGGCATCTCCGTCTCCGCCTGGCACGGCGTCGCATACACCGAGCTTGCCACCCTTGCCGGCGCCAGCCATGTCGGGACCGCGCTCAGTCTTGCCAACACCTTTGTTTTTGTCGGCTTCTTTCTGGTACCGGTGGCCATTCCGGGGCTCTTGCACCTCTGGTCCTGGTCCGGCGTCTGGCTGGCGGCCGCCATCTGCGCGCTGATCGCCCGGCCGATCTTCCTGCGTCCGGCCTGAATAGTCGGCCGCAAAATCGCCTGACTTCGCAACCACGACCTCGGGCCGACCGGGAAAACCCGATCGAAGCCGTTAACGTCCCATCAAGGTTAATGCATCATTTTGCTCTCCAGTGGGGTCAGTCGCGTTCCTGGAGAGTGTTCCGTGCATCGACGTGTGTTGAAGCGGCTGGTTGCCGCCGCCGGTGAGAGAAAACGTGGCTTTCTGGCTCCGCTCGTCATCGGTTTCGGCATCTGGATCGGCTTTCCGACGGTCGCCGCCTATCAGGACATGACGAGCCTGGTTTCCGGCCTCGAAGCATCGAGCACGCGCTGGAATTCCTATGTCGAGAAATCCGTCGCCGGCTCGACCCATGCGGCCGAGATGCCCTTTGCCGATTCTGACGTCACCGGCTCCATCTCCGGATCGGGTGTCCACCTGGCCGGTGTCGGCAACGTGTCGTTTCGCGGCAAGGGCGGCAAAGTCAGCGGCACGCCCGATGAGGACCGCGTCGTGCGCGCCGAGAAGAAAGGGCGCATCGTCCAGATGTCTCCCGTCGCACCGCCGAAGAACTTCAACGCCGGCTCGATCTTCGAGCGCACCTCCTCCTTGCTGCGGCCCAGCATGGACAGCGGCCTGAAAATGGCTTTCGCCAAGCCGCAGATCAAAGGCAAGGAAATCCAGATCGCCGCGGCATTCCATGCGCGCGAGGACAAGAAGCCGGATCCCGGCGTGCCGGCCATGCTGGCAGCGCTGGTCAACAACGACCATCCGGACGTGCTGGCCACCGCCTACGCGCAGTCCGAGCCTGATTATGCCAAGGCATCGCCCTTCGAAGCCCTGCTTCAGGACGAGCAGCCCAATGAGGGCCGCTTCATTCCGCCGATGGCCAAGGGCGATCATTCGTGGATCCAGAACCCGCTGCCCGCCAGTGTCTTCTCCCAAAAGGAGCAGGCATGCCTTGCCAACGGCATCTATTTCGAGGCGAGGAGCGAATCCGTGCGCGGCCAGGCCGCTGTCGCCCAGGTCATCCTCAACCGCGTCCGCAATCCGACCTATCCGAATTCGATCTGCGGCGTCGTCTACCAGAACGACAGCTGGTTCAACCGCTGCCAGTTCTCCTTCGCCTGCGACGGCAGGAAGAAGCGCATCGATAGCCCAGCCGCCTACAAGACCGCCCAGGAGATCGCCATGGCCGTCACTGCCGGCAAGATCTTCATCCCGGAGGTCGGATCGTCGACCCACTACTATGCCCAATATGTCCATCCCGGCTGGGCGCGCACAATGCAGAAGATGACCAAGATCGGCCTGCATATCTTCTATCGGACCTATGGCGGCGGCTGGAGCTGAGTGCAGAGCAGCCGCTGATCTTTGATGTGGCGCGCAGCCTATCGAAGAGCCATTGCGCAGGGGATTCGCGCCATGCATCCTCGTCATCATGGCGGGCACGATGTCGCACCTTTCTAATTGATTGATTTTATTGCCTAAAATACATGGCAATGAACTTCCGCCCGTGGCTTGACGGGCGCAAACCCTCTAACTATGTTGCCGGCGACTTTAGAAGCGGACGGACGGTGACGGTCTGACCGGGCAGGGGGGTTGCGATGGCCGACAAGAATGGGCCAGACGGAACCGGAAAAACCGGCCGCGGCAATCAGCATGAACCCGATATCCGCGACGACGATCTTGAGCGCCGCCGCCGTGACCTTGAAGCTTCGCTTGCGACAAGGCGGCCGGGCCGGCTCGAGGGGAAAGACGACGCGAAAGCGGGCAGTGTGGCCGGTTATGGTCAGGCGCTCAAACTCTCCAGCGAGTTTATCGCCGGGGTGGTGGTGGGTGCCGGCATCGGCTGGATCATCGACCGTCTGGCGGGGACATCGCCATGGGGTCTGATCGTGTTTCTGCTGCTTGGTTTTGGCGCCGGAGTGCTCAATGTGATGCGTTCCGCCGGCGTTGTGGCAGAATTTGGACAGGGCGATAAATCGCGCCGTGACCAAGACGACAAGAAATGACCGCGCTTCATGTGCGGTAATGGTAACGAGGCCGTACGCGGCATTGACGGGGTTTGAACGTGGCAGCTGACAAGGTCGATCCGATCCACCAGTTCCATATCAACAAGCTGATTCCGATCGACATCGGCGGCTATGACCTGTCTTTCACCAATTCGGCGCTGTTCATGGTCGCAACCGTGATCGTCGCGGCTGGATTCCTGTTTCTCACGACGTCGAGCCGCAGCCTGGTTCCCGGGCGGCTTCAGTCGGTCTCCGAGATGGCCTACGAGTTCGTCGGCAACATGTTGCGCGATGCCGCCGGCACGCAAGGCATGAAGTTCTTCCCTCTCGTGTTCTCGCTGTTCATGTTCGTGCTCGTCGCCAATCTGCTTGGCCTGTTCCCGTATTTCTTCACCGTCACCAGCCACATCATCGTCACCTTCGGCCTTGCCGTGCTGGTGATCGCAACCGTGGTCGTCTACGGCTTCATGAAGCATGGTTTTGGCTTCCTGAAACTGTTCGTGCCGCATGGCGTGCCGGTCTTCCTGCTGCCACTGGTGGTGCTGATCGAAGTGATCTCCTTCGTGTCGCGCCCGGTCAGCCTCTCGGTTCGTCTGTTCGCCAACATGCTCGCCGGCCACATCACGCTGAAGGTGTTCTCCGGCTTCGTGGTCAGCCTGAGCGCGCTCGGCGCGGTCGGCGTCGCCGGCTCTATCCTGCCTCTGGCGATGGCGGTGGCGCTGACGGCACTGGAACTGCTGGTCGCCTTCCTGCAGGCCTACGTCTTTGCCGTGTTGACCTGCATGTATCTCAACGACGCCCTGCACCCCGGGCATTAGGTCCAAAAGTTTCCGGCCCAGGAATTTCCAACATTGGCGCCGGATGGAATCGCAACGGAATTTTAGATCCAAAGGAGTTGAACAAATGGACGCAGAAGCAGCAAAGTACATCGGCGCCGGCATCGCTTGCCTGGGCATGGGTGGCGCGGGCATTGGCCTCGGCAACATCTTCGGCAGCTACCTGGCGGGCGCTCTGCGCAACCCGTCGGCTGCCGATGGCCAGTTCGGCCGCCTGATCTTCGGCTTCGCCGTGACCGAAGCTCTGGGCATCTTCTCGCTTCTCATCGCGCTTCTGGCCCTGTTCGGCTGAGCACTCGGGAAGATTGGACAGGCCGGCCGCGCAAGCGGCGGGCCTGAATTTCGGGGATAGTCCATGTTCGTGACATCTGCCTTTGCGCAAGAGTCCGCGCCATCAGCCGATACCAGCCACGCTGCGACGGAAGGCGAAACGCATTCCGGCACCAGCGTGCCTGCTGAAGCGCATGGCACGTTTCCGCCATTCGATCCGGCGACGTTCCCGTCGCAGCTTCTGTGGCTGGCGATCACCTTCGGGCTGTTCTATCTCTTCCTGAAGCGGGTGGTGATGCCGCGCGTCGGCGGCATCATCGATGTCCGCAACGATCGCATCACGCAGGACCTTGATCAGGCGGCCAAGTTGAAGGGCGAGGCCGACGCCGCCGTTGCTGCCTACGAGCAGGAACTGGCGGAAGCCAAGACCAAGGCCAACGCGATCGGCCAGCAGGCCAACGACGCGGCCAAGGCCGAGGCCGACACCGCGCGCAAGAAGGTCGAGGCCGCGCTCGACGCCAAGCTTGGCGAAGCCGAAGCCCGCATTTCTTCCATCAAGGCCAATGCCATGAAGGAAGTCGGCAGCATCGCCGAGGATACCGCTTCGGCGATCGTCGAAGCCCTGGTTGGCGGCAAGGCCAGCAAGGCCGAGATCGCGGCCGCGGTCAAATCCGTGGCCCGGTGAGGAGCGCATCATGGATTACACATCTCTCGCGACGCTCTGGGCCACGGTTGCCCTGGTCATCTTCCTGGGCATTGCCGTCTACATCAAGGTGCCTCGCCTGATCGCCAAGGCGCTCGACGCCCGCGCCGCCAGGATCAGCAATGAACTGGACGAAGCACGCCGACTGCGCGAGGAGGCCCAGCAACTGCTTGGCCAGTATCAGCGCAAGCGCAAGGAAGCCGAGCAGGAGGCCGCCGACATCGTCGCCGCCGCCAAGCGCGAAGCCGATATGCTTGCCGCCGAGGCGCACAAGAAAACCGAGGACTATGTTGTCAGGCGCACCGCGCTTGCCGAACAGAAGATCGGCCAGGCCGAGCGTGACGCCATCAGCGAAGTCCGCGCCAGCGCCGTCGATATCGCCGTCGAGGCAGCGCGCGCGCTGCTTGCCGGCAAGATCGACGCCAAGGCCGGTGCCGATCTGTTCAAGGCTTCGCTTGCGGACGTGAAGTCGAAGCTGAACTGAGCCCTCACAGCCCTCATACAATTAAAGCCGCCCGGGCAACCTGGCGGCTTTTTTGCTTGGAGAGTGCGTGAGACGCCGAAGCGGTCAATCTCCCCACAAGGGGGAGATTGACTTGTCGCTGCTGCCGTTGCTCAATCCAGCCCAGCAAAGCTCTCTTCTTCGACCACTTCAGCGCCACCCAGCCTGAACGGCGAAAACGACACGCGATGCAGCCGCGCCACCGGGCCATGCGCTTCGATCGCGGTGCGATGGCGAACCGTGGCGTAGCCCATGTGGACTTCGAACCCGTAGCGGTCGTGATGATTGCCGCAGCCGCACATCATGCGGTCACGCATCACCTTGGCGACGATCGAGGCGGCAGCGATCGATTGCGAACGCTGGTCGCCCTTGATCAGCGCGCGCCCTTCACAAGGCAGCCCCGGCGGCACGTCGCGTCCATCAGCGAGGGCTAGTTTCGGTCGGACCGACAGTCCGACCAGGGCGCGCCGCATGGCTTCCAGGCTTGCCTTGAGGATGTTGCTGCCGTCGATGCCCTCGGCACTGATTGAGGCCATCGAGACCGCCTGCGCGGAGCCAAGAATTCGCAGGAACAAGGCCTCACGCTGCAAATGGCTGAGGCGTTTGGAATCGTCGAGGCCGTCCGGAATGTTGGCGGGATCGAGCACCACCGCCGCAGCGACCACCGGCCCGGCCAGGGGGCCACGGCCGGCCTCGTCCATCCCGGCGACCGGCCACAGGCCCTCCGCCATCGCCTTCGTCTCGAAGGAGAAGTCAGGCTTCTCGATGATCTCAAAGAGAGGCGGAGAATCAGAACGCGCGCGAGCCATGTTGCGGCGAGGTTCGCATCGGCTCTGATTCTCCGCAAGTCCCTCCGGGTCGGGTGGGGCGCCGGACCGGGAGGGCACCGTCTGCAGGCCGGGGCAGGCCGGACGGGATTCTGGTGCCGCGACGGATCAAACCATCGCGACGAATTGTCTCTCAAAGCAGCGTCAGCTGCACCTGATCTTTCCCGGCGGCAACGAACTGGTCGGTTCGCAACGTGCGCCGTTCGGCATTGAGGCCGAGCCGCTTGGCTGTGATCTCGAAGCGCCGGCCGATCTGCCAGGCGTAGGGACCGGCGCCCTTCATGCGCTTGCCCCATTCCGAATCGTAGTCCTTGCCGTCGCGCATCGAGCGGACCAGCGACATCACATGGCGGTAGCGGTCGGGATAATGGCGCAGCAGCCAATCCTTGAAGATCGGGCTGACCTCCAGCGGCAGGCGCAGGATCACGTAGCCCGCTTCGCGCGCGCCGGCCGCACGTGCGGAATCGAGGATGCGTTCCATCTCCGGATCGGTCAGGCCCGGAATGATAGGAGCCACCATGACCGACGCCGGAATGCCGGCATCCGAAAGCTGCCGGATCGCTTCCAGCCGCTTGGTCGGTGTCGACGCGCGCGGCTCCATGGTGCGCGCCAGCATACGGTCGAGCGTCGTCACCGACAGCGCCACCTTGGCGAGCCCGCGTTCGGCCATGCGTGACAGGATATCGATATCGCGCGTCACCAGAGCGGACTTTGTCACGATGCCGACTGGATGGCCGCGCGCTTCCAGCACTTCGAGAATTTCGCGCATGATCCGGTATTGCTTCTCGATGGGCTGGTAGGGGTCGGTGTTGGTGCCGATGGCGATGGTGCGCGGCTGGTAGCTGTCTTTCGAAAGCTCCTTGTCAAGCAAGCGCGCCGCATCAGGCTTGGCGAACAACTTCGATTCGAAATCCAGACCCGGCGACAGGCCCATGAACGCGTGCGTCGGGCGGGCAAAGCAATAGACGCAGCCATGCTCGCAGCCGCGATAGGGGTTGATGGAACGGTCGAAGGAAATGTCGGGCGATTCGTTGCGGGTGATGATTGTGCGCGGCTTCTCGACCTGCACTTCGGTCTTGAAGGGCGGCAGTTCCTCCAGCGAATTCCAGCCATCGTCGAACACGTGCCGGCTGACCGGCTCGAACCGGCCGGACGGATTGATACCCGCTGACCTGCCGCGGTTGCGGTCCGGGCGGACACGCATGCCGCTCTGCTCGACCATCGCGTTGGCCATCTCGGCTCTTCCTGCTCCGAAAGCTGCAATGTCGGCGCGCACGATCTGTTCCATTTTCGCCCGCTCCCAGGGACTGTCCATGTTGTGTCGAATCGCTCTGCTCATGAAATTATTCCTATTTCGTTGATAAGAACAAAGCAAGAACTTTCTATGGTGCGATGCAAAACTGGCGCTGTCGGGCGCTTTCCGCTATTCGGCTCAGCATGCTCAGTGTTCTCATCGAAACCCGCAACGACGAGGAGGGCCTCGCCCGCACGCTCGCCTCGCTGATTGGCGGCGCGGTCGAAGGCGTGGTGCGTGAAGTCATCGTCTGCGACACAGGCTCTACCGACCAGACGCATCATGTGGCCGAGCATGCCGGCTGTCAGTACGTGACGGGCGGTGTCGCTGCCGGCATCCGCCAGGCCAAGGGGGATTGGTTGCTGCTCCTGGAGCCGGGCGCGCGGCTGGTGGAGGGCTGGATCGATGAAGTTGTCGCCCATACGGCCAGGCAGACCATGGCGGCACGGTTTTCGCGCACGCGAGCCAGTCGCACGCCATTCCTGGCCCGGGTCTTTTCGGGAAACCGCGCCTTGGCCGACGGATTGCTGATCAGCAAGCGTCAGGCGGCGGCCGCGGCCAAGAGTGCCGGCAGTGCCGAGGCCATCGCCCGCGGCCTCGCGACGAAGCGGCTCGACGCCGAAATCTGGATGGCGCCGGCCAAGCAGGAGCGCCGCCCCTCGACGTGATTTTTTGCAGTTGCTCAGGTCATTGTGCATTGCACAAAATTTGACGCGGGGTTAGCTTCCGTTCAAGCGGGAATTGGGTTTGGGTCATGCCGAGAGGCGAGCACCGATGCGGCATCGGTGGTGCTCTCATAGCCGAGGACCCAATGAAGCTTTCAACCCCCGACACATCCGGCGCGGCCAGTCTCGAGGCCATTGCGCGCAACGGCAGCCTGCTGCGGCGCATCGCCGTGCGTATTCCAACCTATCTGACGGACCTGCGTGAGAACCCTGCCTGGCTGCCGATGTTCGTGTTGGCGCGCACCATGCCCGGACGCCGCATGCATTGGCTCGGCGCAAAGCGCGCCCGCCCGGTCGCCAATGCCGGGGATACGATGTTTGCCGGTGTCGAACGGGGAGCGGTCGTCGATGCGTTGCGCTCCGACGGGCTGTTCTCAGGCCTGGTCCTGCCGCCTGATATCCATGAAGAGATCGCCGACTTCGCCGGGCGCACGCCTTGCTTCGGCAATTTCGACCGCCGTCTCGAATTCATGCCGGGGGAACATGCCGAGGCCGAGAAACGCCTTGGCCGCTCGCTGCTTAGCGGGCATTTTTTCGAGCGCATCCTCGACTGCCCGGCGGCGCTTGCCATCCAGCGCGATCCGCTGCTTCTGGATATTGCCGCGCACTATCTCGGCGGCCAGGCGAAACTGATCACGACGCGGGTCTGGTGGAGTTTTCCCACAGGTGCCGCTTCGGATGCCGACAAGAACCTCGCCTCGCTCGGCAAGTATCATTTTGACCTCGACGACTGGCGCATGCTGAAATTCTTCTTCTACCTCAAGCCGGTCGACGCCGACACCGGTCCGCATGTCTATGTCAGGGGCAGCCACAAGCGCCGCAGCCTCAAGCATCAGCTTACCCTTCTGGTCGGCCATCCCGCGCAACAGGTTCTGGATGTCTATGGCGAGCAGAGCCCGGTGACGCTGACCGGCGAGGCCGGTCTCGGCTTCGTCGAGGACCCCTTTGGCTTTCATATGGGCACCGTGCCGGCACGCACGCCGCGACTGATGATGGAAGTCGGCTTCGGCGTATCGCCGCCGTCGCGCCGACGGTTTCATGGCGAGCCGGTCATCCGCTGAGAGCTGCCTATCCGAAGCTCATCTCGACAGGTGTCCAGTGTGTGCGGCGTCTGGCTTGGCGCTGCGCCCTGTTTTCCGTATCGAAGTCGACACGGACCGGCTCCTGGTTGAACCGCTCGCGGTCGTCCAGGGCGTTGATGATGACGATCGCCCTTGCGTCATCCTCTCCGGCGATTGCGGCGACATAGACGCCGCAATCCCGGCAGATCAAATAGTCGGCCGTCCTCAGCCCGAACTGATATTTTCGCAATCGCGCCTCATCCTTGACCGAGATGACCAGTCTGCCGTCCGGATCGGCAGCCGCGCGCGAACCATGTCTGACACAGAACGAGCATTGGCAGGCGCGAACTTCGATTTGCGATGGGTCGAGTTCGGTTGAAAATGCAAGGCGTATGTTGCCGCAATGGCATCCACCGGTGTGCACGGTCATCGTAGCTGCCTTGTCGTGAACGGCGATGATCGCCTTCAGACAAGGTACTTTTCCGAGGTCCGGGTTGGAATGGGGTTTCGAAGGCGCCGGTGCTGTTTTGCCGGGCAAACGCGGCGTGGAACCGGCGCTTTGCCTCGGGTTTTACAGAGCCAATTTGCTGCGCCGCAAATGCTCGTCCAGGCGCGGCATGATCTCGACGAAGTTGCATGGCATGTGCCGGTAGTCGAGCTGCGCTTTCAGGATGCCGTCCCACGCGTCCTTGCAGGCACCTGGCGAACCCGGCAGCACGAAGACGAAGGTGGCGTTGACGACGCCGCCGGTCGCCCGGCTCTGGATCGTCGAGGTGCCGATCTTGTCGTAGGAAATCCGGTGGAACACTTCCGAAAAGCCATCCATGCGCTTTTCGAAGATCGGCTCCAGCGCGTCCGGCGTCACGTCACGGCCTGTGAAGCCGGTGCCGCCGGTGGTGATGACGACATCGATATTCTTGTCCTGTGACCACGCCAGAACCGTGTCGCGGATTTTCTCGCGGTCGTCGGTGACGATATTGCGGGCCGCCAGCAGATGGCCGGCCTCGGTGATGCGGTCGGCCAGCGTCTGGCCGGATTTGTCGTCGGCGAGGCTGCGCGTATCCGAAACGGTCAGCACCGCGATGCGCACGGGAATGAAGGAGCGGCTCTCGTCAATTCTGGCCATCTGCGCCCTCCGATGCGATGCTGCGCGTCGCGGCAACGAACCAGTCGGGCTGGCGGCCGCGGATTTCGGCGGCGGCGCGCTTGGCGACATTGCCGGTTTCGAACAGGCCGAAACATGTCGCGCCGGATCCCGACATCCGCGAGAACCCCGATCCGGCCTTGTTCAGCCAGGAAAGCGCCCTACCGATTGCGGGTTGCACCTCCAGCGCCGCGGGCTCGAGATCGTTGCGGGTGATCTCCAGCCAGTTGCGCAGGCTGTGAAAATCGATGCTGCGCGGCAGCGGCGGCAAGGCCTCATTGTCGCGCCGGGAAAGCGCTGCAAAGACATCCGCCGTCGAGATCGGCGTGCCCGGATTGACCAGCACCAGCCCAAGCGCCGAAAAATCCGGCACCATCGACAGCTCGTCGCCGATGCCGCGCGCGACCAGCGGCTTCGCCGCCAGGCACATCGGCACATCGGCGCCAAGCGAGAGGCCGATCCGTGCCAGCTCGGTGCCATCGATGTCCAGGGCCCAAGTCTGCGCCAGCCCGCGCAGCACGGCTGCCGCGTCGCTCGAACCGCCGCCGACGCCGGAGGCGACCGGCAGGTTCTTTTCGAGCCGGATGGCGACCGGCGGTGTGCGCTCTTGCCCGGCTGTCTGCCGCAGGGCATCGCGCGCCTTGAGCACCAGATTGCTGGCGTCGAGAGGAACGGCCGGGGCGTAACGGCCGGATACGGTAAACTCATCGCCGTCGGCGGGCGCGATTTCGACCCTGTCGCCAAACCGTGTGAACACCGCCAGGCTCTCGATCAGATGATAGCCGTCAGGGCGCCTGCCGGTGACATGCAGCGCAAGATTGATTTTGGCGTGTGCGTGCCAGCTACGCGACCCGATGTCGGTGTCCACAATCGTCTGCGGGATGATGCTCAGTCCTTGGCCAGCCGGTATTCGCCGGTCTTCGGATCCTTGACCAAAGTGCCGATCGCGCCGTTGGCCGTCTGCTTTTCTGTGCGTCGCACCTTGGCGGTCACACGCTCGGCTTCCCTAATGAAGGTGCGGTAGCCGAAATAGGCGGCAACGCCAACGACGGCGAAGAAAATGATCTGCGGCATGCCAAAACTCCTCCCACGCTGGGCCGGCGAAGGCGGCCGGTCGGGTCGGTTGATGCATGTCGACCCGCTTTTGGCAACACGACATGCATGAAACTCAAGCTCTCATGCTAGACGGTTCTGCCGAGTTTTCAAAGCCCGAAGCGAGACCACAATGCGCGCTCTTCCGCCGCATCGATCACGCCGCTGGCGGCAGCGGCTACGATATCGGGCGCTGAAAAGCCCTTGCTTGAGCCGAACAGGCCGAAGCGGCTAAGAAAACCGCGCGGTGTCGTGATCAGCCTGAGCTGGGTTTTCGCCCCGAAACGGGTCTTGAGCACAGTGCGCATGTCGCCGAGCGCATCGACCAGACCGAGTTCGAGGCCCTTGATGCCTGTCCAGAACAGGCCGGTGAACAGTTCCGGGTCGTCCTTCAGTTTCGTGCCGCGCCGCTCCTTGACGAGGTCGATGAAGGTTGCGTGCACCTCGAGCTGTAGCGCCTTCAGCCGTTCGACATCTTCCTTCTTCTCGGGCTTGAACGGATCGAGCACCGCCTTGTTCTGGCCAGCGGTGTGGACACGTCGCTCGATGCCAATCTTTTTCATCAGTTCAGGGAAGCCGAACGAGGCCGACACCACGCCGATCGAACCGACGATGGACGACGGATCGGCGAAGATCTCGTCGCCAGCGACCGCGATCATGTAGCCGCCCGACGCCGCCACATCCTCGACGAAGACCAGTACCTTTTTGTTCTTTTCCGTGGCCAGGTCGCGGATGCGCTTGAAGATCAGCCGAGACTGCACCGGCGAGCCGCCCGGCGAATTGATCGAGATGGCGACCGCCGGCGCGTCGTAGGAAAACGCCTTCTCGATGAGGCCGGCGGTGGAAGCCAGCGACAGGCTCGGCCGAAACTGGCCACCGCCTGCCATGATGGTGCCGTGCAGCCGGATGACCGGAATAGTGACGGCGGTGGAGCGCCAGGATTTCGGCAGCAGGCGGTTGATAAGGCGTTTCACGAGGGCGCAGTCTCCGGTCGATGGGTTGCAGGCATGTAGGGATTTCCCGGCCAACGGCAATGTCGCCGGGCAGAATAGCTCAATCTCCGAACAGCGAGGCGAGGCCGTTGGCGATCATTTCGCTGCGCTCGTCGGGGCCGTTGCCTGATTGCGCGTGGAGCATCAGGGGCGGGCGTATGGCGAGCTTTCCCCGTGCCCCGAGCGCTGCCCGCACGACGATGCGGATCGCCGCCGCATCGGGACGAGGGTGGACGGCGAGCATCTCGGCATCGCCGAAGCGGCCTGTGATCGCATCGAGAATGGCGCCGAGCTGTTCGGGCCGGGCGATTACGGCGAGCCCGCCGCGCGGCTTGACCACCGCCGCCGCACTTCTGATCCAGCTCTTGAACAGCCCGTCCTCCATGACATGGGCTTCCTTTCGCAGGCGATCCGATGTGGCCCGGTCCCGGGGAGCATTGAAAGGCGGGTTCATGATGACGAAGTCGAAGTCGTTGTCGGCGAGGCCGGCGGCCGCCCGCGCCCGGCCCGATACGGTGACATCGGCGACCAGCACGGAGGCGCGATCGCTGAGATGGGCATTGCCGGGATGGGCAAGCGTCGCCGCCGCGAAGGCCGCCATTTCCGGCGCGCGTTCGACAAGCACCGCCTCTGCCGCCGGGCAGCGTGACAGCACCGCCAGTCCGGCAGCTCCGGCTCCGGCGCCGAAATCGGCCAGGCGCCTGCCAAAGGTCGATGGCACGGATGCCGCCAGCATCATCGCATCCATGCCGGCGCGATGGCCGCCCTGCTTGGGCTGGACGAGCCAGAACCGGCCGCGATGGAAAGCGTCGACCGTATGGGCCGGCGTGTCCGGGACAAGGGCGGCGGGCGCGGCGGACATTATTTTCCGCGGATTTCGTTGGCGATGCCGGCATCCCTGAGGATGCGCCGTGCCGCGTCGGCCTGGTCGGCATCGACCATGACGCGTTTCTGCAAAAGGCCGATCGACCCTTCGAGAATGCTCATATTCTGATCGGCGACAAAGCAGGCGATGCCGGCGTCGCGCATCAGCGATTCAACAAAGGAGATGATCACGGCATCGTTGGTGCGGACAAGTTCTATCATCATATGAAACTCGCAGTTTGCGCTATTGATGTAAACGGGCAGGGGATTCCGAGGCAGAGCCCCGTTCCCTCTCGGGTCCCCGTTCCCTCTCGGGTCGTTGACATTCCGTCATCGACGCCGCGCCAATTCGCCACTTGCCGTGGCCATGTCCGCCGCCCTAGAGTCCATGCAGGGACTAAGGGTGCCGTCGCACGCTCTATACCAAGACGGGAGTGATTGTTGTGGGTGTCGTTCTCAACATCGAAAACGGGAAGCGGGAGCCCGCCTCCATCAAGGATCTGATCGATCTGACGGCGGCCGATATGGGACGCGTCAATGAATTGATCCTGTCCAAGGCCGGCTCCGATGTCGAGATGATCCCGGAGGTCGCCAACCATTTGATCTCGTCCGGCGGCAAACGGCTGCGGCCGATGCTAACGCTGGCCGCCGCGCAGATGTTCGGCTATGCCGGCGAGGGCCACGTCAAGCTCGCCACCTCCGTCGAATTCATGCACACGGCGACGCTTCTCCACGACGATGTCGTCGACGAGAGCGGCATGCGGCGCGGCAAGAAGACCGCCCGCATGATCTGGGGCAACCAGGCAAGCGTGCTGGTCGGCGACTTCCTGCTCGGCCAGGCTTTCCGCATGATGGTCGATGTCGGCTCGCTCGAAGCGCTCGATATCCTGTCGAGTGCTGCCTCCATCATCGCCGAGGGCGAGGTTATGCAGCTTGCCGCCGCCAAGAACCTCGAAACCACCGAGGACGAGCATTTCGCCGTCATCAAGGCCAAGACCGCGGCGCTGTTTTCGGCTGCTGCCGAGGTCGGCCCCGTCATTGCCCAGGCGACCCGCAACGATCGTGCGGCGCTGCGCTCCTACGGCATGAATCTCGGCCTTGCCTTCCAGCTGATCGATGACGCGCTGGACTATGGCGGCACCAGCAAGGATCTCGGCAAGAATGTCGGCGACGATTTCCGCGAGGGCAAGGTAACCTTGCCGGTCATCCTCGCCTACCGGCGCGGCACCAAGGCCGAGCGCACCTTCTGGAAGCGTGCCATCGAGGACAATGTCACCGATGACGCCGGTCTGGAAAAGGCGATCGGCCTGATGACTCGCCATGGCGCCATTGCCGACACGATCGGACGCGCCCGCCATTTCGGCGAGATCGCCCGCGACGCGCTGGCGCCGCTGGAAGCGACGCCGCAGAAATCGGCGCTGATCGACGTCATCGATTTCTGCATCAGCCGGGTGAATTGAGCGGCGTCACCCGGTTGCCGGCTACTTCGCCTTTCCCGGCAAAGCGATTGCGGCAAGCAGGCTGACAACGATGCCCGCCGCCGCCAGCCAGAAGGCGATCTGTATGCCGTCGGCTATCGCGGCCTTCAGTGCATCGCCGCTCAATCCGCCGACATGGCTGTTGGCGATCGCGATCAACGTCGCCATGCCGATCGCGTTGCCGATGTTGAGCGTCGTGCAGGCCATCCCCGAGGCGACGCCCTGTTCGTCGTGAGCCACGCCCGACGCGGCCGCGATCCACATGGCGGTCCAGACGATGCCCTGTCCGACACCGGAGATGATCAGCCCTGGAACGAGAGCCAGATAGAAGCTGTTGGCTGATGCTCCAAGGACCATCAGCGCCGTGCCGGCCGCCCCTATGACCATGCCGCCGACCAGGGTCGAGCGGGTTGAAAAGCGCGTTGCCAGGCGTTCACCGAGCTGCGTGCCGGCGGCGATGGCGATCGACGGCACCAGGAAGGCGAGGCCGGTTTCCAGCGCGGTGAAGCCATGCACGGTCTGCAACAGGACGGTGAGGAAATAGGGCAGGGCCCCGAACGTTCCCATGAACAGGAAGGTGATCGTCATGCCGGCGACGAGGCTGCGATTGCGGAACAGCCGCAGCGGCATCAGCGGGTCAGCGCTCTTCGCCTCAATCAGCGCGAAGGCGATGATGAAGATCGCTGCCAGCGCGGCGCTGGCGACGATCGCTGGCGAACCCCAGCCATATTCAGGTCCCTGGACCAGCGTGAAGACCAGCAATGTGGCGCCCGCAGTGACGGTCAGCGCGCCAGGCAGATCGAAGTTGCGGCGCTGGTGCCGCTTGGGATCGCGTGGAATGATGGCAAATGCGGCGATGATGGCTATGCCAGCCAGCAGCACATTGACGTAGAAGACCGACGACCAGCCGAAGGCGCCTGTCAGGAATCCACCGGCCAGTGAGCCAAGGGTGAGGCCGCTCGCGCCGGCACCGCCCCACACCGCCAGCGCCCTGTTGCGTTCCGGTCCTTCGGCAAACAGGCGATTGATCAGCGAGAGCGTCGCCGGGAACAGGAAAGCGCCGCCGATGCCTTGTACAGCGCGGGCAGCGATGATGATTTCCGGCGACCAGGCGAGGCCGCCGACCAGCGACGAAAGCGCATAGAGCCAGAGAGCGAAGATGAAAATGCGGCGCTGACCGATAAGGTCGGCGGCGCGGCCGCCGAACAGCAGAAAACCGCCGGTAAACACGGTGTAGGCGCTCACCACCCATTGCAAGGTCTGGCCGGAAAAGCCCAGCCCAGCCCCGATTTCGGGCAGCGCCACGAAGACGATGTTGATGTCGAGAGCGATGATAAGCTGGGCGAAGGCGAGCAATGCCAGCGTGGCGCCGCGCTTCGCGCCAACCCCTCCCTGTGTCGCAGTGGCGCCGAACGGCACCCCTTGATCGAGTGAACTCATGCCAATCTCCTTTTTATTCTTTATCGATCGACAAAGAATTGGGTTTGCAATCCGGAGTCAAGCGGATTATTTGTTGATCGATAAAGAAATGGAGACCGCGATGGCGGGACGGCCAAGGGAGTTCGACAGAGCCCAGGCTCTGCAGAAAGCGCGCGATGCCTTCTGGATGCGCGGCTACGAGGGCACCTCGATGGCCGACCTCGTGTCCATGCTTGGTCTGGCATCGGCGCGCATCTATGCCGCCTTTGGCTCGAAGGAGGATCTGTTTCGCGAAGCCGTTGTTCTCTACGAAACCAGCGAAGGAAGCTTCGCCACCAGCGCGCTTGCCGAGGAGCCGACCGCAAGGCGGTTTGTCGAGCGGTTGCTGCGCGATGCAATCGAAATCTACACAAGGCCGGACTTGCCGAAAGGCTGCATGGTCGTCTCGGCCGCCACCAACTGCGCCACGGAAAACGATAACGTGCTGCACTGGCTGGCCGAGCGCCGACTGGCGCGCAATGCATTGATTGTCGAGCGCCTGAGAAAGGGCGTTCGCGACGGCGACCTCAAGCCGGATACTGATCCGGAAGCGCTTGGCGACTACTACACCACGCTGTTGTTTGGCCTCTCTGTGCAGGCGCGCGACGGGGTGCCGAAGAAGCGGCTGCATGACCTGATCACCGTGGCGATGCCTGCACTCGACGGTTTCGTCTCACAGCCTTGAGTCTTGCTTCTGGCGCCTCGCGATTTCGACTGCAATTGGCTCGACAAGCTGCCCTGCCGCAAATTATCTATAAACATGGCAAAGGGCACGGACGACACCATCGCGGTGCGCATCAGCAAGGTTCTGGCGGACCGGATCATTTCCGGTGCGATCGAGCCAGGGGCCAGGCTTCGGCAGGATCATATCGCCGAGGAATTCCAAACCAGCCATGTTCCGGTGCGCGAGGCCTTCCGCCGTCTCGAGGCGCAGGGACTGGCCATCGGCGAGCCGCGCCGCGGCGTGCGTGTCGCGTCTTTCGATCTGGGCGAGGTCAAGGAGGTCGCCGAAATGCGGGCAGCACTCGAAGTGCTGGCGCTGCGCCACGCCGCGCCGCATCTGACATCGGCCATTCTCGATCTCGCCGAGGAGGCGACCAAGGCCGGCGACAAGTCCCGCGATGTCAGGTCGTGGGAAGAGGCCAACCGCGCCTTCCACCGCTTGATCCTGTCGCCATGCGGCATGCCGCGCCTGCTCGCGACCATCGACGACCTGCACGCGGCAAGCGCCCGTTTCCTGTTCGCGGCATGGCGGTCGGAGTGGGAGACGCGCACCGATCAGGACCATCGCGCGATCCTCACCGCCTTGCGGCAGGGAAACACCGAATCCGCGGCCGTCACACTGGGGCGGCACGTCCAATGGATTGGCCGCAAGCCGGTCAGGACGGCTTCCGGAACGACGCGCGAAGCCTTCGCCATAGTAGGTTAGACGGCCTCCGCCAAAGCCAGGGCTTGCAATCCCCAGGGAAGTGTGGATTCGATAATAGATCGAAAACAGAAATTATCTATAATTTGCAATCGATCGAAGGAATCCCAATGACAGACGTCGCATTCTCACCCGGCAAGCCGTCGTTCAGTCCGCTCCAGCTCCAGGATCGTTCTCTTGCCTGGCAGGTTGGAGCCGTCGTGCTTGGCACGCTGTTCCTGGCGCTGGCGTCCTATATCGAGGTGCCGATGGTGCCGGTCCCGGTAAACATGCAGACCTTTGCGGTGACCCTAATCGGCGCCCTCTATGGCTGGCGGCTTGGCGCGCTCACCATCGCCGCCTGGCTGGTCGAGGGTGCGGTCGGCTTTCCGGTTCTGTCCGGAGGGGCAGCGGGTGCGGCGCATTTCGTCGGGCCGACGGGTGGCTATCTCTTCGCCTTCCCGCTTGTCGGCGCACTGGTCGGCTGGCTGGCCGAACGCGGCTGGAACGGCAAAAGGGTGATGCTTGCCTTCGTCGCCATGCTGCTTGGCAACCTTGCCTGCCTTGTGCTGGGCACAGCATGGCTTGCCGTCATGATTGGAGCCGAACAGGCCGTTACCTTCGGCCTCCTGCCGTTCATCGTTGGCGGCTTGCTCAAGTCAGCGCTGGGTGCCGCGACCCTCATGGCCCTTCCCGGCGGCAAGGCGAAGCCGGCCAATCCGTGACGATCAGGCTGCGCGCCCATCACCTCCTTTGCCTGCTCACCTATGTGGGCAAGGGATACAGCCCCGCCTTCATCGCCAATTATGATCGCGTCGCGGAGCGCCTGAGCCGGGGCGAGGGCATCCTCCTCGTTTCCGGCCCCGACGATGTCTGCGCTCCCTTGCTCGACGAGCCGGAACCGCATTGTCTCAACGAGAGTGTCGTCGAGCGGGACCGGCTCGCCGCGCTGGATGTAGAGGAATTGCTGGCGCGGCCAATCCGTGTCGGCACCCACCTCGATCTCGACACGGGGACCTTAGCCCGGATGCGGCAGGCGTTTTCGGCTGGCCTTCTACGCAAGGCCTGCGGCGGCTGCGAATGGAACGAACTGTGCAGCACGATAGCGGCCGGTGGATATAGCGACACGCTGGTGCAGCGGTCCGCCTCGCCAGCCGAGGGTTGATATTGGCGCCGAGCTCAAGGGTCGAAGCTGTGATATATTCGGCGCTGCGCAGGGCCATGGCCGAAATTCAAAATCGGAAAACTGCCCCCTGTCGCCATGATTTGTTAATCGGGTGCCCGGATTGTGAATTCGAGGCGGATTGAAGCGCGACCCCAAAAAGGCCATGCTTTGCCTGGAAAGATCGAGTCTACGCCGATCCCGCTGATGCGGAGATGGCGCCTGGCTGAAAGGGATACGATGCGGCAAGGATGTGCGCGCTGGCTGACAAGGCTGGCAATTGTGACAGGCATGACGATCTCGGCTTTGCCGGCCTATGCCAAGCAGACCAGCGAACCGGTCAAGATCACGTCATTTTCGGGCGCCTATCTGGCAGCCCGGATCGCCGAAGGCGATAACGACCTCGACAGCGCCATCGCCTACTACAAGCAAGCATTGGCCTTTGACCCGAGCGACACCGGCCTGCAGCAGAGCCTGATGCTGTCGCTGATCGCGCAAGGGCGCTTCGACGAGTCCCTGGTCTATGCCGACAAGCTCAAGGAAGTGCCTGACGTCGAGCGTTTCTCGCGCTTGGCGCTCGCCGTCGATTCCTTCCACAAGAAGGATTTCACCAAGGCGCAGTACTGGCTCAAGCTGTCGCTGGAATCCGATCTCGACCGGTTGATCTCCGGGGTGATGTCCGGCTGGGCGCAGCAAGGCGCCGGCGCGCCTGCCGATGCGATGGCGTCCATCGACAAGCTGCAGGGGCCGGATTGGTTCGGCCTGTTCAAGTCGTTCCACCGCGCCCTGATCGCTGATGCATCCGGCATGCCCGAAAAGGCCGAGGCGATCTATGCCGCGACCATGCAGGATACCGCCGCCGGCGGTGCCGCTCCCGAAACCTGGATGCGCAATGCCCAGGCCTACGCCTCGTTCCTGGTCCGCAAGGGCGACAAGACCAAGGCGCTGTCGGTGCTCGACCAGGCCGAGGCGTTTTCGCCGGGCAAGCTGGAAATCGTCGCCTTGCGCGACCGAATTGCAAAAGGCGACAAGATTGCGCCGCTGGTTGCCGGTCCATCCGATGGCGCCTCCGAAATCCTGCTCGACCTCGCCACCGCGCTCAACCGTGGTGGCGGCGAGCCCTTCGTCCGCCTCTATCTGCAATATGCGCTTGCTTTGAAGCCAGATAGCGACGCTGCCCTTGTGCAACTCGCCGCCGTGTCCGAGCAATTGAAGGACGGCGAAGGTGCCATCGCGCTCTATCGCCGGATTCCCGCCGCTTCGCCGCTGAAGGAGCTTTCGGACCTGCAACTCGGCCTCAATCTTGCCGATCTCGACCGTCACGAAGAAGCGATCACCCATCTGAAAGCCTTGGTCGACGCCCATCCCAATGACATGCGCGCCTATCTGGCGCTCGGTGGCGTCTATTCCTCGAAGGACGATTTCCGTTCGGCCGCCACTCTCTACGATAAGGCCGTCGAGGTGCTGAAGGCGCCGACCGCGGCCAACTGGAACATCTTCTACCAGCGCGGCATCGCTTATGAACGTCTGAAGGAATGGCCCAAGGCCGAGCCGAACTTCCGCAAGGCGCTGGAACTGTTCCCCGACCAGCCGCAGGTGTTGAACTATCTCGGCTATTCCTGGGTCGACATGAACATGAACCTCAAGGAAGGCCTGGCGATGATTCAAAAGGCCGTCGACCTCAGGCCGAGCGACGGTTACATCGTCGATTCGCTGGGTTGGGCCTATTTCCGCCTCGGCAGGTTCGATGACGCGGTGCGCGAAATGGAACGCGCCGTGTCGCTGAAGCCGGAAGATCCGGTTCTCAACGATCACCTCGGCGACGCCTACTGGCGCGTCGGCCGCAAGCTGGAAGCCACCTTCCAGTGGAACCAGGCTCGCGACCTGAAGCCGGATCCCGATGTGCTGGCCAACTTGCAGCAGAAGCTGATGAAGGGCCTGCCGCCGATCGAATCCAACACGGCGCAGGAGACCCCGAAGGTCAAGCCGGAGCCGGTGCCCGCCCCGAAGGGATGAAGTCAGCCATTTGAATTCAACGCAAGCGGGGCTCTTTCGGAGTCCCGTTTTCGTTTGAACCGTATTAGGCTGGCTGCCTCAGAAGAGCTTGCGATAGACGACGAAGCCGGAGTGTTCGGCGACCTTGTCGTAAAGCTTCATCGCCGTGTGATTGGTCTCATGCGTCAGCCAGTACACGCGGCCCGAGCCGGCCGCCTGGGCGCGCTCGTAGACGCCCTCGATCAGCGCCCGTCCGATGCCTTTGCCACGCGATGCCTGCGTGGTGAAAAGGTCCTGCAGATAGCAATTCGGTGCGATCGCCGTGGTGCTGCGATGGAAGAGATAGTGCACGAGGCCGAGAAGCTGTCCCTCGCCTTCGGCCACCAGCGCGTGGACCGGCTCATAGGCATCGAAGAAACGAGACCATGTCATCTGGGTAATCTCACCCGGCAGGGCCGTTTCGCCCGAGCGGCCATAAAATGCATTGTAGCCATCCCACAGCGGCAGCCATTGCTCGAAATCCTGTCGCGCGACAGGGCGGATGACGATCGGGCTGGGCATGGCTGAAACCTGTTGTCGTTGCTGCACAGGCAAACAGAGCGTAGGCCCGAGAGATGGGCAATGGGCCAGCCCCTGCAAAGCTTTCAACATTGTCCATAATGTCGGGGTGACGGCATCGGCGTGCCTTGCTTGACGCTTTGCTGCTGGGTCTCTAGGACGTGCCGGCAAGCTAGCCTGTGCTGTCGAGGCCACCCGTGACAATTGAAATCCCCGCCCATATGCATCCCAGCCGCTCGTTCCAGGGGCTGATCCTGACCTTGCACAACTATTGGGCGGCCTATGGCTGCGTCATCCTGCAGCCCTACGACATGGAAGTCGGCGCCGGCACGTTTCATCCGGCAACGACGCTGCGCGCGCTCGGCCCAAAACGCTGGAACGCTGCCTATGTCCAACCCTCGCGTCGTCCCAAGGATGGCCGCTATGGCGAGAACCCGAACCGGCTGCAGCATTATTACCAGTACCAGGTGATCCTGAAGCCGAACCCGCCCAATTTGCAGGAACTCTATCTCGGCTCGCTGGCGGCGATCGGCGTCGATCCGCTGCTGCACGACATCCGCTTCGTCGAGGATGATTGGGAAAGCCCGACGCTGGGCGCCTGGGGTCTCGGCTGGGAATGCTGGTGCGACGGCATGGAAGTCTCGCAGTTCACCTATTTCCAGCAGGTCTGCGGCATCGAATGCGCGCCTGTGGCCGGCGAACTAACTTACGGGCTGGAGCGGCTGGCCATGTATGTGCAGGGCGTCGACAATGTCTACGACCTCAATTTCAACGGCCGCGAAGGCGCCGACAAGGTCACCTATGGCGATGTCTTCCTGCAGGCCGAGCAGGAATATTCGCGCCACAATTTCGAATACGCCAACACGGCGATGCTTCTGCGCCACTTCGAGGACGCCGAGGCCGAGTGCAAGGCGCTGCTCGACGCCGGCGCGCCGGCATCGAACGACAATCTGCCGATGCACCGCATGGTTTTCCCGGCCTACGACCAGTGCATCAAGGCCAGCCATGTCTTCAACCTGCTCGACGCACGCGGCGTGATTTCGGTCACCGAGCGGCAGAGCTATATCCTGCGGGTGCGCAATCTGGCCAAGGCTTGCGGTGAGGCATTTTTGAAGACGCAGGCGGGTGGCTTGGCGGCCTGAGTCTCAGGCCCGCTTCATCATCTCGAAGGAAGCTTTGATCGGCAGTATGTTCTGGCTGCTGGCACCGTCGATCGTGCGCAATGCCTGTCGAACGCCTGGCATCGAGAAGGCACCGTGAGCCTGCGCGGTGAAGCAGGCGCCGAGTGCGAGGATCTGCAGAAGTCTGGATGCCGTTTTCATGATCGTTGAGCCAAATGTTCCCTGCCTGAGCGTGGGTCGCTTCAGCGCTGCGTTCGGTTCATGGAAATCTTTGATCCAAGGACGGGTGGCGTGGTCTCGTCCCGACAGGGCGGTCAAAATTTGTGTAAAGGGTGACAGCAGCCAGCCGAGTTGCTATGCCCCGCCCGGACCACTCTCCCGCATGAGCTGACCCCGATGCCTGACCTGCTTCTAGAACTTCGCTCCGAGGAAATCCCTGCGCGCATGCAGCGCAAGGCGGCGGGTGATCTCAGGAAGATGCTGACCGACGGTTTGGTCGAGGCGGGACTGACCTATGAGGCGGCGCGCGAGTACTGGACGCCGCGGCGGCAGACCCTCGACATCAGGGGCCTGACCGCGCGCTCGAAGGATATAAGCGAAGAGATCAAGGGGCCTTCGACATCGGCGCCTGAACAGGCGGTCCAGGGTTTCCTGCGCAAGGCCGGACTTTCCTCGATCGCCGAGGCGCATGTCCATTCCGATCCGAAGAAAGGCGATTTTTATGTCGCCCACATTTCGAAGCCGGGCAGGGCGGCGGAGGAGATCATCGCCGAACTGGTGCCGGGCATCATCCGCAATTTTCCGTGGCCGAAATCGATGCGCTGGGGGCCGGCCTCGGCCAAGCCCGGTTCACTGCGCTGGGTACGGCCGCTGCAATCGATCCTGTGCACCTTCGGCCCGGAAACAGAGGAGCCTGTCGTGGTCGATTTCGAGATCGACGGCATCCGCTCCGGCAACATCACCTATGGCCACCGCTTCCATGCGCCGGATGCCATCACGGTGCGCCGCTTCGACGACTATGTCTCCAAGCTGGAAGCGGCCAAGGTCGTGCTCGATGCCGACCGGCGCAAGGAGATCATCCTTGCCGATGCCCGCAATCTCGCCTTCGCCAACGGGCTTGATCTGGTTGAGGACGAAGGGCTGCTGGAGGAAGTGTCCGGGCTGGTCGAATGGCCGGTCGTGCTGATGGGCGAGTTCGAGGAGGCATTCCTCGCCATTCCAGCCGAAGTGATCCGGCTGACCATTCGCGCCAACCAGAAATGCTTTGTGACGCGGCCGCAGGGTTTCGACGACGCGCTTTCCAATCGCTTCATCCTCACCGCCAATATCGAAGCGAGGGATGGCGGCAAGGAGATCGCCCACGGCAATGGCAAGGTGGTGCGCGCCCGCCTGTCCGATGCGCTCTATTTCTGGACGACCGACCAGGGCGACTTGCCTGACCTGCGTGAGCTCGAGGCATCGGCGGAAAAATTCGGGCTTGATCTCAAGAAGCCGCTCGACCAGCGCATGGCCCGCCTCGACCATCTCGGCGTGACTTTCCACGCCAAGCTCGGCACGCAAGGCGAACGGGTGGAGCGGATTGCGCGGCTTGCCGAGGAACTGGCGCCGATCATCGGCGCCGATCCGGCACTGGCGCGGCGCGCTGCCGTCTTGGCCAAGGCCGATCTCACCACCGAAGTCGTTGGCGAGTTCCCAGAACTGCAAGGCGCAATGGGCCGCAAATATGCATTGCTGCAAGGCGAACATGCTTCGGTCGCCGCTGCCGCAGAGGAACACTACAAGCCACAAGGCCCATCCGATTATGTGCCCAGCGATCCGGTGTCGGTCGCAGTCGCGCTCGCCGACAAGCTCGACACGCTGGTCGGCTTCTGGGCGATCGACGAAAAGCCGACCGGCTCGAAGGATCCGTATGCGCTGAGACGCGCGGCTCTGGGGGTGGTGAGGATAATTGTCGAGAACGGCATCAGGCTGACGCTTCGCACCGTGTTCGCGCTCAGTATGGCCCGATACGTGGTTGGCGATCATTTTCGGAAATTGGATCGGCAGACTGAGGCAGCTCAGCATTTGGCCGATCTTGGGGTAGGAGAGAAGACCGTTCGTGATTTGAACAAAATGGTTGAACGAGAACAGGCTCCAAGCCGGGCTGAACGTATTATCTCGGAAACCCAAGAGAGAGCTCTGCAAATAGCCGCTGACCTCCTCGCCTTCTTCCACGATCGCCTGAAAGTCTACCTCCGCGACCAGGGCGCACGCCACGATCTGATCGATGCCGTCATCACGCCGCAGTCCGACGGCTTGCTGCAGATCGTCCGCCGCGTCGAGGCGCTCGGCTCCTTCCTCGACACCGAGGACGGCAAAAACCTGCTCGCCGGCACCAAGCGTGCGGCCAACATTCTGGCCGCCGAGGAGAAGAAGAAAACGGCGGTCGCCGAAACCGTTGAGCCGGCGCTGTTGCGCGAGGATGCCGAGAAATCGCTGTTTGCGGCGGTGAATCAGGCTGAGAAGCAAGCCGGCGAAGCGATTCAAAACGATGACTTTTCCGGCGCGCTGCTCGCGCTTAGCGTGTTGCGCGAGCCGGTTGATTCATTCTTTGAGCATGTTCTCGTGAATGATGAGGACCAGGCCGTGCGCGCCAACCGCCTGGCGCTGCTCGCCCGCATCCGCGCGGCCACCGGTCAGGTCGCGGATTTCTCCAGGATCGCAGGTTAAGGCGAAGAAAATATTCTCTGCTGCCGGCCGTTCGAGCCGGCTTACAGTCATATGGCGATGATCTCTCCGTGGCAAAAGGGACATGTTCCCCAACCCCACGGAGGCTTCCATGAATTCCGATCACGACATCGAAGTGACAGAAGAAACCCCGGCTTCCGCCGAGGCGCTTGAATCCGCTTCCGAAACCATCCTCGATCATGCCGCCGCCGCAGCGGTCGAAGCCGCTGACCTGTCTGATGACGACGAAGACGGCGACGATGAAGATGGCTAAGAGTCCACCGAAACTGCCACGCTCTCGGATGACGACGAAGATGAAGACGACGAGGACGAAGACGAAGACGACGCCGAGGATAGCGTGAAGGCTGAAGGCGACGAGTCCGAAGAAGACGATGACAAGGAAAAAGCGGCCTGATTTTTTCAGCCGCCGGTTCCATCGATGGCAAGGCGGTGCTGAGGCGCCGCCTTTTCCTGTCAGTCGTCCCCGAAGCCGACTGTCAGCCGCCCCGGGCGACGGCCCGGTCAGTTCTCGAGAATGCTGACGCGCACGCTGTTTTCGTAGACATCGACCTGGATCAGCGGTTCGCCATTGACGATGGCGCGCTTGGTCGAGGAACTCATCGCGCCGCCGCGTTCCAGCATGCGTTGCAGGTCGGCGCGCTGGCCGTTGGTCCTGAACCAGCCATCACCCTCGTCGTCGCTGTCACGGCGGTGGAATTTGTGCCAGTTGGCGCGGTCCTGCCGCACCATCTGCGCGGCATTGTCCAGCGCATAGCCGTCACTCGCCTGATGGTCGCGATCGGAAATGCGCGCGACATAAGATCCCAGCATGTCGTCGGCGTGAGCTGCGACGACGCCAAGCAGTGACGCCAGCAGAAGGCCAGCCCCGGTTACGATTCCAGCTTTTCTCATGGTCCCCCCCTTTACCCCCTAGTGATGAAATCCCGTCTGCCAAAACCGCCTGGCGAAATACAGGCGATGGCGTCCTGCGGCTGACATAAACCGAAACGGGGTTTGCTTGGCAATGGTGCGCCGGTCGCCAGACCGCCGTCAAGTCACGCCATCGATGTCAGCCTGTCTTCAAGCCGGGGCTATTTGGTGTAGCCGTTGGGAGGCATGCGCTGACCTGCAGCCGGCGCCGGGGGACTCGGCGGGGTGGGTTGGTTCTCGGTCCCCGAAGGGGCTGCGGAGGCGGTGGCCGTTGCCGGCGCCGTGCCAGCGGCCGGCGCAGTACCTGTCGCTGGTGCAGCGGTTGGCGCCGGTGCCGGGAAGTCGGGACCGGTAACGCCGCCACGAATGACCATCGGGCCCGGCTGGAAGCCGTGCCCGGTCGCGGGCTTGTCCGGGATCGCCGCCACCTTTTCATCGGTGACGTCGGGCTGCGCTTCCCCTTTTGCCACCACCGACCGCGCATCGCTGGCGTTGACTGCATCGGCGGTTCCAGGCTGGTTGGGGGCGCCGATCCTGACGATCGATGGTGTGGAGGATGGCGTGCCTGGAAAAACCAGGGATGACGCCTGGGCTTCGCCGGCCGCAGCAGCAAGAATGATACCCAGCAAGATACGCGCAGACACTGATATCGCTCCCCTTTGCCCAGAAGCTGTTCGATAGCAGGCCGGAATTGATGCCGGCTTTCGTGGAAACATAGCATTTTAGGGATTGATAAATCGCCAATGCTCCTGCTCGCCAACAATCGGTTACCCAACAGCCGACTTGCCCAACGGCCGCCATCGTACTACGCACCCCGCATCTGTGAGGTGACGAGAGTGGCTGAAATACTTGGCTCGGGCGAGGCGCTGGAGCGGGCGCTGGCGCTGCTCAGGGAGGGCGATGTCGTCGCCATCCCGACGGAAACCGTCTACGGGCTGGCCGGCGACGCCACCAACGGCATCGGCGTGGCGCGCATCTTCGAGGCCAAGGGCCGGCCACGCTTCAACCCGCTGATTGCCCATGTCGCAGACATGGCGATGGCAGAGCGCCTCGCGATGTTCGATCCGCTGTCCAGGAAACTGGCGCTGGCATTCTGGCCAGGTCCGCTGACGCTGGTGCTGCCGCAACGGCCCGGCAACGGCATCCATCCGCTGGTCACCGCCGGGCTCGATACGATTGCCTTGCGCATGCCGAGGGGCTTTGGCGGCGACCTGATCGCCAGGCTCGGCCGCCCGCTTGCCGCGCCCAGCGCCAATTCATCCGGCAGGATCAGCGCGACGACCGCGCAAGCGGTGGCGGCCGATCTCGGCGCGCGGATCAAGCTGGTCGTCGATGGAGGCGCGACCCCGATCGGGCTGGAATCGACCATCATCAAGGCCGAAGGAAACAGATTGCGGCTGCTGAGGCCCGGCGGCATCGCCGCCGAGGAGATTGAGGCGGCTATCGGCATGGAGCTGTTGCGCGGCGGCACCGCCGGTATCGAGGCGCCGGGCATGCTTGCCTCGCACTATGCGCCAGGTGCTGCGATGCGGCTCCATGCCGGCACGGTCGGCGAGGGCGAGGCTTTGCTCGGCTTCGGCAGCCAGAGGGCGCAAGGCTGGCGCCGCGCCGAAGCCTTCCTCAATTTGTCCGAAACCGGTGACCTGCGCGAAGCGGCGAGCAATCTGTTCGCCTATATGCAGGAGCTTGACCGCAGCGGCGCGCGGACCATCGCCGTCGAGCCGGTTCCCTTCGACGGGCTCGGCGAAGCGATCAACGATCGGCTGTCGCGTGCCGCCGCCCCTCGTGACATCCCACAACCCGCAACATAGTTTTTCCCCATGACCGAAATCACAGAGACACTCGATCCCGCTCTCATCGATCGCTTCACGGCGATCGTCGGCGACAAATATGCGCTGCGTGAAGAGCAGGATATCGCGCCTTACCTCGTTGAACGGCGCGGGCTCTGGCACGGCGCGACATCGTTGGTGCTGCGGCCGGGCAGCGTCGACGAAGTCAGCCGGATCATGCGGCTGGCGACCGAGACAGGCACGCCGATCGTGCCGCAAAGCGGTAACACCGGCCTGGTCGGCGCCCAGGTGCCGGACAGGTCCGGGCGCGAAATCGTCCTGTCGCTGTCGCGGCTGAACCGCATCCGTGAAATCGATGTCTTGTCCAACACTGTGACGGTCGAGGCCGGTGTCATCCTGCAGACGCTGCAGGAGGCGGCCGACGCCGCCGACCGGCTGTTTCCACTGTCGCTGGCCGCGCAAGGCTCCTGCCAGATCGGCGGCAATCTTTCCTCCAATGCCGGCGGCACCGGAGTGCTTGCCTATGGCAATGCGCGCGAACTCTGTCTCGGTGTCGAGGTGGTGCTGCCGACCGGCGAGGTGTTCGACGACCTGCGCAAGCTGAAGAAGGACAACACCGGCTACGATCTGAAAAACCTGTTCGTCGGTGCCGAAGGCACGCTCGGCGTCATCACCGCCGCCGTGCTCAAGCTGTTCCCGAAGCCGAAGGGGCGCGAAGTCGCCTTCGTCGGCCTGTCGTCGCCCGAGGCAGCACTTTCGCTGTTCAGCCTGGCCATGGACCGTGCCGGGGCAGCACTCACCGCTTTCGAACTGATCGGCAAGCGGCCCTATGATTTCACGCTGGCGCATGCCCAGGGCGTGGTGCGGCCGCTGATCGAGGACTGGCCGTGGTACGTGCTGATGCAGATTTCGTCCGGTCGTTCATCGGAGGATTCGAGAGCCTTGATCGAGGACGTGCTTTCGGCCGGCCTTGAACAGGAATTCGTCGGCGACGCCGTCATTGCCGCGAGTCTCACGCAGGGCGATGCCTTCTGGAATTTCCGCGAGCTGCTGCCCGAGGCGCAGAAGCCGGAGGGCGCCTCGATCAAGCACGACATTTCGGTGCCTATTGCATCGATTCCGCGTTTCATCGCGGAGGCTGCCGGCGCCGTGGCGTCGGTGAGCGCCGGTGCCCGCGTCGTCTGCTTCGGCCATATGGGCGACGGCAATCTCCACTACAACATTTCGCGGCCCGTCGACGGCGACGATGAGGCGTTCCTCGCTCTCTATCATCCCATGAACAAGGCGGTGCACGATGTGGTGCGCAGCCTGCACGGTTCGATCTCGGCCGAGCACGGCATCGGCCAGTTGAAACGCGACGAACTGATCGC
Source organism: Mesorhizobium sp. M0011 (assembly GCF_040324155.1). NCBI lineage: Bacteria > Pseudomonadati > Pseudomonadota > Alphaproteobacteria > Hyphomicrobiales > Phyllobacteriaceae > Mesorhizobium > Mesorhizobium sp. M0011. The sequence continues at coordinate 397,312 of NZ_JAMYVQ010000001.1, read as the reverse complement.
CACCGCGCCGCCGATGGCGATCGATCTGATGCGAAGGGTTAAGGCCGCTTTCGACCCGGCCGGCATCATGAATCCGGGTAAGGTTATCTGATCCTTTCGACATCTTGTGGCTGGTGGGATTCCGATAACCATCCCTGAGATCAGCAAAATTTAACCGACTTTCTTAAGCGGGGCGGTAAGGAGCCCGCGCTACTGTCTCCATACAAACGAGGCCGGAAAAACCGGCCCGGAGAGAACCGGACACCGGCTCTCAGGAGACAGACAGGAAGGCCACTCTATGAACACCGGACTGAAGCCAGTCTGGGCGGGACGCAACATGCGTCTCGACCCATTCCGCCTGCCGCAAGTGGTGAGCTACGCGACTCGCGACGACTACGGCGATGTAACCTTCACCATCGACCAGCGCGGCGCCGTGATCCGCCGCCTGCTCGAGATGAGCGGCCTGCCCGCAATCATCGTTCTGCCCGCCAATGCGTTCCGCGGCGTTGCCGCCCGCGCCATGGAAGACCCGGACGGCAATGTCACGGTGACCCTGGAACTCCTGCACAACGACCCGATGCTGTCGGTGCCGCTGCTTGTGGCCGACGATCTCGACGATGTCGCAGCCGACTGGCGCGCCTGGGCCGACGCTTACCGTCTGCCGATGCTGCTGATCGAATCGGACGGCGTTGCCCGCACCCTGGAAGAATCGCTCGGCGCCGCCATCAAGACGCTGCCGCCGCAGGATAGGCGCAAGGGGCGGATTTCGAACACGCGCCGCCCGCGTTTCCTCGCTCGCCGCAGAGCGGGCGCCCTCGGTCTCAGGCTGGTCATCGACGGCCAGGAGATTATTTCGCGCGACTGAGCATGATCCCGCTGGGAATGCTGAGACGGGAAGCCGCTAAACCAGCGGCTTCAGCGCCACCCACACAGCGCCGCCGATCAGGCCGAGGAAGATCAGCCAGCCGACCTGGTTGTTCGACCTGAACAGTCGCAGGCATTGGTCCGTATTGTCGATATCCAGAACCGCGATCTGCCGCGCCATATGGGCGCCGGCGGCAATCAGCCCGGCCAGCGCCACCACCGGCGCCTGCGCCGACGCGAAGGCGATCGCAAAACAGATCAGCGCGCCACCATAAAGCCCTGCCAGCCACGACTTGGTGTTGTCGCCGAACAAGCGTGCCGTCGAGCGCACGCCGACGATGGCGTCATCTTCCTTGTCCTGATGCGCGTAGATCGTGTCGTAGCCGATCACCCACAGGATCGAGCCGATATAAAGCATGATGGCAGGCCCATCGAGATCGCCGAACTCGACCGCCCATCCCATCAGCGCGCCCCAGGAAAAGGCAAGGCCAAGCACCAGTTGCGGCCAGTTGGTTATCCGCTTCATGAATGGATAGATGGCGATGACCGCCAGTGAGCAGATGCCGAGCAGGACGGCGAAGCTGTTGAACTGGATGAGCACGACGAGGCCGACCAGAGCCTGCAGGACGAGAAACAGCCATGCCCGCCGGCGGGTCGCCTTGCCCGACGGCAGCGGTCGCGAGCGCGTGCGCTCCACCTGGCTGTCGATGTCCTCGTCGACGAGGTCGTTGTAGGTGCAGCCGGCGCCACGCATGGCGATGGCCCCGACCAGGAAAAGCACGAGATACACTGGTGCCGGCAGCAGTGAGAGCAGCGGGTCGCCGGGACGCGGATAGGCGCTTGCCGCCAAGGCCGCCGACCACCAGCACGGCCACAGCAGCAGCTGCCAGCCTATCGGCCTGTCCCATCGGGCAAGCTGCGCATACGGCCATATCGAGCGCGGCAGCACGCGGTAGACCCAATGGCCGTTCGGCGCATCGGCGACACGGCCCTGGGCCGCTTTCGACTGGATGTTTTCCATGTCCATGGAGTGGCAGCAGCGGCAGAAACCGTCAAGCGGCAAGCGGGAGAGTGGTGCACGTCAGCCTTTCACGAGGCAAAGATGTCGCGGGTGGCGAACCAGTCCCTGGCCACCTCGACGAAGGCCAGCGCTGCATTCGACACACGCTGATGCGTGTCATAGGTGAGCAGGATCCGCTGCATGGGCAGCGGATCGGACAGCGGCTTGCAGATGAGCGGCAGGCCGTCATAGCTGCGGTCGCCGTGCGGGCGGGTGTAGCTGACCGCGACTCCGAATCGTTGGCGACCATGCTCCGCTGCAGTTCGAACGAGCTTGTCGTCGTATCGGCCACCGGCGAAAGGCCGCGGCTGCGGAACAGGTCGAGCATGTGCTGCCAGCTGTGCGGCTGGTCCGTCGTGATCAGCGGATAGGCGGCCAAATCGGCAAGGCTGACCGTTGGCCGGTCCGCCAGGGCATGGCCTGCCGGCAACAGCGCATGCGGGCGAAGTTCGCGCAACAGGATGCGGGCGAAATGCGTCGGCAGGCTGAGGTCATAAGTCAGGCCGAGATCGATGGCCGCATCACCCAGCCGTCGTCCCAGGGTCTCGAACGTCTCGTCGCGAACGACGATTTTGACGGCCGGATAGCGTTCGGAGAAGGCGCGGATCAAAGCCGGCGCGAAGAAAGGCGCCAGATCCTCGAAGCATCCCAGCACCAACTCACCCGCGACAGCCGATTTGCTTGAACCCAGGCCGACGAGTTCGTCCGTTTCGGTGAGAACCTGCCTTGCCTTGGCCACGACGGCGCGGCCGAACGATGTCGGCGACACGCCGCTTCCGCGCTGGCGGACGAACAGCTTCTGGCCGAAATTCTTTTCGACCGCGTCGATCGCCACCGAAATCGACGGCTGAGAGACGTTCAGCATCTTTGCCGCGCCGGTGACGCTGCCGTGACGCGCCACGGCAACCAGATAGCGCAGCTGCGTGAGGGTTACACTCATAGGAGTACTCTATATGTCGGATGGAAAGTTATTATTTTACTGAATGAATTGATATTGCGATAATGGCTTCATTCCAAGAGGAGAACGCCATGGCTTCCCAGACTGCCATCCTCGACGCCACCATGATCGGCGCGTCCACGATTGCCGACTATCAGCGTGACGGCGCTGTCTGCATTCGCGGCGCCTTCAAGGGCTGGGTCGACACGATTGCCGCCGGCATCGAACGCAACATGCAGAACCGCAGCGCCACCGCATCCGACATCGCCAACGGCCGCGGCAGTTTCTTCGACGACTACTGCAACTGGGAGCGCATCCCCGAATTCGTCAGCCTGGTGCGGGGTTCGCCAGCCGCCGAACTGGCGGCGGCGGTGATGCAGTCGCGCACCGCACAGTTCTTCCACGATCATGTGCTGGTCAAGGAACCCGGCACGCAGAAGCCGACGCCCTGGCATCAGGACATCCCCTACTATTTCGTCGATGGCCGGCAGACGGTGAGCTTCTGGATACCCATCGACCCGGTGAAGGAAGCGACGCTGCGGCTGATTGCCGGCTCGCACAAATGGGACAAGATGATCCTGCCGGTGCGCTGGCTCGACGACAGCAATTTCTATGCCGGCGAAGGCGACTATCTGCCGGTGCCCGATCCCGACAATGATCCGTCGCTGAAAGTGCTCGAGTGGGAAATGGAGCCGGGCGACGCCATCCTGTTCGACTTCAGGACCGCGCACGGCGCCCGTGGCAATATGACCGCGGCGCGGCGCCGGGCGCTGTCGCTGCGCTGGGTCGGTGACGATGCGCGCTATGTCGAGCGGCCGGGCCGCACCTCGCCGCCCTATCATGGCCATGGCATGCAGCCGGGACAGAGATTGCGCGAGGATTGGTTTCCGGTGGTCTACCAGGGCTGAGGCGGCAGCCAGAATATGAGCGCCGGTATTCGAGGCCCATATTCTGGCTGGGGTAACGTTCCCGTGCGCAATTCCGATCAAAACACCCTGATGCCTTGACCCGTCGCCCGGAGAGCAATAGCGGGTGCTCCAAGAGACTGTTTCGAAATTCGCGCTGGCGAGTCATATGGTGGTGGTTTCGAGAACCGTAGCGGAGCGGACATTTGGTCCGTGAGCAACGGAAGCGCAGAAAACGCCATCAGATGGCCGCCAGAGCAGAATTTCGGCATCAAGAGGTGGCCATGAACGTTCTTCTTCTGGGCTCCGGCGGCCGCGAACATGCGCTCGCCTGGAAGATTGCCGCATCACCGCTGCTGACAAAGCTCTATGCGGCTCCCGGCAACCCGGGCATCGGCAGCGAGGCTGAGCTGGTGAAGCTGGATTTAGCCGACCACGCCGCCGTGGCCGCGTTCTGCCGGGAGAAAAAAATCGACCTCGTGGTGGTCGGTCCGGAGGGGCCGCTGGTCGCCGGCATTGCCGACGATCTGCGCGCCGAAAATATCCGCGTCTTCGGTCCCTCCAAGGCTGCCGCACAGCTGGAAGGTTCGAAGGGATTCACCAAGGACCTCTGTGCCCGCTACGACATCCCGACTGCCGCCTATGGCCGCTTCAGTGATCTGGCCTCGGCCAAGGCCTATGTCGAAAAGACCGGAGCGCCGATCGTCATCAAGGCCGACGGGCTCGCTGCCGGCAAGGGCGTCACCGTCGCCATGACGCTCAGTGAAGCACAGGCAGCACTCGATGCCTGTTTCGATGGTTCCTTCGGCGCCGCCGGCGCGGAAGTTGTGGTCGAGGAATTCATGACCGGCGAGGAGGCGAGCTTCTTCTGTCTCTGCGACGGTAACACCGCGCTGCCCTTCGGCACCGCGCAGGATCACAAGCGCGTCGGCGATGGCGACACTGGCCCCAACACAGGCGGCATGGGCGCCTATTCGCCGGCCCCGGTGATGACGCCGGAACTGGTCGAACGCACCATGCGCGAGATCATCGAGCCGACCATGCGCGGCATGGCCGAACTTAGCGCGCCGTTCTCCGGCGTGCTGTTTGCCGGGCTGATGATCACCGACAAGGGACCGAGGCTGATCGAATACAACACCCGTTTCGGCGACCCGGAATGCCAGGTGCTGATGATACGGCTGAAGGACGATCTGCTGGTCCTGCTCAACGCGGCGACCGACGGCCAGCTTGCGCATACTTCGGTGCGCTGGCGCGACGAGGCGGCCTTGACCGTGGTGATGGCGGCGAGAGGCTATCCCGGAACACCGGAAAAAGGCTCGGTCATCCGCGGCGTCGAAGACGCGGCGAGCGACGGTGTCGAGATCTTCCACGCCGGTACCGCCATCAATGGCGGCGCGCTGGTTGCCAATGGCGGCCGCGTCCTCAACGTGACGGCATCAGGCGCCACGGTCGGCGAGGCACAGAAACGAGCCTATGCTGCCCTCGACCGCATTGATTGGCCGGACGGGTTCTGCCGCCGCGATATCGGCTGGCAGGCCGTGGCGCGCGAACAGGGAACCTGAAGTTCCGCGTTGGCTCACCGCTGGCCGCGATCGAGTTCGGTGGAAGCGGTGCTGAGTGGATCGGACACGGCAAAGGCAGCATCGAGTTGTGCGGGTGAACGCCGTTCGGTCCGCTTCCAGGCGACATATTGGACAATGCCGAAGCCCGGCCGTCGCGGCACCGTCTTCACGACTGGCATGCGGAAGCCGTCGCGGAAACGGGACCAGCGTGTGCCCAACGCTGCAACCATGTCCTCGAAAGTCGGCGGCGCGGCCACGGACGCATAGGTAATGGTGACATTGCCGGCGAGGCCGGCCTCGCGTGAGACCGGAAGCGGTATCGAGGCGAGATAGTCCGGCGGCACGTCGATAAGCCCACCGAACGGCCATTGCGCGCGCAGCGTGGCGGCGTCCGTCGGCGCGACATTGACGTCTATGTCGTTAGGCGTGCCGGCAACCCTGTAAGGGCAGCGGAAACGGCCGCAATTGGCTTGCGCCGAAAACTGCCAAAGTGCGTAGCCTTGCCAGTTGCCCATCGGGAAATGCACGTCGATGTCGGTGGTGTAGCGCGCATACCAGAGCGGCAGCCGCGACAGGAGCCGGTATCGGTAGCTGTTGTCGGCAATGTACTGGGCGGTCTTGCCGTTGGTGTACAGCACCGGGAAACGGCCGATGCGGCGATGCACCTGGCGTACGAACTCCTCGGCGTCGTCAAGCGACATCCATTGCGAGGGATCATTGCCCTCAATGTCGAGAGCCATGAGATCGTCCGGCGCAGGCCCGGCGAAATCGAGGAAATTGTTGGCCTGCTCGACCGGATTGCCGGGGCGGGCAAGGTGATAGGCGCCCCATTTCAGGCCGAGTGCCTTGGCCACCACCCTGCGCGTCTGGAACAGTTCGCGCGTCACCGCATGACGTTTCCACAGCGCCTTGCAAAGCTTCACCTCGATGTCGTTGCCCAAGCAGAAATAGGCCGGCGGCATGCCGTCGGAGGCTTTGTTGATGAAGCCGACGACCCGCTTGTCGGTGGCGAGCTGGGCCCAATCGATGGAATTGTATTCGTAGGCATCGACGACCAAAGCGCGGTCGGCGTTCTTCCACGGCTCGGAAAAATCCGAGGCCTTTGCCGCCATGGACAGCGCCATCGTCGCCGCCAAGGCGAGAAGCGCTGTGCGGCGAAGAAGGCGCGCCGTCCTTTTCAAAACAGGGAGCCCCCGTTGATCAAAGGCAAATCCTGAACCGTCATGGTTAAGGATTTGCTTCCGGGAGGCCGGCTTCAGAAAAGCTGGCGTCGCATCAGCGGCTAGAATCCAAACGGATCGGGCGCGGGCTCTTGCCGCAGCGTGCCTTCGGCGGCGCGTTTGCGGTGATGGGCCAGAGAGCATTGCGGGGAGCACAATATGCCGCGATCCGACCAGTAGGCGGCACCGTGGTCCAGTCTGCCCCCATGGTAACAGAACCCCTCCGCTCGATAGGGCAGGCCGCATTCGATGCAGCGATAGGCGTCGGGTATGGCAAGCATGGCACGGTTCCGGTCGGCGGGTTCTGATCTGTCGCCGGTTGATTTGATCCGGCGTCGATTGAATTTAATACGCGCCGCCGCGATTGCAAAATCGCGTGACAAAATTTGACGTTTACGTAAAAAGAAGATGGGAGACCGCCCAAAGGGCGGATGGTTTTGCAGCGGTACCGGCTCTACGGTTGGGCGGGCCGATGCATCAGGAGGAGTGAGCGGCATGTATAGGGCACCGGTCGAGGATATCGCCTTCACGCTCAAGCACGTGGCCGGCATGAAATCGGCGCTCGATGCCGGCACCTTCGGCGATCTCGGCGAGGATCTGGTCGATGCCGTTCTGGGTGAGGCCGGCCGTTTCGCCACCGAAGAGGTCGCACCGCTCTACACGATCGGCGATCGGCAGGGTGCGGTGCTGAAGGGCGCCGCCGTCACCACGCCGCCCGGCTGGAAGGAACTCTATCGCCGCTGGATCGATGGCGGCTGGAACGCGCTCTCCGGGCCTGCGGAATATGGCGGCCAGGCGCTGCCGACCATGCTCGGCGTGGCCGCGCTCGAAATGTGGAACTCCGCCGCCATGGCCTTCGGCATCGGCCCGACGCTGACCATGGGCGCGGTTGAGGCGCTCGACAAACACGCCTCCGACGATCTCAAGGCCAAATATCTCGAAAAGCTCGTCTCCGGCGACTGGATGGGCACGATGAACCTGACCGAGCCGCAAGCCGGCTCGGACCTCGCCGCCTTGCGCGCCCGCGCCGAGCCGGCGGGTGACGGCAGCTACCGCATCTTCGGCCAAAAAATCTTCATCACCTATGGCGAGCACGATTTCACCGACAACATCATCCATCTGGTGCTGGCGCGGCTGCCCGACGCGCCGGCCGGCACGCGCGGCATATCGTTGTTCCTGGTGCCGAAATTCCTGGTCGGCGACGATGGCGCGCTTGGCGCGCGCAACGACGTCTTCTGTTCCGGACTTGAGCATAAACTCGGCATCCATGCCTCACCGACCTGCACCATGATCTATGGCGACGGCTTCGAAGGTGCCGAACCCGGCGCCGTCGGCTGGCTGATCGGCGAGGAGAACAAGGGGCTAGCCTGCATGTTCACCATGATGAACAATGCGCGGCTTTGTGTCGGCATGCAGGGGGTAGCGGTCGCGGAAGCCGCAACGCAGAAGGCGATCGCCTATGCCAATGAGCGCCGGCAGGGCAAGGCCGCGAGCTACACTGGCACGGGTATGGCGCCTATCGTCCATCACCCCGATGTCCAGCGTAACCTGCTGACCATGAAGGCGCTGACCCAAACCGCACGCGCCATCAGCTATTCCTGTGCCCACGCCATCGACATGGCCCGTGTTTCCGCCGGTGACGAGGCGGCACACTGGCGCGACCGTGCCAATCTGCTGACGCCGCTGGCAAAGGCGTTCTCGACCGATATCGGCGTCGAAGTTGCCTCACTCGGCCTCCAGGTTCATGGCGGCATGGGTTTCATCGAGGAGACGGGAGCGGCCGCCTTCTATCGTGACGCGCGCATCGCGCCGATCTACGAGGGCACCAACGGTATCCAGGCGATCGATCTGGTGATGCGCAAGCTGCCGCTCGGCGGTGGCGACCATGTGCATGGTTACATCGCCGAACTGGCTGGTATGGCCGCAGCGGTGCGGACCTCGAACATGCAGGGTTTCGGCCGCACCGCCGACGCTCTCGACGCGGCACTTGGCGATCTCAGCGAAGCGACCCGCTTCCTGCAAAAACTGACGGCCGATGGCCGGTCGGAAGAGGCGCTGGCAGGCGCCACGCCCTATCTCAGGCTGATCTCGCTTGCCGCCGGCGGCGCCTATCTGGCGCGCGGTGCTCTTGCCGATCACAACCGCATAGCGCTTTGCCGTTTCTTCGCCGAAAACCTGCTCGGCGAGGTCAGCGCCTTGAGGGCGCGCGTCATCGATGGCGCCGAAAGCCTCGCCGCTGCCGGCAAGACGCTCGTCTCCGCCTGACGTTTCACAAGGAAAACACCGTGACAGACCATATCCTCGTCGAGCGCCAGGGCGCCATCCAGATTATCCGCATGAACCGGCCGGACAAAAAGAATGCGCTGACGCGCGCCATGTATGCGAAAATGTCAAAAACCCTGGCCGAAGGCGACGCCGACCCGGCGATCCGCGTCCATGTCTTCCTCGGCGTGCCCGGCGCTTTCTCCTCCGGCAACGACCTTGCCGACTTCATGGTCGTCGCCACCGGCGGCGACGGCGGCACCGAAGTCTGGGATTTCCTGATGGCCCTGGCCAAGGTCGAAAAACCCATGGTCTCCGGCGTCGACGGCATCGCGGTCGGCATCGGAACCACGCTCAATTTGCATTGCGACTTGACCTTCGCCACGCCACGCACCGTGTTCAGGACGCCTTTCGTCGACCTTGGCCTGGTGCCTGAGGCGGGATCGAGCCTGCTGGCGCCGCGCATCCTCGGGCAGCAGGGTGCCTTCGCGCTGCTCGGCCTCGGCGAAGGCTTTTCGGCTGAACGGGCGAAGGCCGCCGGCCTGATCTACGAGGTGGTCGAGGAAGCAGCGCTGGAGGCCTCGGTGCTGGCGGCGGCCGGGCAGATCGCGGCCAAGCCGCCGCAGGCGCTGAAGATCGCGCGCGACCTGATGCGTGGCTCGCGAGACGACCTCGTCGCCCGCATCGGCGAGGAAAGCGAGCATTTTCGCGAGCGGCTGAAGTCCGATGAGGCCCGCGCCGCGCTCACCGCGTTCATGACGAGAAAGAAGGCCTGAGCCTCAGGGATAAAGCCGTGTCTTGTCCCAGCCGTCCTTCGCACTGCGCGTAAAAACGAGCCGGTCGTGCAGCCGGAACGGCCTGTCGTGCCAGAACTCAATGGTGCTGGGCACGATTCGGAAGCCGGACCAGTGCTTTGGCCGCGGGATCTCGCCGACCGGGTAGCGTGCCGTGTATTCTGCCACCGCCTTTTCCAGCGCAAAGCGGCTTTCCAGCGGTCGCGACTGTTTCGAGGCCCAGGCGCCGATGCGGCTGCCGCGCGGCCGCGTCGCGTAATAGGCGTCGGCTTCGGCGTCGCTGACGATCTCCACCGGTCCGCGAATGCGCACCTGGCGGCGCAGCGACTTCCAATGGAAACACATCGCCGCCTTCATGCTGCCAAGAATCTCCTGGCCCTTGGCGCTCTCGAAATTCGTGTAGAAGACAAACCCGCCTTCATCGAATCCCTTGAGCAACACCATACGCACATCCGGCATGCCGTCGGCATCGACGGTCGCCAGAGCCACGCCGTTGGGGTCGTTCGGCTCGCTTTTCGTTGCGTCGTCCAGCCATGCGGCAAAGAGGCGAAACGGCTCGGCAGCCTCGGTAAAGTCACCGCTTGTTAACTCAGTGTCACTCATAGTTTTTCTCAAATTGTCACGAAGCCAAGATTCTTACAAAACCAAGATTCTTAACGAAGCAAGGGGGAGGCTGCCGATTGTCGCGTATCGCGCAAGCTTTTGACAGCAGGCAATGGAGCGTTATCGCTTCGGCCAGCGCGAAAGCCGCGATCGTGGCGGTCGCCTTGCCGCTTGCCGCGTGTGGCGCCGGCGGCTTCAGCCTGGAAAAAGCCGAAGTCGACCGCTCGATTCTGACCAGCAGCACGTCGGCCTCGGCCGCGCCGGCCAATTTGGATCGCGACTCCGACCAGACGACGATCGGCAATGCAGTCTCCTCGGCCGACATTGAGCAGCTCGGCGGGCAGGCCGTCCCATGGGCCAATGCCGATACCGGCTCGCGCGGTTCCATCACCGATCTGGCGGAATTGAAGGACAACGGCCAGACCTGCCGCCGCTTCAAGGCCTCGCGCGAAAGCTTTGACGGCGTTGCCATGTTCGAAGGCGAACTGTGCCTGGCCAGCGCCGGTGGCTGGCGCATGCAGGACTTCAAGGCACTCTGATTTTCCGCGTCTGATATGCTGCTCCAGCACTGGAATTTCTTCCTATGCGAGCGCATATAGGAGGCAACCAGAGACTCAACTCTACTCCAGGGCAGTAAGCATGCGCGACCCCTATGAGGTGCTGGGCGTTGCCAGGAACGCATCGGCCAAGGACATAAAGTCGGCGTATCGGAAACTCGCCAAGAAGCATCATCCGGACCAGAATCCGAATGATCCCAAGGCGAAGGACCGTTTTGCCGCGGCCAACCAGGCCTACGAGATCGTCGGCGACGAAAAGAATCGCGCCGCTTTCGATCGCGGCGAGATCGACGCCGACGGAAAGCCGCGATTCCAGGGCTTTGAAGGCGCTGCCGGTGGCGGCGATCCCTTCGGCGGCTTCCGCCGGCAGCAAGGTCCGGGCGGTTCGCGGTTCGAATTCCGCTCCGGCCGACCGGGTGGCGATCCGTTCGACGGCAACAGCGACATCTTCAGCCAGATTTTTGGCGACACTTTTTCGGGCGCGCGCGGTCCCGGAACGGGCGATCGCCGCCAGCAGGCGACAGCAGCCGATCTGAACGTGACGCTCGACGTCACCATCGAGGAAGCGGCGACCGCCGAAAAGGTGACGGCGATGTTCCCCGACGGCCGCAAGGTGGCGGTCAAGCTGCCGGCCTATGTCGAGGATGGCCAGACCATCCGCCTCAAAGGCCAAGGCGAGCAGGGGCCGGGCCAGCCAGGCGACGCGCTGGTCAAGATCCATCTGCGCCGCCATCCACGCTACCGCATCGAGGGCCGCGACCTGCACGCCGATCTGCCGGTGGCGCTGGCGGATGCGGTGCTCGGCGCCAAGGTGCCGGTCGAGACGCCGACCGGCAGGCTTGCGGTCAACATTCCTGCCTGGTCGAGCTCCGACAAGGTCCTGCGGCTGAAGGGCAGGGGCCTGCCGGAAAAGGCCGGCGGCCACGGCGATCTCTACGCTCATGTGCGCATCATGCTGCCGGAAGACGGTGATAGCGCGCTCGAAGCGCTGTTGCGCAGCCAAAAAGGCTGATCGGCGGCTTTTGTCCCCTGAACTGTCCGGTTTGAGCGCTTGAAGGGGCTCTGTGCCTGTGCGATAGGGCAACCCACAAAGCTGAATCTTGCGGAGAGCGCTGACATGGCGGGTGGACAGGGCCTAATGGCCGGCAAGCGCGGCCTCATTCTTGGCGTCGCCAACAATAGGTCGATCGCCTATGGCATCGCCAAGTCGTGCGTCGACCATGGCGCCGAGATCGCGCTGACCTATCAGGGCGAGGCGTTCAAGAAGCGCGTCGAGCCGCTGGCGGCGGAACTGGGCGCCTTTGTCGCCGGCCATTGCGACGTCACCGATCCGGCGAGCCTGGACGAGGTTTTCGCCAATGTCGCCAAACATTGGGGCAAGCTTGATTTCCTCGTCCACGCCATTGCCTTCTCCGACAAGGACGAGCTGACCGGCCGCTATGTCGAGACGACGCGCGACAATTTCCTGCGCACCATGGACATTTCGGTCTATTCCTTCACCACCATTGCCAAGCGCGCCGAGGCGCTGATGACCAATGGCGGCTCGCTGTTGACGCTGACCTACTACGGCGCCGAAAAGGTGATGCCGCACTACAACGTCATGGGTGTCGCCAAGGCGGCGCTCGAGGCCAGCGTGCGCTATTTGGCGGTCGACCTCGGCGCCAAGAAGATCCGCGTCAACGCCATTTCGGCCGGTCCGATCAAGACGTTGGCCGCCTCCGGCATCGGCGATTTCCGCTACATCCTGAAGTGGAACGAGTACAATTCGCCGCTGAAGCAGACGGTCACGCAGGAGGAAGTCGGCGATTCCGGCGTCTATTTCCTGTCCGATCTGTCGCGCGGCGTCACCGGTGAAGTGCATCACGTCGATTCGGGCTACCACGTCGTCGGCATGAAGGCGGTCGACGCACCTGATATTTCGACGGTCAAGGACTAACGCCCGGCCAACCGTCGTCCGTCCCGATCCCGCACCGGAAGACCTGATGTACCCGCTGGTTTATATCGCGCGCCACGGCCAGACCGCGTGGAACGCCGAATTCCGGCTTCAGGGGCAGGCCGACACCGATCTCAACCCTCTTGGCCGCGAACAGGCGACCGGAAACGGGCTTCGGCTAGCCGCGTTGGTCCCAAACCCCTGGGAATTCGATTTCCTCGCCAGTCCGATGAAACGGACGCGCGAAACGATGCAGCGTATTCGCGCCGCGATGGAGCTCGATCCGGGTGCCTATCGAACCGATCCGCGCCTCGTCGAAGTCAATTTCGGCGACTGGCAGGGATTTACCTTTCCCGAGCTCGAGACACGGTATCCCGGAGCGAGCATGACGCGGGCTCTGGACAAGTGGAACTTTCAGCCGCCCGGCGAAGGCGCCGAGAGCTATCAGATGCTGCTCGAACGGGTGAGGCCATGCTTCGACGAGATCGAACGCCAGACGATATGCGTGACCCATGGCGGCGTCATGCGCACCTTGTTTCGCTTCGTTCTGGGGCTGGCCGAGGACGAGGCAGCGAACCTGGAAATACCGCAGGATCGCCTGCTCAAGCTCGAAGGCAAGAGTCTGGAGTGGCTTTAGGCCAGTTCGCACACGGCTCGGCGAAAGCTGAACCGCAAACACTGCATTCAATTGAGGTTGGAAGCTCTAGTTGGCAGAGCTGTCCGGCAGTTCCATGTCGGTGATGACGTTTTCGCCATTGGTCACATCGTAGGCAATGACGATGTCCATGCCCGGCTTCAGCGCGTCGATATCGGTCTCTGCATTCAGCTTGTAGGACTTGCCGTCATCCAGAGTCAGCGTCAGCGCGTCCTTGTCGACCTTCTTGATCAGGCCTTCTGTCTGGCCGGCGAAAGCGGCGGTGGAAAGCAGCAGCGTGGCGGCAATGGCGCCAATCAGGGTACGCATAATCGTTCCTCTTTATCATTGCACCGGCATGGCGGCGGCGGATACTCAACGGCGGATCGAAGAAAGCAGAAACCAGCCGAATGTGTCAAAACTTAAACGGCTGGGATGACAGTTTGACCACTACGAAAAACGCCAATAGAAGGCAGGCTTCAGCCGGCTCCGCTGCCGGGCAGGGCACTTTCCATGTCTCACAACACGTTCGGCCACCTTTTCCGCGTCACCACCTGGGGGGAAAGCCATGGCGCCGCCCTCGGCTGCGTGGTCGACGGCTGTCCGCCTGGCATCCGCTTTACGCGCGACGATATCCAGGTCGAACTCGACAAGCGCCGGCCGGGGCAATCACGTTTCGTGACGCAGCGTCGCGAACCAGATGAAGTGAAGGTGCTGTCTGGCTTCATCTTCGACGAGGACGGCGAGACGATGATCACCACCGGCACGCCGGTGTCGATGCTGATCGAGAATGTCGACCAGCGTTCAAAGGATTATGGCGAGATCGCCCGCCAATACCGGCCGGGCCATGCCGACTACACCTATGACGTGAAATACGGGGTGCGCGATTATCGTGGCGGCGGCCGCTCCTCGGCCCGCGAGACGGCTGCCAGGGTGGCGGCCGGTGCCTTGGCGCGCAAGGTGGTTCCGGGCGTGGTGGTGCGCGGCGCACTGGTGTCGATGGGCGAAAAATCCATCGATCGCGCCAACTGGAACTGGAATTTCATCGGCGATGCCGAAAATCCGTTCTTCACCCCAGATCCGGCCTCCGTTCCGGTCTTCACCAGATATCTCGACGGCATCCGCAAGGCGGGCTCCTCGGTCGGTGCGGTGATCGAAATCGTCGCCGACGGCGTTCCGCCTGGCCTCGGCGCGCCGATCTATGCCAAGCTTGACCAGGACATCGCCTCCGGCTTGATGTCGATCAACGCGGTCAAGGGCGTCGAGATCGGCAACGGCTTCGAGGCCGCCCGCATCACCGGTGAACAGAATGCCGACGAGATGCGCATCGGCAATGACGGCAAGCCGGTGTTCCTGTCCAACAATGCCGGCGGCATCCTTGGCGGCATCTCGACCGGCCAGGCGATCGTCGCCCGTTTCGCCGTCAAGCCGACCTCGTCGATCCTGACGCCGCGAAAGTCGATCGACAAGGACGGCAAGGACGTCGAGATCATGACCAAGGGCCGCCACGATCCATGCGTCGGCATCCGCGCCGTGCCGATCGGCGAAGCAATGGTTGCCTGTGCGATCGCCGACCACTATCTGCGGCATCGGGGACAGACGGGGAGGGGAATAGGGGAATAGGGGAATAGGGGAATAGGGGAATATGTTGCGCTCTTAGCCCGGCCAGCCAAATCTTTTTGCTTTTCCCTACTCCCGTACTGCCCTACTCCCTTATTCCCCTGCGAGCGAAGCGAGTACCCATGCCTTACGACCAGAAAAAAATCGTCGAAGCCCTGCGTGCTTTCGAACGCGGCGAGATCGTCGTTGTCATGGATGATGACGGGCGCGAGAACGAGGGCGACCTGATCGTCGCCGCCGTCCACTGCACGCCCGAAAAAATGGCGTTCATCGTTCGCCACACGTCCGGCATCGTCTGCACGCCGATGCCGCGCGAAGAAGCCAAGCGGCTTAACCTTGCGCCGATGGTCGCCGACAACGATTCCGCCCACACCACGGCTTTCACCGTCAGCGTCGATTTCAAGCATGGCACCACTACGGGCATCTCGGCCGAAGATCGCACTTTGACCGTTCGCAATCTTGCCAACGGCAATGTCGGCGGCTCGGATTTCGTCCGGCCCGGCCACATCTTCCCTTTGATTGCGCGCGAAGGCGGCGTGCTGATGCGCTCCGGCCATACCGAAGCAGCGGTCGACCTGTGCAAGCTCGCCGGCCTGCCGCCGGTCGGCGTCATTTCCGAGCTGGTCAATGATGACGGCACCGTCAAGCGCGGCCCGCAGGTGCAGGCCTTCGCCCAGGAGCATGGGCTGAAGCAGGTTTCGGTCGCCGACCTCATTGCCTACCGGCAGCGCAAGGAAACTCTGGTCGAACGCGTCGCGTGCTCGGAAATCGACACGCTCGGCGGCAAGGCACAGGTCTTCACCTACACGCTGCCGTGGGACTCCATGCATCACGTCGCGATAGTCTTCGGCGACATCCGCGACGGCGAGGAGGTCCCGGTGCGTCTGCATTCCGAGGATGTGGTGACCGATGTCTTCGGCACCAGCCACCGGCTCGACGCCATCATGAAGGCGATGGGTGAGCGCAGGCGCGGCGTCATCGTCTATCTCAGAGAAGGCTCCGTCGGCGTTGCGCATCAGGAACGCAAACGGCCGGCCAGCGGCGACCGCGAGGATCACGAAGAGGCTCGCCGCCGCGAAAACGAGTGGCGCGAGATCGGGCTCGGCGCGCAGATCCTCAAGGATCTCGGCATCTCCTCGATCAACCTGATCGCCTCGCGCGAACGCCACTATGTCGGCCTCGAAGGTTTTGGCATCCACATCGCCAAGACCGAGATCCTCTAGGCAGCTAGCGCCCGGCTCGAAACCGGGCGCTATCTGATTATTCCGCGGCAATCGCGGCCGCTTCACATCCGTCCATCTCGCACTCAGTCGTGGCAAGGCTGCGTTGGCCAAGCAGCACCGTGGCCAGCGCGATCGTGCCTGAAGCCACCGACACCCAGAACCCGTTCGGTGCACCGAACGCATCCACCACCGCGCCGGCCGCGAACGAGCCCAGCGCCATGCCGATGCCGATGCCGGTCATGACCCAGGTGATGCCTTCGGTCAGCATCGCTTCCGGCACATGCCGCTCGATCAGGCCGAAGGCCGTGATGAAGGTCGGCGAGATCGCCACACCGCTGATGAACACGGTCAGCGCCAGCAGCGGCACGGTGTCGGCGGCGAGCGGCAACAGCGTGCCGAGCGCGACGAGGGCGACTGCGATGGCGAGCTGGCGTTGCAGCGGCGCCTTCAGGCTGAGCGCGCCGACGATGATGCCGAGCACGAACGATCCCAGCGCATAAACGCCGATGACAAGGCTGGCGGCGCCGGGTTGGCCAAGCTCCTTGGTGATCGCCACGGTGGTCACTTCCGTCGTCGCGAAGGTTGCGCCGACGAAGATCAGGGCAAGCGTGATGATCTGAACCGGCCGCAGGCGGATCGCCGAGCCGCTTGAGTTATGGTCGACCGGCCGCACCTGGGGCTCGGTCGAGCGTTGCAGGATGAAGGCCGCTGATCCGAATGCGAGAAATAATGTGCTCACCAGAACGCCGGCTTCCGGGAATAGGGCGGCACTCAGGCCGACCGATAACGATGCCCCGGCGATATAGACCAGTTCATCGGCCACGGACTCGAAGGCGAATGCGGTGTTCATCTGCGGTCGTCCTCGGAAAATCTCTGTCCAGCGCGCCCGCACCATCGCAGGTATGCTTGGCATGGCGGCGGCCAGGAGTGCCGACACGAACAGCGTCCACACCGGCCAGTCCTGGTTGGCCGCCGCTATGAGGACGGCGAAAGCCAGCACCGCGATGATAGTGGTGGGCACGACGATTCGTGTCTGGCCCAGGCGGTCCACCAGTCTCGATATTTGCGGCGCGACGAAGGCGTTGGCCAGCGCGTATGTCGCCGAGACGGCTCCAGCCAGCCAGTATTCGCCGCGCGCCTGCGACAGCATCGCCACGATGCCGATGGGCGCCATGGCGATCGGCAGGCGCGCTAGGAAGCCGGCGGCCGCAAAGCCCTTGGCGCCGGGGGCACGAAAGATTTCCGCATAGGGATTTTGCATCGGTTGGTTCCTCGACAAAGGACGATTGGACAATTACATACGGAGCGTATGATTATTAGATAGAGCATACGCCGCGTATGTCAATTAGCATACGAAGCGTATGTGAATAGGTCCAGGACACATGCACAGACCCCGCAAGGAGATGATCGCCGAGACGCGCGCAAAGCTTATCGCGGCGGCCCGTCATGCCTTCGGCACAACAGGCTATGCAGCAGCCTCGATGGATGATTTCACCGCTTCGGCCGGGCTGACGCGCGGCGCGCTCTATCATCATTTCGGCGACAAGAAGGGGCTGCTGCAGGCGGTCATAGCCCAGATTGACGGCGAGATGGCGGCGCGCATCAATGAGGTCGCGTCGAGAGCACCGACCCGCTGGCAACATTTCGTCGACGAGTGCTCGACCTATATCGAGATGGCGCTGGAGCCGGAAATCCAGCGCATCATGTTCCGCGATGGCCCGGCCGTGCTGGGGGATCCAGCGCAATGGCCGAATGCCAGTGCGTGCATCGCTTCAATGACCGACCATCTGACCGCGCTGCAGGAGGAGGGGGTCGTTGTCTCCAGCCTCGACCCCGAGACCGCCTCGCGACTGATCATCGGAGCGAGCAGCCAGGCGGCGCAACGGATCGCCAATTCGAACGACCCCGAAACGACGTCGAAGAAGGTGGTGACGGCGTTCAAGCAACTGCTCGAAGGCCTGCTCAGGAAGCCGGATCCGCAGTCGAATTGAAGTTCCCACCAGAGCTTTCGTGCCGGCAGCTGTTCACGATAGGAATTTTTTCTTGACACCGTGCCCTCAGCTAAGGTATATATTCGTCCATGGTGCTGATTTGCGCCAGTGACCGGCCGCACAGGCGGGTTTTTCGTTTGATGCTCCGTCAGCCAACGCGCTGGCGGGCTCCGAACCAACCCGTTACCCCGAATTCGTCGCCCTTTGGCGTCAGGGCCGGCAATTGACAATCGCCGGGTTGAGTCCATCCTCTTCCACCATCTCTGAGGCGGAGATTCGGGGCACATGTGGGATTTTGAGATCGGCCGGTCGGTGTCCATCATGATGCGGACCTGGCCGTTCATCGTTTTTCGCATGATCGTCTATTTCGGCATCACGCTGGCCTACATCGTGGCGACCGGCACCGGTGCCTCTGTCGGCTATGGCGTCGGCCATATCTCCACCGATCCCGACGGGCCGCTGTCGTTTGCCCTGTGGGGCGGCGTGGTCGGTTTCGGCGTCGTCTCGATCGCCGTCTACTGGATCCGCGAATACATCCTCTATGTCGTCAAGGCCGGCCACATCGCCGTCATGGTTCATCTGATCGACGGCCGCGACATTCCCGGCGGTCAGGACCAGATCGCCTACGCCAGGGATGTCGTCACCCAGCGTTTTGCCGAAGCCAACATCCTTTTCGTCGTCGACCGACTCGTCAAGGGTGCCATCCGTGCCATCACCGGCCTGCTCGGCGGTATCGCCGCCTTCCTGCCGATACCAGGCCTGAGCGGCCTGGTCTCCTTCATCAACACGGTGATCCGCCTGTCGCTGACCTATGTCGACGAGATCATCCTCGGCTACAACATCCGCATCAATTCAGCCTCGCCCTTCGAGACGGCGCGCCAAGGCGTAGTGCTCTATGCTCAGAACGGCAAGGTCATGGTCAAGAACGCCGTCTGGCTGGCGGTCATCATGTGGGGCATGTCGTTCATCATCTTTCTGATGATGCTGGCACCTGCCGGTGCGATTCTGTTCCTGATGCCTGGCCAGCTCGCCGGCTGGGCTTTTGTGCTCGCCATCGTCTTCGCCTGGGCATTCAAGGCGGCGTTCATCGAGCCTTTCGCCATCGCCTGCCTGATGCAGGTCTATTTCAAGACCATCGCGGGCCAGGTGCCCGATCCGGCCTGGGACGCCCGGCTGGCCGAGGCATCGTCGAAGTTCAGGGAGCTCAAGGACAAGGCGCTGGCCTCCTTCGGCGGTTCGCGCTGGGCTACGGCCGGCGCCACACCCTGATCGGCTGGGCGGATGGTGTCTGGTGAGGCAGGAACGGTGTTGAGGCGCGCCACGGTGGATTTGAGCTGTGTCTCGCCTTGCCCGGAAAAGGTCTCGCTCATGATCAGCTCCGGCAGCGGCAGCCGCCGTCCCCAGCCATGCGTTTCAAGGTCCGGTTTGGGAGCGAACTCGGAAACACGGCCGACGCAGAGATAGGCGACCGGCGTTACGTGATCCGGAATGGCCAACAGCCGCTTCAGCGCCTCAGCCTCGATGATGCTCACCCAGCCGACGCCAACGCCCTCGGCACGCGCGGCCAGCCAGAAATTCTGCACCGCGCAGACGGTGCTGTAGAGATCCATCTCCGGATTGTGCCAGCGTCCCAGCGGCGAACCCTTCGAGCGCTGCCGGTCGCAGGTGATGCAGATGTTGAGCGCGCTCTCGCAGATGCCTTCCAGCTTGAGCTTGCGGTACAGCGCCTGTTTTTCCGCCTCGATCGCCGGCAGTTCCTGTTCTCGCGCGGCCAGGAACAGGTCGCGCACCTCCGCCCGTCGTTTGACATCGCGAATGACAATGAAATTCCATGGCTGCATGAAGCCGACCGATGGCGCGTGATGGGCGGCAAGCAGCAGCCGTGCCAGCACGTCGTCATCGATCGCGGTGGGCAGGAAATGGCTGCGCACGTCACGCCGCGTGAACATGGCGCGGTAGACCGCATCGCGCGCATTCTGGTCAAATCCATCGTCAATGGCAGCGGTCATGTGTTCCGGCATCGCTTGTCCCCTTGCGATTGCAGATTCAAAACTGACAGAGCGTACTTTGTGCGTCCAAGTAGACGCACGTCGCTCTGATGCCATCCGCCTGACCACGCGGATGACAATGCCTGCCAGGCCGGTCTTCTGGCTCGGGATCAACCCGCGTCCGGTGCCTTCCCGTCATCGACAGTGGCATTTACCGGCGCGGTCCCCCTCACAGCGTTGGGCACGCCACGGAATTCAACCGTGTTCCCGATTCTCCCGCTTGCGGCGGGCACCAGGCAGTACCAGGGACCTTACGCCGAAGCGCCCGCGGGGCCAATGCCTGCGGCGACGCGAATGGACGCAGTCGCGATTTTCCCCAGTCATCGGCCGCCCGTGCATGGCCTTTGTCGATCCGGGTCACTAGATTAGGACGATGACCACCCGTCTCTACACCCATCCGATCTTCCTCGAGCATCTCACGCCGCCCGGACATCCCGAGCGGCCCGACCGCTTACGCGCCATCGAGCGCGTGCTCGACGACGAAGCCTTTGCCGGGCTCGATCGTATTCAGGCGCCGGAAGGCGACGAGGCCACCATCCTCTACGCGCATCCCGCCGATTTCGTCGCCCGCGTGCGCGCCGCCATCCCCGACGAGGGGATTGCCCGCATCGATGCCGACACCACTGCCAGCCCGAAGAGCTGGCAAGCGGCGATCACCGCGATCGGCGCCGCCAACGCCGCCGTCGATGATGTCTTTTCGGGCCGCGCCGACAACGTCTTCGTCGCCGCCCGGCCGCCCGGCCATCATGCCGAAAAGACCACGGCGATGGGCTTTTGCCTGTTCAACACGGCGGCGATCGCGGCGCGTTATGCGCAGAAGAAACACGGTGTCGAGCGCGTTGCCGTCGTCGACTGGGACGTGCATCACGGCAATGGCACGCAGGATATTTTCTGGGACGATCCGTCGGTGCTCTATTGCTCGACACACCAGATGCCGCTTTATCCCGGCACCGGAGCGAAGACCGAAACGGGCGCCGGCAACATCGTCAACGCACCGCTGGCGCCGCAGACCGGCAGCGAAGTGTTTCGCGATGCCTTCCTGTCGCGCGTCCTGCCCGCGCTCGACAATTTCGCGCCCGACCTGATCATCATTTCGGCGGGGTTCGACGCGCACCACCGCGATCCGCTGGCCGAGATCAATCTGACCGAGGATGATTTCGACTGGGCGACCGGCCAGCTGATGCAGCGCGCGGCACGCCACAGCGGCAACCGGCTCGTCAGCCTGCTCGAGGGCGGCTACGATCTGCAGGGATTGGCATTTTCGGTCGCCGCCCATGTCGGGCGACTGATGAAAGGATGAATGATGGCCGATGAGACCAACGAAGACGTCAAGGCGATGAGCTTCGAGCAGGCACTCGATGCGCTGGAGAAGATCGTCGATGATCTGGAGCGTGGCGACGTGCCGCTCGACCAGTCGATCAAGATCTATGAGCGTGGTGAGGCGCTGAAGGCGCATTGCGACCGGCTGCTGAAGGCCGCCGAGGACAAGGTCGAGAAGATCAGGCTGTCGCGCGACGGCAAGCCGGTTGGAACGGAGCCACTCGACGCGGATTGAGGCTCGGTCCGAACGATGGCCTCGCCTCACCGGTTTTTGGACATGATCATGATCGAGGATATAACTCGTTCCGATTGAAACAGCTCAAGGACAAGAGGAGATACGGAAGCGATGTGCAGAAACATCAAGACCCTGTTCAATTTTGATCCGCCGGCAACCAATGACGAGGTGCGCGACGCGGCTCTTCAGTTCGTCCGCAAGCTGAGCGGAACCACGCGACCCTCGAAGCAGAACCAGCACGCCTTCGACCATGCCGTCGAAGCCATCGCCGCCTCGGCGCGCGAACTGCTCGATTCCCTGGAAACCCACCAGCATCCGCGTAATCGCGAAGAGGTGGCGGCCAAGCTGCGGGCAAAGGCGGCGATCCGCTTTGCCTGATGCGGCCAGGCGGCCTTCGACCACCGACAAGGAGAGTCCATGAGCTTCTTCCCCGGGAAAGACCCTGAGGCAGGCGATGCCTTCGCCAGCGATCAGATCGAATTGATGGTCATACCCAACGCCAAGGATATCGGCGGTTTTCAGGTGCGCCGTGCCCTGCCGACGGCAAAAAGGCGGCTGGTGGGGCCGTTCATCTTCTTCGACCGCATGGGTCCCGCGATCCTGCGCGCCGGTCAGGCACTGGATGTCCGTCCGCATCCGCATATCGGCCTGTCGACGGTCACCTATCTGTTCGACGGCAAGATCCGGCACCGCGATTCACTCGGCACCGAAATGGTCATTCAGCCCGGCGACGTGAATTTGATGACCGCCGGCCGCGGCATCGTCCATTCGGAGCGTACGCCGGAGGAACTGCGTGGCGCGCCGATGTCGGTATCCGGCCTGCAGACATGGCTGGCTCTGCCGGACGACAAGGAAGAGGTGGCTCCGGTTTTCGAGAATACCGCAGCGCTTCGGCTTCCCGAGATCGAAGCCGAAGGCGTCAACGGGCGCCTCATCATCGGCGATTTCCAGGGACTGCGGTCCCCGGTCAGGGCCGACACGGAGACGCTCTACGCCGACCTGCGCCTGGCGCCCGGCGCCAGCGTGAAAATCCCTGCTGATGCGGAAGAACGCGCCATCTATACGCTGGAAGGCGAGGTCTCAATTTCGGGTGATGTATTCCCAGCCGAACGGCTGCTGGTGTTCCGTCCCGGTGACGAGATCGTCGTGTCGTCGCAGACCGGGGCGCATTTCATGCTATTCGGCGGCGCCTCTCTTGGTTCGAAGCGTTACATCTGGTGGAATTTCGTCTCGTCGTCCAAGGAGCGCATCGAACAGGCGAAAGAGGAATGGAAGACGGGCCGCTTCGACATCGTTCCCGGAGACGAGGAAGAGTTTATTCCGCTGCCGGAAAGCTGATGCCCTGTCACCCAAAAGTGGCAGAACGAAATGCATAGACAAAAGACTAGGGCCTGATCCGCGTCACTGACACACATTTACTTTCGCCGGCCGGCGGCCTATTCGCCCATCAACCGAAAGCCCGAGCACCGTGAACGCAACGCCGCATACGCCGCTTCTCGACAAGGTCCGCATCCCGGCCGACCTGCGCACGCTTGCCGAAAGTGAACTGCCGCAATTGGCGTCCGAGCTTCGCGCCGAGCTGGTCGACGCCGTGTCCCGCACGGGTGGTCATCTGGGCGCAGGGCTTGGCGTGGTCGAGCTGACAGTGGCGCTGCACTATGTCTTCAACACCCCCGACGACCGGCTGATCTGGGATGTCGGCCACCAGGCCTATCCGCACAAGATCCTGACCGGCCGCCGCGACCGTATCCGCACGCTGCGCCAGGAAAGCGGTCTGTCCGGCTTCACCCGCCGCGCCGAGAGCGAGTACGATCCCTTTGGCGCCGCCCACTCCTCGACGTCGATATCGGCCGGCCTCGGCATGGCCGCCGCCCGCGATCTCTCCGGCGGCCGCAACAACGTCATTGCCGTCATCGGCGACGGCGCCATGTCTGCCGGCATGGCCTATGAGGCGATGAACAATGCCGGCGCGCTCGATGCACGGCTGATCGTCATTCTCAACGACAACGACATGTCGATCGCGCCGCCGACCGGCGCGATGAGCGCCTATCTGGCGCGGCTGGCCTCCGGCAAGGCCTATATCGGCCTGCGCGATTTCGGCAAGAAACTGACGTCCTATCTCGGCAAGCGCGCGGATCGTGCGATCACAAGGGCAGTCGAGCATGCACGCGGCTACGTCACCGGCGGCACGCTGTTCGAGGAACTCGGCTTCTATCACATCGGCCCGATAGACGGCCACAATCTGGAGCATCTGATCCCGGTCCTGAAAAACGTCCGCGACAATGGCGAAGGCCCGGTGCTCATCCATGTCGTCACCCAGAAGGGCAAGGGCTATGCGCCGGCCGAAGCCGCTGCCGACAAATATCACGGCGTCAACAAGTTCGACGTCATCACCGGCGCGCAGGCCAAGGCGCCAGCCAACGCACCGGCCTACACCAAGGTGTTCGCCGAAAGCCTGGTCCAGGAGGGCCGCGAGGACGACCGTATCGTCGCCGTCACCGCAGCCATGCCGAGCGGTACCGGCCTCGATTTGTTCGGTGAAGCGTTCCCGTCGCGCACCTTCGATGTCGGCATCGCCGAACAGCATGCGGTGACCTTCGCGGCGGGCCTTGCCACCGAAGGCTACAAGCCGTTCGCGGCCATCTATTCCACCTTCCTGCAGCGCGCCTACGACCAGGTCGTCCACGACGTCGCCATCCAGAAATTGCCGGTGCGCTTTCCCATTGACCGGGCCGGCTTCGTCGGCGCCGATGGCGCCACCCATTGCGGCGCCTTCGACACCACCTTCCTGGCGACACTGCCGGGTTTCGTCGTCATGGCCGCCGCCGACGAGGCGGAGCTGCGCCACATGGTGCGCACCGCGGCAAGCTATGATGACGGCCCGATCGCCTTCCGCTATCCGCGCGGCAACGGCGTCGGCGTCGACATGCCGGAGCGCGGCTCGGTTCTCGAAATCGGCAAGGGCCGCGTCGTCAAGGAGGGCACCAAGGTTGCATTGCTGTCCTTCGGCACGCGGCTGCAGGATTGCCTGATCGCCGCCGAGGAGCTAGGTGCTGCCGGGCTGTCCACCACGGTCGCCGACGCCCGTTTCGCCAAGCCGCTCGACCAGGATCTGATCCGGCGGCTGGCCCGCTCGCATGAGGTGCTGGTGACGGTGGAGGAGGGCGCCGTCGGCGGCTTCGCCAGCCACGTGCTGCAGTTCCTTGCCCATGAAGGCCTACTGGAAAGCGGCCTGAAGGTGCGCCCGCTGATACTGCCCGACGCGTTCACCGACCACGCCAAGCCGGAAAAGATGTATGCCGATGCCGGGCTCGATGCTGCCGGCATCGTGCGCACCGTGTTCGTCGCGCTCGGGCACACAGTCCACGCCCAGCGCGCCTGAATCCCAGCGCGCCTGAATCAAAGTCTCAATGACTTGAATCGGTTTGCCGGCCAACGATCTTAACGCGTTGTTTACACTGACGTTTGGCGCTTTGCTTACCGTGTCTGTTGGCCGTTTTTCAATGGCGCCCTGCTAGATCGTGATCAGGCAGGGAGACAACAACAATGAAACCGCTTCTGTGCGGTGCAGCGCTTTGCGCCGTCATCGTCGCGCCGGCCACAGCCGAAACGCGCTATGATCGCAGCCTCGAAAAGGCGGCGATGGGCATCATCGCCGGCAAGATGGGCGACATCCGCGGCGGCTTTTCATTCAAGCAGGTACCGCAATTGGTGGTTCTGCCGGCCCCTGTTCCCGCGCCTGCGGTTGCCATCGAGCCTGCACGCGAGCAAGCTTCAGGAGGGCGTGAGGATGGGTTGTCTCCAGCCGTCGAGCGTCCGGTTCCGCGAAGCGTATTCTGAGCTGGAGAGCAGCAAGCCTTGATCGGGATCGCCCGATCGTTTCATCGTGCTTGCCGCTGTGCGGGTGATCTAAGAAGGCGTCGGCAATGCTACTCTGCCGCAACCAGCTCCGCTTGCTGCGCCGATTTGTCGGGGCGCCAGGATTGCGCCGTGTGGCGGGCGCGGTCTGCCAGGGCGGCTAGGCGTCCGCGCAGGTTTCGTCCACCCACCACTGACGACAACGTCACCGAATGCGTCGCAAAGCGGCGCTTGAAATCCTCGCCCCCGCAGAGAAAATCGATCGTGGTCAAGCCCCGGTCAAACGACCACTGGATGTAATCCATCATCAAGACCATGCCCGGCGAGGCCCGTTCGAAGGCCGGATCATAGGTGGTGACGAAAGCCATCATCGTTCCATGCTGCTCGAAATTGATCGAGATGGCGATGATCTCGTCTTCGCGTTCGAGCACGAAGATGCGCAGCAATCCAAGCTTGGCCAGAACGGATATGAGTGCCGCCAGCGCGGGGGAACCTTCGTCGAAGAGGTCCGAAACGCGGCCGTGTTTTGCAAGCCATACCCGCTTCAGCGCCGCGACGCGCTCCAGCACCGGCTCGCGGGCTTCGTGCGCATCCATCAGGCGGAAACGCAGCGCGCCGCCTTCCTCCATGAATTTGTAGCCACGGCGATAGTTTTGCCGGGTTTTCTTCGACTGGCTTTCAAACCATTGTGCGCCGCGTTGCCCGGCGCCGGAAACTCGATAGCTGACCTCGCTGCGGTGGCTTGGCTGCAAGATATTGTCTTGGCCTGGGGCGGCGGGACCGAGCAGGGTCCGAAATCGGGCATCGGGCAACAGACGATTGAGGTAGGCAAGATCGAAGCCGCCATCGTCGAGGATATGTTGCCAGAGTTGCGGCAGGATCTGTGGCTCGGCATCGGGAGCAAGCAGGACATCGCCATAGTCGCAGTGATCTTTCGCCGCCCATTCCAGCATACGGATGCCCGAGCGCCAGAAGGTCGCGAGCGCAATGACGGCCTCGAGGCGCTCGCCGCTCCAGACCAGGCCGATCCTGAGACCGCGACGGTCCTGATGCGGTGTGGTGTGCCACCAGGCCGAGATCCAGTCGGGATGCTGGAAAACGAGGCCGCCGGCGCGTTGCCAGAGCGCTGCCCAGGCGGGTGCGACTTCTGCCAGTCGCGCTGGCGAGGTTGCAATTTCGATCCGGTGCGTTCGCGGCATCCGGAACACGGCGGGTCCGTTCATGGCTTGCCCCCTTGCGGCGATTGCTGTGGCTCGGGCTTGTCGGTGCGGAAATGTCTAGCGATCTGCCGCCACATCCGCTTCAGCGGCAGAACATAGAGGCCTGCGAGCGACTGGTAGTCGCGCACGTTGCGTTCGATCAAACCGAACTTGAAGTCCTCGTCGGGTCTGGGAACGCATAGCGTTCCGAAGAGCCGATCCCAGAACGAGAAGAGCAGCCCGAAGTTCTTGTCGTAGTGGCGCGGGTCGGTGCTGTGGTGCAATTGATGCCAGTGCGGACACAGGATCAGATTGTTCAATGGTCCAAACGAGATCTTGAAATGCGTGTGCCTGACGAAATCCATCATCAGGATGTTGCGTATGATGTAGACGTTGACGCCGAAGACCGTCAGCTCGACGAGGTTCAGCGACACCAGCGACCAGATCCCGAAGCAGATGCCGGGAATGACGCCGTCCCAGGCCCGGTTCATCAATTCGTCGAGCGGGTGGACGCGATCCTTTGTGATGCCGACCATCACCTCGGCCGAATGGTGGACCTTGTGCAGTTCCCAGAGCACCGGGTAGCGGTGCTGGGCGACGTGATAGAGATAGTACGAAATGTCGTAGGCAAGCAGCATGGTGATGGTGAAGATCGTCACCGTCACCGGCCCTGCCGGTCCTTCGATCAGGGGCGGCTGGATTGCCAGCAGCGTGGAGAGCAACCAGTTCGTCGCATAGCCGACGGCGCTGACGAAGACGACGCCGGCGGGCAGCATGAGGAATGGCATCAGCGCCTTCCGCGTCACCCAGAACAAAAGGTCGGCTTTCGCCGAGGGATGCGTGATGACCTCATGCGGGACTGCGAACTCGAAGAACTCTTTCCAGCTCTTTTTCTCGACCGTGCGCCAGTAGGCGACCAGGGCGCTGACCAAAGCAGTCAGCAACAGAAGTCCGGTCGCCAGCAGGCCGGCGCCGGAAATCCGGTCAAGAACCTTGTAGACGATATCGCTGGCCATTTCCAAGGTTGCCGCCTCTCCATCCGGGTTTTCCGGTCGTCGCGGTCATAACATTGAAGTCCTCAAGCAAATGCGATGAAAATTGGTTAAGAAATCATGAGGCTTTCTAGGTGTTTGGTATTTATCCGCAGGCGGCGAGACCCCATGCTTCGGCGGTCATCCGTCTCAACGGGCGTAACGCATGGATATTCATAAGGATGGTCGGCGGGACGGAACGCCTCACCATCGTCACGGTGCAAGATGCTGGGTGTGACGATGGAACGGGAGACGAAATGCTTCCATCTGGCGCTCTTGCCATCGTCGTCGGCTTTCGCCATGAAGGCCGATGAATTCGCCTTTGCCAGCCAGCGCACGCCAGCGGCTCGACGACCTGCTCGTCCAGCGCGGGCTGTTTGCCAGCCGCTCACGTGCCCGCGACGCGGTCGAGCGTGGCACGGTGACCGTCGACGGCGTCATTGCGCGCAAGCCCGGCCAGAGCGTTTTGCCGCAATGCCTTGTTACCATCGATGATCCGGCGCAAGGCTATGTGTCGCGCGCGGCACTCAAGCTGATCGGTGGGCTCGATCATTTCGGCCTCGACCCTGCCGGCTGTGAAGCGCTCGACATCGGCGCCTCGACCGGCGGCTTCACCCAGGTGTTGCTCGAGCGCGGCGTGGCCCATGTCACCGCGGTCGATGTCGGTCATGGCCAGATGCATCCTGATATCGGCGGCGACCCGCGTGTGACGGTGATCGAAGGACTGAACGCCCGCGACCTCGCCCTCGCCGATCTCAGCGGGCGTATTCCGGATTTCATCGTGTCCGACGTCAGCTTCATCTCGCTGAAACTGGCGCTGCCGCCGGCGCTTGGTCTGGCGAAGGCTGGCGCCAAGGCCATGTTTCTGGTCAAGCCGCAATTCGAGGCGGGCCGTGATGCGATCGGCAAGGGTGGTCTGTTGAAAGATCCCTACGACGCCTCTCGTGTCGCCGGCCTGCTGCAGGATTGGCTGGACTCCGTTCCCGGTTGGCGCTCGCTGGGGCTGCATTTGTCGCCGATCGAGGGCGGCGACGGCAATCGCGAATTCCTGCTCGGTGGGATCAAGGACCGATGAGCGCGCGCTTCAGCATCAGGAAACTTGGCGCTCAGGGCGACGGTGTCGCCGAGACCGAGACAGGGGATCTGTTCATTCCTTTCACACTGCCCGGTGAAACGGTTACCGCCGCGCGCGCAAGGGATCGCGCCATGCTGATGGCGGTGCTGGAATCATCGCCGCTGCGCATCGATCCCGCCTGCCGCCATTTCACCGAATGCGGCGGTTGCGCGCTCCAGCATTTCGAAGCCGAAGCCTATCGCCAGTGGAAACGCGAAAAGGTGGCGCACATCCTGAAGGGCAAAGGCATCGATTGCGAGATCGGTGACCTGGTCGCCTGCGCGCCGCAGACGCGCCGCCGTGTCGTGCTTGCCGCCCGCCGCACCGATACAGGCATGCTGCTCGGCTTCCATCGCCATCTGTCGCCAGAGATCATCGCCATATCGGAATGCCCGATCTCGCTGCCGGAGATCGTCGCTTCGCTCGATCGGTTGAAGGCGCTCGCCGAATTGGTCTGCGCAACCACCAAATCGTTCCGGCTGGCGGTCACCGTGACCGGTTCGGGGCTCGATGTCGCGGTTCACGAATCCGGCAAGCTCGGCGAGCACCAGCGCCGTATCGCGGCCAATTTCGTCATGGCGCAGGACTTTGCCAGGCTATCCATCGATGACGAAATCATCATCGAGCCGAGGAAGCCGGTCGTCATGTTCGGCAGCGTCGCTGTCGCCTTGCCCCCGGGCGCGTTCCTGCAGGCAACCGAGGCCGCCGAACAGGCGATGGCCGATATCGTCGGCGGGCATCTGAAGCGTGCCAAGAAGGTGGCGGATCTTTTCGCCGGTTGCGGCAGTTTTGCTCTGCGCCTGGCCGCGAAGTCAGAAGTCCATGCGGTGGAGGGTGATGCGGCAGCCCTTTCGGCGCTCGACCGGGGATCACGCTTCGCCACTGGTCTGAAGCGGGTGACGGGCGAACGCCGCGACCTGTTCCGCCGGCCGCTGACGTTCAAGGAGTTGAATGCGTTCGACGGTCTGGTGTTCGATCCGCCACGCGCCGGCGCCGAGGACCAGTCAAAGCAGATCGCCCGCTCGGATGTTCCCTACGTTGCGGCGGTGTCCTGCAATCCGGTGACGCTCGCGCGGGATTTGCGCATCCTGCTCGACGGTGGCTACACCTTGAAAAGCGTCACCCCGATCGACCAGTTCCTGTGGTCGCCGCATGTCGAGGCAGTGGCGCTGCTGGAGAAGCCGAAGAAGAGGCGGTAGATCATTCGCTGGTTTGGCGACGCCGTGCTTCCGCGAGCACGCCCGTTTCCATTTCTCTCAATATTTTCGACTTGCCTCTGTTGGGCAGCGACCCGAACACATCCTCGGGTCGCGTTGGGGGAAAGACCGGAGCAGGCCGTGTGAGCTGATCGTCGGTTGAACTGGAGGCAACGGATTTTTCTCCAGTGGCCATCGCATCAGACCCGCGTGCCGCCGACCGTCATCTGATTCATGCGCAGATGCGGCTGGCCGACGCCGACGGGCACGCCCTGTCCGGCCTTGCCGCACATGCCGATGCCGGTGTCGAGTTTCATGTCGTTGCCTATCATCGAGACGCGGTGCATGGCGTCCGGGCCGTTGCCTATCAGCATCGCGCCCTTGATCGGCTGCGTCACCTTGCCGTTCTCGATCATGTAGGCCTCGGTGCAGCCGAACACGAATTTGCCCGAGGTGATGTCGACCTGGCCTCCACCGAAGGAGACGGCATAGATGCCGGTCTTGACCGAGGCGATGATTTCGTCCGGCTCCATGTCGCCTGATGTCATATAGGTGTTAGTCATGCGCGGCATCGGCTGGTGGGCATAGCCTTCGCGGCGGCCGTTGCCGGTTGCCTTCATGCCCATCAGCCGGGCGTTCTGGCGATCCTGCATGTAGCCGACCAGCTTGCCGTCTTCGATCAGCACATTGCGGGCCGAAGGCGTGCCTTCATCGTCGACGGTCAGCGAGCCGCGCCGCTCGGGCATCGTGCCGTCGTCGACCACCGTGACCCCCTTGGCGGCGACCTGCTGGCCCAGCAGGCCGGCGAAGGCCGAGGTCTTCTTGCGGTTGAAATCGCCTTCCAGCCCATGGCCTACGGCCTCGTGCAGCATGACGCCCGGCCAGCCGCTGGACAAGACGATGTCGAAAGTGCCGGCCGGGGCCGGTATGGCCTCGAGATTGACCAGGGCTTGCCTGAGCGCCTCCTTGGCGGCGTGCTTCCAGCTGTCCTCGACCAGGAATTCGCCAAACGCCTTGCGGCCGCCCATGCCGTAGGAGCCGCTCTCCTGGCGGTCGCCATCGCCGACCACGACGGAGACGTTGATGCGGACCAGCGGGCGGATGTCGCGCACCATTTGGCCATCAGCGCGCACGATCTCGACATGCTGCCAGGATGCGGCGAGCGATGCCGAAACCTGCCGCACGCGCGGATCCTCGGCGCGCAGCCAGGCATCGATTTCCTGCAAGAGCTTTGCCTTGGCCTCGAAGGAAGGCGAGGGGATCGGGTTCTCTTCGCCATAGAGATGGCGGTTGGTGCGGGCGGGTGCGGCGGCAAGCGTGCCGGAATAACCGCCCTTGACGGTTGAAACGGCATCGGCCGCGCGCAGCAGCGAAGCTTCGGAGAGGTCGCTGGAATGGGCATAGCCGCTGGCTTCGCCGGCAACCGCACGCAGGCCAAAACCCTGGTCGGTGTTGAAGTTGGCGGTCTTCAGCCGGCCGTTGTCGAACATCAGCGCTTCGCTCTCGCTGTATTCGAGGAACAGCTCGCCGTCATCGGCGCCGTTGATGGTCTCAGCGACGATCTGCTTGATGCGATCGTCTGAAATGTCGAATTGGCCGATCAGGCTGTTCATGGCGCGTCCGTTCACAGGAGGAATGGGTCTTTGCCACGATGTAGGCGCGAAGGTGCGCCGAGACAATCGTTCTGCCGCATTGTGAAGACAAAAGCGGTTTGCCAGCAGCCGGCCGATGTCACTTCTGGTTGATGAAGTCGGTGATGTCGCCGGGCTGTCAGGGGAGCGCGGCGAAGCCGTCGGCAAAACCCTTGAGGTCGACCGGGATGCCGATACCTTCTTCCGGGGTCTGGAAGACGATGAAGGTGGCCGACGTGCCGGTCTTCAGCGTGTCGAGAAGCGGCTTTTCGAGAATGACCTCGGCATAGCAGCCGTCCTGGAAGCAGCGCACGAAATAGGCGCGGCCGATATCCTTGCCGTCGACATTGAGGCCGAGCCCGTTGGGCAAAAGCACGCCGAGCGGCGCCAGCACGCGCAGGATCTCCGCCTTGTTGTCAGCGGTGCGCAGCACCACGACCGACAGTCCCATCTCGGGACGGTCCTCGGCGACGACGTTCTGCATCATCACGCATTGTTCCGAGGTGGCGCCGGCCGGTGTGTCGCAGATGATCGACCATGCGCCATGCGTCGAGCGCACGGTGCCGCTCGGCTGCGCGGCGTTCGCCGTGCCGGACACGATCGCGGACAAGCCGATGCCAGACAGGGCGGCGAAAAAGATGACCTTCGCCCAGTTTCTCGAAAACCGAGAGTTTCTCGAAAGCCAGTAATTCATGACGGCTCCATTGCGAATCACGGCACTTTAAGCCGCGCCAAAGCCAAGTAAAGGACGAGACCGCACCAGGTCTGCCTCGAAAAAGCCAATAGGGCGCTTTTCCCTGCCAATTTCGCCCGAATTGCGACGTTCGGCACCTACGGCCCGCGGAAATGCTGCTGCGGGCTCATTGTAGGCGATTCGGTGCTGCCGCGGCTGCCGCCAAAGGCACATCCGGGCTTGCGCGCAAAAATGCCGCACGGTTTCGTCCGCTCCTTTCTTGCGGAGGGAAAAAGAGTATGGTTTGAACCAGCTTGAAACTGTCGGGATTCCCGTCCCGGCATTGTTCGTTATTCTCGTGGGTACCGCAGCGAGGAACTGGGAGACGATGAGGGCGATGAGAAATTTCCTGGCAAACGCCAAGGTTCCAGCAAGTGCCAAGTTTCTAAGTGCTTGTGCCGCTATCACGTTTTTCGCCGGCGCATCCGCTCATGCCGACCAGCCCAAGAACTGGGAGACAACCTTCCAGGCGCCGGCGACCGACATGATGCGGCAGATCGAGTGGTTCGGGAACTACACAATGTGGTTCATCGTCCCGATCACCATCCTGGTGCTGCTTCTTCTAGCCTATTGCATCGTCAGATTCCGTGCGAGCGCGAACCCGGTTCCGTCCAAGACCAGCCACAACACGCTGATCGAGGTGATCTGGACTGTCGGTCCGGTCGTGATCCTGCTTTGCCTGGCAATTCCCTCGTTCCAGTTGCTGACCGCGCAATATACGCCGCCGGAAGAAGCAAAGCTGACCGTCAAGGCGACCGGCAACCAGTGGAACTGGGACTACGAGTACCAGACCGAAAACACGCTCTCCTTCAACTCCGCGATCCTCCAGGACGGTGATCGGGCCGGCGCCGGCAAGGAGGACCGCAAGGTCTATCCGCGCCTGCTAGCCGTCGACAACGAACTGGTGGTGCCGGTCAACACCATGACCCGCGTGCTCGTCACTGCGACCGACGTGATCCATTCCTTTGCCATGCCGTCGTTCGGTATCAAGATCGATGCCATTCCGGGCCGCACCAACGAGACCTGGTTCAAGGCGGAGAAGGAAGGTATTTTTTACGGCCAGTGCTCGCAGCTCTGCGGCAAGGATCATGCCTTCATGCCGATCGCCATCCGCGTCGTCTCCGATGCGCAGTTCAAGACCTGGCTGGCGGCAGCCAAGACCGATCTGCCCGGCGCCAACAAGACGCTGATGGCCGAGGTCGACGGCCAGAACAAGGTAGCGGCCGCCGGCAACTGATGCCGCGGGTTAGCAAGATTTAGGGAACGGAGCGGAACATGGCAGACGCTGCAGCTCACGACGGGCATGACCACAAGCCTTATCACGGCTGGGTCCGCTGGGTTTATTCGACCAATCACAAGGACATCGGCACGCTCTACCTGATCTTCGCGATCATGGCCGGCATCATCGGCGGTGCCTTGTCGGTCGCCATCCGCATGGAACTGCAGGAGCCTGGCATCCAGATCTTCAGCGGCCTGGCGCAGATGGTCTATGGCATGAACGGTGACGCCGCGATCGACGGCGGCAAGAGCATGTACAATGCCTTCGCCACCGCGCACGCCCTGATCATGATCTTCTTCATGGTCATGCCGGCGCTGATCGGCGGTTTCGCCAACTGGATGGTTCCGATCATGATCGGCGCGCCCGACATGGCGTTCCCGCGCATGAACAACATCTCCTTCTGGCTGTTGCCGCCGGCCTTCATCCTGCTTCTCACCTCGATGTTCGTGCCGAGCGCGCCCGGCGCCTTTGGCGTCGGTGGCGGCTGGACGCTCTATCCGCCGCTTTCGACCTCGGGCCAGCCCGGGCCGGCCATGGATCTGGCGATCCTGTCGATCCACATTGCCGGTGCGTCGTCGATCCTCGGCGCCATCAACTTCATCACCACCATCTTCAACATGCGCGCGCCTGGCATGACGCTGCACAAGATGCCGCTGTTTGCCTGGTCGGTGCTGATCACCGCCTTCCTGCTCCTGCTGTCGTTGCCGGTTCTGGCCGGCGGCATCACCATGTTGCTCACCGATCGCAATTTCGGCACCACCTTCTTTGCGCCCGACGGCGGCGGCGACCCGATCCTCTTCCAGCACCTGTTCTGGTTCTTCGGTCACCCTGAAGTGTACATCCTGATCCTGCCGGGCTTCGGCATCATCAGTCACGTCATCTCGACCTTCTCGAGGAAGCCGGTGTTCGGCTATCTCGGCATGGCCTATGCCATGGTGGCGATCGGCGCCGTCGGCTTCATCGTGTGGGCGCACCACATGTACACGACCGGCCTGTCGCTCGACACGCAGCGCTATTTCGTCTTCGCCACCATGGTCATCGCGGTGCCGACAGGCGTGAAGATCTTCTCCTGGATCGCGACGATGTGGGGCGGGTCGATTTCGTTCAAGACGCCGATGCTGTGGGCGCTGGGCTTCATCTTCCTGTTCACCATCGGCGGCGTCACCGGCGTCCAACTGGCCAATGCCGGCCTCGACCGCTCGCTGCATGACACCTATTTCGTCATTGCCCACTTCCACTACGTGCTGTCGCTGGGCGCGGTGTTCGCCATCTTCGCCGGCTGGTACTACTGGTTCCCGAAGATGACCGGCTACATGTATTCGCCCGTCATCGCCAACACCCACTTCTGGGTCACCTTCGTCGGCGTGAACCTGATCTTCTTCCCGCAGCACTTCCTCGGTCTCGCCGGCATGCCGCGCCGCACCATCGACTACCCCGATGCGTTTGCCGGCTGGAATTATGTGTCGTCCATCGGCTCGTATATCTCGGCCATCGGCGTCCTGATCTTCCTCTATGGCGTGTTCGAGGCCTTCCAGAAGAAGCGGATCGCCGGCGCCAACCCATGGGGCGAGGGCGCAACGACGCTCGAATGGCAGCTGCCTTCGCCGCCGCCCTTCCACCAGTGGGAACAGCTGCCGAAAATCAAGTAAGGCGGCTGCCCGCTCGAATACGAAACCGCCGGTCCGCCGGCGGTTTTGGCCAACGGATGATGGACTTAAGTACGCATGGCCCTTGTCGACGACCCATTGATTGACGAAGCGGGCTTTCGCATGTCGGAAGCGACGGCGGGCGATTTCTTCGCGCTGCTGAAGCCGCGCGTCATGTCGCTGGTGGTGTTCACCGCCTTTGTCGGCCTTGTCGCCGCACCCGTGACCATCAACCCTCTGCTGGCGGTGATCGCCATCCTGGCTATTGCAATAGGTGCTGGTGCCTCCGGCGCGCTCAACATGTGGTACGATGCCGACATCGATGCCGTGATGACCAGGACCGCCACCCGCCCGGTCCCGGCCGGTCGCATCCAGCCGCACGAAGCGCTGACCTTCGGGCTGGTGCTGTCGGTGCTGTCGGTGATGACGCTCGGCGTGCTGGTCAACTGGCTGGCGGCGACGCTGCTGGCCTTCACCATCTTTTTCTACGCCGTCGTCTACACGATGTGGCTGAAGCGCTGGACGCCGCAGAACATCGTCATCGGCGGCGCTGCCGGTGCCATTCCGCCTGTGATCGGCTGGGCCGCGGTGACCGGGACAGTCAGCCTCGAAAGCATTGTCCTGTTCCTGATCATCTTCCTGTGGACGCCGCCGCATTTCTGGGCGCTGGCGCTGTTCAAGTCCGAGGACTATGCCAAGGCCGGCATTCCGATGATGCCCAACGTCGCCGGCCACGCTTCGACCCGCCGCCAGATCTTCGCCTATGCGCTGGTGCTGGCCCCGGTCGGCGTGCTGCCGTGGCTGCTTGGCTACACCACGCCGTTCTATGGCGTGGCCGCCCTGCTTCTGGGAGTCGGTTTTGTCTGGTACGCGTGGAAAGTGCTTGGCATGGCCGACGATGACCGCGTCATGAAACCGGCCAAGGCCCTGTTCGCCTATTCGCTGCTTTATCTCTTCGCCATCTTCGCTGCCTATCTGGCCGACAGCGTTGTCGAACGCGCGCTTGCCATGGGTGGAGCATGACCATGATCGAGGAAAAGCTCGAGACCGTCACGTTGACCGAGCGTCAGAAGAAGGCGCAGCGCAGCCGTTCCATCGCCATCGGTGTGGCGCTGGCGCTGCTGGTGGTCATTTTCTACATCGCGACGATCGTGAAGTTCGGCCACAATCTGGGCACGATGTGATGAGCGTCGAGACCTCAAAAAAAGCGGCTGGCAAGAACGGCAACGTCATCGTCGCGGCTGTCTGCCTCGCCTTTTTCACCGGCATGATCGGCATGGCCTATGCCGCGGTGCCGCTTTACAAAATGTTTTGCCAGGCCACCGGCTATGGCGGCACGACGCAACGTGCCGAGAAGCAGTATGCCGGCCGCGTGCTCGACCGCGAGATCACTGTCCGCTTCGATGCCAACATCGCTGGCGTGCCGTGGGAGTTCCAGCCGGTCCAGCGCTCGATGACGATGAAGATCGGCGAGACCGTGCAGGCGCACTATCAGGCGACCAACAAGTTCGATCGTCCCGTGACCGGCCGCGCTACCTTCAACGTGCAGCCTGAACTGGCAGGTCCCTATTTCAACAAGGTCGAGTGCTTCTGCTTCACCGACACGACGCTGAAGCCCGGGGAGACGCTGGACATGCCGGTGCTGTTCTACGTGGACCCCGACATCGTCAATGTGCCGGAGCTCAAGGACGTGAAGACGATCACTCTGTCCTACACGATGTTCCCGGTCGAGAAGACCAAGCCGGTCGCCTCCTCGGAGCCGGCCGAGGGCAACAGCAAGACAATTTCGAATACCGAAGCAAATCTCGGGGGTTGATATGGCAGACGCGCACGCAAAACCACAACATGACTATCATCTCGTCGACCCGAGCCCGTGGCCTTTCCTGGGATCGGTAGGCGCACTGGTCACCGCCTTTGGCGGCGTCTGCCTGATGGAGTACCTGAAGGGCGGCTCGTTCCCGATCTTCGGCTTCAACATCGCCAATCCATGGCTGTTCTTCATCGGCCTCGTGATCATCCTCTACACCATGTTCGCCTGGTGGTCGGACACCATCAAGGAAGCGCATGAGGGCCATCACACGCGTGTCGTGTCGCTGCATCTGCGCTACGGCATGATCATGTTCATCGCCTCTGAGGTGATGTTCTTCGTTGCCTGGTTCTGGGCCTATTTCGATGCCAGCCTGTTTCCGAGCGAAGCCCAGCAATATGCCCGCACCGCGTTTACCGGCGGTGTCTGGCCGCCGAAGGGCATGGAAGTTCTCGATCCTTTCCATTTGCCGCTCTACAACACCGTCATCCTGCTGCTGTCCGGCACCACGGTGACCTGGGCGCACCATTCGCTCATCCATGGCGATCGCAAAGGCCTGATCAACGGCCTGGTGCTGACTGTTGGCCTCGGCATGCTGTTCACCATGGTGCAGGCCTACGAGTACATGCATGCTCCGTTCGCCTTCAAGGATTCCATCTATGGCGCCACCTTTTTCATGGCGACCGGCTTCCACGGTTTTCACGTCATCATCGGCACCATCTTCCTGTTGGTCTGCCTGATCCGGGCGATGAAGGGTGATTTCACCCCCAAGCAGCATTTCGGCTTCGAGGCGGCCGCCTGGTACTGGCACTTCGTCGACGTGGTCTGGCTTTTCCTGTTCGCCTCGATCTACGTCTGGGGATCGGTCGGCGCGGTGATCGAGGGCCACTGATCCTGGCCTGAGGAATTTCCATTTCGAGAAGGCGGCCGCGGCAACGTGGCCGCCTTCTTCTTTTTGGCGCAATGATCGCTGATCGATAGCCGATGCGGCTGACAATTTTCCGGGCCATTTGCGCATTGATGATCGCGGCACTCCCGGCCTTTGCCGGCGAGAAGGTGGATCTGGTGCGTGTCCACAAAGCCGAACGACGGCTGGAACTGATCGGCGACGCCAAGATCCTGCGCAGCTACGGCATCGCACTCGGTGGCGATCCTGTCGGGCACAAGCACCAGGAGGGCGATCAACGCACGCCCGAGGGGAACTATGTCCTCGACTGGCGGAACCCGAACAGCATCGCGCACAGGTCGATCCATATTTCCTACCCCAATGCCGACGATGAGGCCGCCGCCAAGGCGCGCAATGTCGACGCGGGCGGCATGATCATGATCCACGGCCAGCCAAACGGTTATGGCTGGTGGGGCTGGCTGCTTCAATTGGTCGACTGGACCGACGGCTGCATTGCGGTTACGGACTCCGATATGGACGAAATCTGGGCGATGGTGGCCGATGGCACACCGATCGAGATCGAGCGGTAGGCAATGAGCGGCGACTCTTCCAAGAGTGAAGATAGGGCGATCTGGCCGCCGATCGATCCGATCTCGGCCGGCCTGCATGGCCGCTGCCCGCGTTGTGGCGAGGGGCGGTTGTTCTCCGGCTTCCTCACCGTCGGCAAGCGATGCGTCAATTGCGGCCTCGATTATTCCTACGCTGATGCCGGCGACGGGCCGGCGGTGTTCGTGATCCTGATCATCGGCTTTATCATCGTCGGCCTGGCGCTCTGGGTAGAAGTCACGCTCAGCCCGCCGCTCTGGCTGCATCTGCTGGTCTGGATTCCGCTGGCTGTTGTGCTGTGCTTGACGGCGCTGCGGCTGATCAAGGGCGTGCTGCTGACGCTGCAATACCGCAACAAAGCGGCCGAGGGCCGGCTGGATCGCGGCGAATGAACGAGGCTTCCGTTAAAACTGACGGTCGTTCGCGGCCGCGATCGGCATTGCTGCTCGGCCTTGGCCTTATGCTGTTCCTGATCCTGCTGGTGCTCGGCACCTGGCAAGTGCAGCGCCTGTATTGGAAGGAAGGCCTTCTGCAGACCATCGACCAGCGTACCCATTCGGCGCCCTTGCCGTTGGTTGCGGTCGAGAAAGAGTTCGCCGCCACCGGGGATGTCGATTATACGCCGGTTACCGTCACCGGCACGTTCCTGCATCAAGGCGAACGCCATTTCTACGCAACCTGGGAAGGTGACGCCGGCTTCAATGTCTACACGCCGCTGGCGCTCGACGACGGCCGCTTCGTCCTGATCAATCGCGGCTTCGTGCCTTACGATCTGAAGGACGCCGCCAAGCGCGCCAAGGGACAGGTGACTGGCAGAGTGACCGTGACCGGGCTGGCCCGCAACCCGCTGCCGGCGAAGCCGTCGATGATGCTGCCCGACAACGACGTGGCGAAGAACATCTTCTACTGGAAGGACCGCGACGTGATGGCTGCGAGCGCCGGTCTGCCGGCGGGCGCCGCGCTGGTGCCGATCTTCATCGACGCAGACAAGACGCCAAACCCAGGCGGCTTGCCGGTTGGCGGCGTCACCATCATCGACCTCCCGAACAGCCATCTGCAATATGCGATGACTTGGTACGGGCTTGCCGCGGCGCTCGCAGCCGTGCTCATCCTGCGGCTTCGCCGTCCCGCGAAAGACGAATGAACGCGGCTGATGCCCTTGACAGGGCAGGGGTGCGCACCTCATTTCGGCTTTGATCAACCGGCCCGGATTTAATGCTTCAGACAACCACCAAACCACCTCTGACGATCCGGCTCTGCCAGCCGCGCGGTTTCTGCGCCGGTGTCGACCGTGCCATCCAGATCGTCGTGCTGGCGCTGAAGAAATATGGCGCGCCGGTCTATGTCCGCCATGAGATCGTGCACAACCGCTACGTCGTCGAGGGGCTGCAAAGCCTTGGCGCCGTCTTCATCGAGGAACTCTCCGAGATACCGGCCGAACATCGGCAGTCGCCCGTCGTGTTCTCGGCGCATGGCGTGCCGAAATCGGTGCCGGCGGATGCGAAGGCGCGCAATCTCTTCTATCTCGATGCCACCTGCCCGCTGGTGTCGAAGGTCCACAAGCAAGCGATGCGCCATCAGCGGCTCGGCCGTCATGTGCTGTTGATTGGTCACGCCGGCCATCCCGAGGTGATCGGCACCATGGGCCAGCTGCCGGACGGAGCGGTGACGCTGATCGAAACCGAAGCCGATGCCGCAAAGCTCTCGCCCGCCGATCCGCAGGCGCTCGGCTTCGTTACCCAGACCACATTGTCGGTCGAGGACACCGCCGGCATCATCCGCGCCTTGCAGGATCGCTTTCCGGCGCTGCAGGCACCGGCGGCGGAATCGATCTGCTATGCCACCACCAACCGCCAGGAAGCCGTCAAGGACACCGCGCCGGGCGCCGATCTCTATCTGATCGTCGGCGCGCCGAATTCCTCCAATTCGCGACGACTTGTCGAAGTCGCGGAGCGTGCAGGCGCCACCATGTCGCTTCTCGTGCAGCGCGCCGCCGAGATTCCGTGGAATGACATCGGCAACATCTCGACGCTCGGCCTGTCGGCCGGCGCGTCGGCGCCCGAAATCATTGTCGACGAGATCATCGACGCGTTCCGGCAGCGCTTCGATGTCACGATCGATCTGGCCATCACGGCCACGGAAACGGAGGATTTTCCGGTCATGCGGGTATTGCGCGATGTCGAACTGACGCGGGCCGACATGGCCTTCGTCAATGGAGCCGCGTAAGCCACATGGCGGTCTACACCGACGTTGCGGAAGGCGAACTCGGCGCATTCCTGAAAAACTATCCGGTCGGCGATCTCCTGTCCTACAAGGGCATCGCCGAAGGTACCGAGAACTCGAACTTTCTGCTGCACACCTCCAGCGGTTCCTACATCCTGACGCTCTATGAAAAGCGGGTCGAGAAGGCGGATCTGCCGTTTTTCCTCGGTCTGATGGGCCATCTCGCCAACAAGGGCGTGTCCTGCCCGCTGCCGGTGACCGCGCATGACGGCAGCGTCATCGGCACGCTCGCCGGCCGGCCGGCGGTCATCATCACCTTCCTGGAAGGGCTTTCGTTGCGGCGGCCCACAGCAACGCATTGTGCCGAGGTCGGCAAGGCGTTGGCGCAGTTGCATCTGGCCGGCGCCGATTTTTCGATGACGCGTCCGAATGCCCTGGCCATCGACGGCTGGCGCAAGCTCTGGGATGCAGCGCGCGATCGCGCAGACGAGGTCGAGCCGGGTCTGGCCGCCGAGGTCGATGCCGACTTCGCCGATTTCGAGCGCAACTGGCCCAAAGACCTGCCGCAAGGCATCATCCATGCCGATCTATTCCCCGACAACGTTTTCTTCCTCGGCGAAAAACTGTCCGGCCTGATCGATTTCTATTTCGCCTGCGACGACCTCTACGCCTACGATGTCGCCACCTGTCTCAACGCCTGGTGCTTCGAGAAGGATTTTTCCTTCAATCTCACCAAGGGCAAGGCGCTGCTCGCCGGCTACCAGAGCCTCCGGCTTCTGAGCGACCAGGAAAAGGCTGCGCTGCCGATGCTGGCGCGCGGTTCGGCGTTGCGCTTCATGCTGACCCGGCTGTACGACTGGTTGACCGTTCCCGATGGCGGGCTGGTGATGAAACGCGATCCGACCGAATACATCAGAAGGATGCGGTTCCACCGGGCGATTAAATCGTCTTCGGAATATGGATTGGCCTGATATGGGTATCATGAGCAAACAGGTTGAGATCTTCACCGACGGCGCCTGTTCGGGCAATCCCGGCCCCGGCGGCTGGGGCGCGATCCTGCGCTTCAACGGCACCACCAAGGAGCTTTCCGGCGGTGAGGCCGAGACGACCAACAACCGCATGGAACTTCTCGCCGCAATCTCGGCGCTGAATGCACTGAAGGAACCTTGCGTTGTCGACCTTCACACCGACAGCAAATATGTCATGGACGGTATTTCCAAGTGGATCCACGGCTGGAAGAAGAACGGCTGGAAAACCGCCGACAAGAAGCCTGTGAAGAACGGTGAACTCTGGCAGGCGCTCGACGAGGCCAACAAGCGCCACAAGGTCACCTGGAACTGGGTCAAGGGCCATGACGGCCATGTCGAGAACGAGCGCGCCGACGAACTCGCGCGCGAAGGCATGGCGCCGTTCAAGAAAGGCCCGTTGAGGCCTGCAGCAGCGCCAAAGCCTGCCGCGCCGGCCAAACAACCGGCAATCGCGAAAGTGCGGCGCTCGACCCAGAGCTATTGAATTTCCGGAGCGGCGCGGCTAGGCGCGCATCGCGTTATCAACGGTTGACGGCCGACGACAGGCTGCCTTGACCAGCGTCCAGCGGACGTAAGGCCTTTGGTGGCGTCGCAGTTGCTCCAGAATACGGAGGGAGTAATATTTCCTACCATAGAGCAAAATGCGATAAGGAAACGGGCGTGGCAAACGTAGAAAAAATGAGCGTGGCTGTGACCCCGCAACAAGCAGCTGTGATGCGTGAGGCTGTCGAGGCGGGCGAGTATGCCACCGCAAGCGAGATTGTGCGTGAAGCGGTGCGGGATTGGCTGGCCAAGCGTGAACTTCGGCACGACGATATCCGCCGGCTAAGGCACCTGTGGGATGAAGGCAAGGCAAGTGGGAGGCCGGAGCCTGTGGATTTCGACGCGTTGCGAAAGGAAGCTCGGCAAAGGCTGGCGGAAGCCTCGCGGAATGACCGTTAGGCTGGTCTGGTCACCCGCGGCCAAGGCGGACCTCATCGACGTCTACGTGATGATAGGCAGCGAAAACATACGAGCGGCCGATCGCTATTATGATCAACTAGAAGCGCGGGCCTTGCAGCTGGCAGACCATCCGCGCATGGGTGTTAGGCACCCGATCAGGTCTTCCGTACGGATGCTGGTGGAGGCGCCGTTTGTACTGCTCTACGAAACGATTCCGGACACGGATGATGGCCCTGTTGAGTGGGTTGAAATCGTCCGTGTGGTGGACGACCGGCGGGATCTGAACCGTTTATTCTAGCGAGCTGTTTATCGGATCAGCAGCGCTGTGCCCCAAAGCCCGAGCGCGAACACCGTATGCGACACCAGGTTCAGCGCACGGATCAGCATCGGGTTGGGCCGCTTCGAGGCGGCCCAACCGGCGCCCATGCCGGGTGCCAGTAGGAACCAGCCGGCGCCGACGGTGACGATGCCGAGGATGAAGGCCGGCAGGAATGTCGGCGCGGCAAGCCAGCCCGCTCCGGCCAACACCACCAGGATGATGCCG
Source organism: Mesorhizobium sp. M0011 (assembly GCF_040324155.1). Taxonomy (NCBI): domain Bacteria; kingdom Pseudomonadati; phylum Pseudomonadota; class Alphaproteobacteria; order Hyphomicrobiales; family Phyllobacteriaceae; genus Mesorhizobium; species Mesorhizobium sp. M0011. The sequence continues at coordinate 353,842 of NZ_JAMYVQ010000001.1, read as the reverse complement.
TAGACGATGCCGACAAAATAGTGAAAGGCCCAGCCCAGCGCCTTTTCATGCGCGTAGGGCGCTGCACCGCCGATATCATCGTGAAAGACCTTGTCGCGGAGATGCCAGACCCAGCGACCGACCGGCCCCCAGTTCGGCCGTGGCTGCCCGAACGCCTTGTGCAGGAAGATGGCCCAGAGATCCATCGCCACCGTAGCGCCGATGCCGATCGCGATAGCACGCCAGAACATGTCAAACATCGAGGTCCCCCCAAAGGCAATCCCTGGAATACAAGGGCGATCGTCGGGCGGCGGCAACCGTTGCGGTCCAGCCCGACGTTGTCGCTGAAGTTCAGAGCTGCCCCAGAATATGAGCCGCACCGGACTCGTCGACACCAGGCTTGGTCTCGACATTGAGCGCGGTGACCTTGCCGTCGTCGATGATCATTGAGAAGCGCCTCGAGCGCAGGCCCATATCGTTGCTGATGTAATCGAGGCCCACCGCCTTGGCGAAATCGCCACTGCCGTCGGCGAGGAACAGGATCTTGCCCTCTCCGCCGGTGAAGTGCGCCCAGGCACCCATGACATGGACGTCATTGACCGAAACGACGGCGATGGTGTCGACGCCGCGCGCCAGGATGGCATCGTGGTTCTCGAGATAACCCGGCAAATGGTTGTTGCTGCAGGTAGGTGTGAAGGCGCCGGGAACCCCAAACAGCACGACCTTCTTGCCCGAGAAAATCTCGGCCCCGGTGATCGGCTTGGCGCCATCGGCGGTCATCGTCTTGAAGGTCACGTCAGGCAGCTTGTCGCCAACGGAAATGGTCATGGATTCCTCGCTTGGGAAAATGGGAAGGACGTGTCTTTGCGTAGCGAACTCAACGGCTTCCTGCAATCGTTGGGACAGGCTGGATCAAGGGAAAGGCAGAATCCCTGCGACCGCGCCCGCCGCACTCGTCAGCGTATAGTGAAGCCCGCCATCGGTCGGCGTCGTCGAGGGGCGATCGAGGATCGGCACGGTGAAAATCAGCTTGCCGTCCTTTTCGCTGCGGGCCGGGGTGCCGAACATGTAGTCCCGCTCGCCGGCAACGAAGAAATCCGCCGCCGCCGGATCGCCGGGAAAGCTCGCCTCGACAATCAGCGTCTCGTGGTCGCCCGGCAGCACATTGATGCCGAAATCGGACCTCGCGGGCGTCGGCAGCGCCGTAAAACTCGCCTTCACCAGCGCCGCGTCCTCGACATTGTCCGGATCGGAGGCGGGGTCGACGGTCAGCCGCGTCTGCACCGGAATGCAGATCGTTTCGCAGATGCCGAGAAAGATGTCGGCATCGATCACCGCCGGCTGGTTCGGCGTCGCCAGCGTGAATGTCACCGGCAGAGAAACCGGATAGTTGTAGCCTGCCCATTTGCCATAGCCGTCGTCATGGCGCTGCGGCGCCGGAAACGACAGAGCGGCGTCGGCGATGTTGGTGCTGGCTGAAATGTCGAGTTGCGGCGGCACGCCCGCGTCGCCCGGATCGCGCCAATATGTCTTCCAGCCAGGCTTGAGCGCAATATCGAGAACGCCTTGGATACGGCCGGCATCGTCGGCTTTGCCTGATGTTACCAGCCGAACCTTGCCGCCTTCACTGTTGTACCACGCCGACGAAGAGGCGGCGGCGGGAAGAGCGGTTGCCGATCCGATGGCGGCGCCGAGCAGCAGGATTTTCAAGCTTCGCATGGCGGTGATTTGATCGTCCGTTCGTGGCCGCGCAATGATTTCATGGCCTTGCCGGTATCATATTTGCGTGACTTCGAGGGAGAAGAATGTTCGAGCCGCCGCAACAGGCTTTGGTCGAATCCAGCACGGCGCATCTTTTCGGCGCTTTGGAAACGCGTTACGCTCCCTTTATGGACTTGTTGCGCCACAAGAAGACGGTCGCCAGTCGCGGCTTTCTCGACGATCAGTTCCTGATTGCCATGCCCGGCATGAAGGACGACCGTTTCACGCGCTCGGTCATCTATGTCTGCGCACATTCGGATGAAGGCGCCATGGGCCTGATCATCAACCAGACGCAGCAGATGCTCTTTCCGGACTTGCTCGTGCAACTGGGCATCATGAACGAGCAGGAGGCGATCCGCTTGCCGGCGCAGGCCCGCGATTTCGTCGTGCGCAATGGCGGGCCCGTGGATCGCAGCCGGGGCTTCGTCCTGCATTCGGGAGACTATCGGGTGGAATCGTCGCTGACCGTTTCCGACGACATCTGCCTGACTGCGACCGTCGACATCTTGCGCGCCATATCGTCCGGCCGCGGGCCCCGTCACGCGCTGATGGCGCTCGGCTATTCCGGCTGGGGCGCCGGCCAATTGGAGACCGAGATCGCCGAAAATGGCTGGCTGACCTGTCCGGCCAATGCCGAGCTTCTGTTCGACACCGACATCGAGCGCAAATACGACCGGATCCTCGCCTCGATCGGTATCGACCTTGCGCATCTCAGCTTGGCGGCCGGACACGCGTAATCGCGAACAGTCATGCGCAACATTCGCGGCTAGCCGAAGCCGCCTACACCTTCGTCATCCTAGGGCGAAGCAGGAGCGAAGCTCCGTCGCGGAGACCCTGGGATCCATTCCGTGACCTATGTCGAAGGATGCAGCGGCGAAGAAATCTGAACCGTTTTCAACGCTTTAACCTCACGGCATGGCTCCTAGGGTCTGCGCCGCGTCGCTGCGCTCCTTGCTTCGCCCTAGGATGACGAAGCGATAGGCGTCTCGGCCAATCGCAGAGGTCCGCGCCTGGGCGACGCGCGCCTGAATCCCATCACGCTTGCGTCAGCGGATACTGCTCCTTTAGCGTCTTCAGCACCTGGTCGCCCGGCATTGGTGCGCCGAACATGAAGCTCTGGACATATTCGCAGCCCATCTGGCGCAGTTCCAGCGCGTCGCTCTCGTCCGAAATGCCCTCGGCGACGACGGACAGGCCGAGTTCATGCGCCATGTTGACCATCGATTTCAGCAGCACCGCGCGCTTGGGCGTGTTGTCGTCAACGAAGCTCTTGTCGATCTTGATGGTGTCGAAGGGAAAACGCGTCAGATAGGCCAATGAGGAATAACCGGTGCCGAAATCGTCCAGCGACAGGCCGATGCCGAGTTGCTTCAGCTTGGTCAGCACATGGGCGGTCTGCTCGGGATTGTCCATGACAAGCGATTCGGTGAGCTCCAGCCGGAAGCAGCGCGGCTTCAGATTGGCCCGCGCGATGACCGAGCGGACGTCGCTGACCAGGTCACGGCGGATCAGCTGGCGGCTGGACAAATTGACCGAGACCGACAGCGGCGCGTCACCGATCTGTTTTTGCCAGCTGGCGAGATCTTCCGCCGCCTGCTGCATGGCAAACAGGCCGAGCTGCACGATAAGCCCGCAGCTTTCGGCGACCGGGATGAAATCCGCCGGCGGGATCATGCCGCGGCGCGGGTGGTCCCAGCGCAGCAGCGCCTCGAAGCCGGCGACACTGCCGTCCTCAAGCCGCACGATCGGCTGGTAGGCAAGCGTGAATTCCCGCCGCTCGATGGCGCGGCGCAGGTCGGATTCGAACTGCAGCCTGTCGGTGCCGACAGTGCGGAAGGCCGGACGGAACGGCTCGATCCTGTCGCCGCCGAAGCGCTTGGCCTGGTGCATGGCAAGCTCGGCATCCTTGACCATGTCCTCGGCCGACATCTGCGGCGAATTCCAGGTGATCAGTCCGATCGACGCGGTCAGCACGATCTCGCGCTTGGCAAAGGTGATCGGGTTGTTGATGGCATGCTTGATGGCATCCGCCACGGCGGCGATGCGGGCCGGGTCCTGTTCGGACAATAGCATCAGCGCGAACTGATCGCCGGCAAAGCGCGACAGCGAATCCTTCGGCTTGAGCAGCCGGTGCAGGCGACGCGCGATGGTCAAGAGGATGGTGTCGCCGGCCGAGATGCCGAGGCCGTCATTGACCTGCTTGAAACGGTCGATGTCGATGACGAAGACGGTTGGCCGCACCTTTTCTTCGGTGCGCGCGATCGAGATGATCGCTTCCAGCCGATTCATCAAAAGTTCGCGGTTCGGCAGACCGGTCAGATTGTCGTGAACGGCGTCGTGCAGCAGCCTTTCCTCGGACTTTTTCTGCTCGGTCACGTCGACCATGGTACCGACGCAGCGGATAACCTCGCCGTCGGATCCGATGACCGGGCGCGCGCGCAGCGAAAACCAGTGATAGTGGCCGTCGGCGCCGCGCAGGCGAAAATTCTGCGATACCCGGCCGCGCCGGTGTTCGAGCACGACGTCGAGCGTGGTGCGGAACGTGTCGCGGTCGTCGGCATGCAGCACCGGGAGCCAGTTGCGGGCCGCGCCGCCAAGGCTGTTCGGCGCCAGTCCGAGCTGGATGCTGACATCGGGCTTGGTGACGACGCGGTCGCGCAGCACGTCCCAATCCCATACCGTGTCGCCCGAACCGGCGACCGCCAGCGCCTGCCGCTCGAGGTCGGAGAACAGGCCCTGATGCAGCGCGCCGCCGGCAAAAGCATGCTGCATGACGGTGAAGCCGATCAGAAGGATGATCAGGATCAGCCCGCCGCCCAGGGCCGGCTGGGCAATGTCGTTGTCGAGCATGCCGGTGATCGCCATCCACGATCCGCATAGCCACAACAGCACCATGACCCAACTGGGCACCAGCATGATGGCACGGTCGTAGCCGCGTATGCCGAGGAAGATGATCAGGCCAAGCCCGGTCAGTGCGGTGGCGGCGAAGGACAGCCTGGCAATGCCGGCGGCGACCGCCGGATCGACGATGGCGACGCCGGCGATCAGCACCAGTCCGAGGATCCAGACCAGCGCGCCATAACTGAAATGGCCGTGCCATCGGTTGAGGTTGAGATAGGCGAACAGGAACACCACGAAGGTTCCCGCCAGCGCCACCTCCGTTCCCGCTCGCCACATCTGCTCGTTGCCGGGCGATATCTCGATGATCTTGTTGAGGAAGCCGAAATCGACGCAGATATAGGCCAGCACCGCCCAGGCAAGTGCCGCGGTTGCCGGGAACATCGAGGTTCCCTTGACCACGAAAAGGATGGTCAGGAACAGCGCCAGCAGGCCTGCAATGCCGATGACGATGCCGCGAAACAGCGTGTAGGAATTGACCGAGTCCTTGTAGGATTCCGGATCCCAGAGGTAGACCTGCGGCAGCTTCGGCGAGGCCAGTTCGGCGATGAAGGTAATCACCGTGCCGGGGTTCAGCGTCACCCGGAAAACGTCGGCGTCGGGGCTGGTCTGGCGATCGAGCGCGAAGCCTTCGCTGGGAGTGATGGCGGCGATGCGGGTCGAGCCGAGATCCGGCCAGAAGATGCCGGAATTCACCAGGCGGAAATGCGGTGCGACGATCAGCCGGTCGAGTTGCTGGTCGGTGGTGTTGGCGAGCGCGAAAACAGCCCAGTCGCCGGTGGAACGGGCATCATTGGCCTCGACCTCGATGCGCCGCACGATACCGTCCGGACCCGGCGCGGTCGACACCTGGAAATTCTCGCCCTGGTTGCGGTAGATCTCGACGGCGCCGGAAAGGTCGAGCGCGACGTCGTCGCGGGCAATCTTGATCGGTTCGACGGCAAAGGCCGACGATGCCGCGCACAGCGTCAGGAGTGTCGCGAGGACAAAGGCGAACAGCGACCCGTTGCGCAGGAAATTCGTCAAAAATCAGTCCTTCGTTCCAACGCCCGGCGGATCGTCCGCGATCCGGGCGTAGAGGTAGTGGTCCTGCCAGATGCCGTTGATCCTGAGATAGGATCGCAGCAGTCCTTCGCGCCGAAATCCGGCTTTTTCAAGCACGCGGATCGACCGGATATTGTCGGGAATACAGGCGGCTTCGATCCGGTGCAACCTCAGCGTATCGAAGGCGAAGCGGGCCACCACCTTGACCGCGTCGGTCATCAGGCCGCGGCCGCCGAAGCGCTCGCCGATCCAGTAGCCGACATGGCCGCTCTGCGAGACGCCATGGCGTATGTTGCCGAGCGTGATGCCGCCGGCCAGCTTGCCACTGCTCCTCTCGAAGATGAAGAAGGCGATAGCGGTTCCTTGCGCATAATCCTCGCGGTAGCGGCTGATGCGCAGCCGCCATGCGTTGCGGTCGAGTTCATCGGGAGTCCAGCGTGGCTCCCAGGGTTCGAGGAAGGCGCGGCTTTCGCCACGCACCGCCGCCCACTCGCGGAAGTCGTTGGTGAACGGCACGCGCAGCGTGACGCGGTCGCCTTTCAGCGCCGGCAGGTCGCGGCGGAAGAAAGGGAGCGCGAACACGACGCTTCGAGGGGCTTAGACGGCGAGCTTACGGGCCGTGGTCTGCGTGCCTGCGAGCGATTCGAGGATCGCCTCGTATGGCGCCAGTGTGCCCACAGGCCCGACAGCGGTAAGCGTCGGCTTGGTCGAGAACAAACGCGACGATAGATCGGTCAGCCGCTCGACCGTCAGCGCCGACAGCCGTTCCATCAGTTCCTCCTTGGCGATCGGCCGGCCGAACAGAAGCAGCTGCCGTGCGATCTGCGAAGCGCGGCTGGCCGGGCTTTCGGCTGACATGATCAGTCCGGCGCGATATTGGGCGCGCGCCCGGTCGAGTTCTTCCTGCAGGATTTTCTCGCCGGCCTTCTGCAGCTCGTCGATGATGACAGGCACCAGTTCGGCGATGTCGCTCTGGCCGGTCGCGGCATGGACGCCGAAGACGCCGGTGTCGGAAAAGCCCCAATGGAAAGCATAGACCGAATAACACAGGCCGCGCTTCTCGCGGACCTCCTGGAACAGGCGCGACGACATGCCACCGCCGAGGATCATCGACAGCACCTGCGAGGCATAGAAGTCGCGCACATGATAGGCCCGGCCTTCGAACCCCAGCACGATCTGCGCGTCCATCAGGTCGCGGTCCTCACGGAAGTCGCCGCCGACATATTGCGCATATTGCGGGATGGTGCTGTCGGCCTTGCTGCGGAAGCCGCCGAGTTGCTTTTCGACCTCGCGCACGAAATTGTCATGCTTGATGTCGCCGGCGGCGACAATCACCATGCGCTCGGCGCCATATTGCCGCTCGATGAAGTCGTGGAGTTGCTTGGAGGTGAAGGATTTGACCGTTTCGGGTGTGCCGAGAATGGAGCGGCCGATGGTCTGATGGCGATAGGCGGTTTCCGTGAAACGGTCGAAGACGATGTCATCGGGGGTGTCGTGCGCGGCGCCGATCTCCTGCAGGATCACATGCTGTTCGCGTTCGAGTTCCTGCGGGTCGAATTCGGATTCTTGCAGGATGTCGGCAAGAATGTCGACGGCCAGCGGCACGTCGTCGGAGAGCACCCTGGCATAGTAGGAAGTGGTTTCGACGCTGGTGGCGGCGTTGATTTCGCCGCCGACGTCTTCGATCTCCGAGGCGATTTCGAAGGCGCTCCGCCTTTTCGTGCCCTTGAACGCCATGTGCTCGAGCAGATGGGCCATGCCATGCTCGTCCTCACGTTCATTGCGGGCACCCGACTTGACCCAGGCACCAAGGGCAACCGATTCGATGCTTTGAAGGGTTTCGGTGGCGACTGTCAGGCCGTTCGACAGACGGCTTACCTCAACACCCATATGGCTAGTACTCCTTAACGCGCCGCCCGCGCGCGGCGGCCGACATAATCTTCCACCATTTTCAGGTCGGAGGGAAGTACCGTGTATTTTTCCTCCGATGTCATCAACCCACCTAGCCATGCGGGCAGTGCGGGCGACACGCCGCTGGCGGCTTCGACGGCGGCCGGGAATTTTGCCGGGTGTGCGGTACCCAGCACCACCATCGGCACGGCGCCTGACGCCTTGCCCGCAGCGACATGCACAGCTGCCGCGGTGTGCGGATCGAGCAGATAGTTGCTGGCCGCGAGCGTCGAGCGGATGGTGGCGGCGACCTCGTCCATATCAGCCCGGCCGGCGTCGAATTCCGACCGCATCCCGGCGATTTGCTGGGGTTCGATGGTGAAAGCGCCGGACTGCTTCAGACCGTCCATGTAGCGCCGCACGGTCGCCGCGTCACGGCCGGAGGCCTCGAACAGCAGGCGTTCGAAATTGGACGACACCTGGATATCCATCGACGGCGACGTGGTCGCAAAGACACCCTTGGTGCGATATTCCCCTGTCGCGAAGGTCCGCGCCAGGATGTCATTGTCGTTGGTGGCGATGACCAGCCGCTCGATCGGCAAGCCCATCTTCTTGGCCGCGTAGCCGGCGAAGATATCGCCGAAATTGCCGGTCGGCACGGTGAAGGAGACCGGCCTGTCCGGCGCGCCAAGCGACAGCGCCGAGGAGAAATAATAGACGATCTGGGCCATGATCCGGGCCCAGTTGATCGAGTTGACGCCCGAAAGCGCCACCCGGTCGCGAAATCCGTGATCGTTGAACATGTCCTTGAGCAGGCCCTGGCAATCGTCGAAATTGCCTTCGATCGCCAGCGCATGGACGTTTGCAGCCGTCGACGTCGTCATCTGCCGCTGCTGCACCGGCGAGACGCGGCCGTGCGGGAAAAGGATGAAGATGTCGGTCCGGCTGCGACCGGCAAAGGCATCGATGGCCGCCCCGCCGGTATCGCCCGAGGTGGCGCCGACGATGGTGGCGTGCTGGTCGCGTTCGGTAAGCACATGGTCCATCAGCCGGGCCAGAAGCTGCATCGCCACGTCCTTGAAGGCGAGCGTCGGCCCGTGGAAGAGTTCCAGGATGAAGGTGTTGGGGCCGGTCTGCACCAGCGGGCAGACGGCCTCGTGGCGGAAGGTGGCATAAGCTTCGCGCACCAGCCGCTCGAAAACGGAGGCCGGGATCTCGTCGCCAAGGAACGGCGACAGCACGCGGATGGCAAGTTCGGGATAGGCAAGGCCGCGCATGGCGCGGATCTCGGCGGCGGAAAACTGTGGCCACTCGCGCGGCACGTAGAGCCCGCCGTCGCGCGCCAGCCCGGCCAGCACGGCGTCGGAAAATCCAAGAACGGGGGCTTCCCCGCGGGTACTCACATAATGCATGTCACAATTCCGTTACTGCTTGGCTTTTCCATCCACCGCAAGGTGGTTAATTTCTGCGCTGGCTCAGTCGCATTTTTGCCGCGCGGTTGATATACGTCACCAGCTTTGCGAGAGGGAAGTGCAGTTTCATGGCGTTTCGTACATTCAGTGGTCGCTTTTTGGCGGGTCTTGCGCTCACCGGCTTTATGCTTGCCGCCGCCGGCTGCCAATCGGGCGACAATGGCATCCTGAACCTCGGCATAGGCAAGAAGGATCCAACGGCGCCACCGCCGCCGCAGGATCCCAAGATACTGGCCAGCCAGTTGCAGGCCTATTGCCCCCGGGTGACGGTGCGCGACGGTACGGCCTTCTTCAACACCTATTCCAGGGAAGCTCAGAAGCCCAAGCCCAGGATCAAGAAGACCGGCGACGCCGCGCAGGATGCCGCGGCCCAGGCCGAGGCTGACGCTGCTGCTGCAACTCCGCCCGACGAATCGGCTAATATCATCTACCAGGCGTCGGTCAGCGACGTGACACGCGACTGCAGCCGTGCCAACGGCCAGCTGACGATGAAGATTGCGGTCGCCGGCAAGATTGTCCCCGGACCGAAGTTTTCTCCAGGCACGATCACCATGCCGATCCGAACGGCTGTGATGCATGGCACCGAGGTCCTCTACTCGCAGCTCCACCAGTATCAGGTCCAGGTCACCGATCCTTCGGTTGCCACGCAGTTCGTCTTCACCGATTCCAATGTCGTCGTGCCCGAGCCGACGGCGCAGGATTATCAGGCCTTTGCCGGCTATGACGAAACCGCGCATCAGGCAACGGCCGACAAGCCGAAGAAGAAGCAGAGGAAGAGAGCCGCCGCGACGAACTAAGTCTCGGCAGTTGCATGAGGCGTGCGTCGCGGCGCACGCTTCTCAGGCGTCCGACCACTCCGACAGCGCCGCGATTACGCTTTTCAACTCTGCCCAGCGGCGGATCACCGTTTCGGCGCCGGCCTCGGTGAGCGCGTCGGCATGGCCGGGATAGCTGTGGGCGGCTCCGGTGAAGCCGATCACCCGCATGCCCGCCGCCCTTGCGCCGTGAACGCCGTGCACGGAGTCCTCGATAACGAAAGTGTTCGCGGGGTTGGCGCTGAGTTTCTCCGCCGCGAACAGGAACACGTCCGGCGCCGGTTTCGTTTTCCCGGTCGGTGTTTCCATCGCCGAAAAAATCCGGTCGGTGAAAAACGGCAGAAGATGCACCTTTTCCAGCATGAATTCGATCCGCTCGGAGCGTGAATTCGAGCAGACGCAGCGCGGCACGCTTACCGCGGCAACGGCCTCGCGCACGCCATCGATGGCGCGGACGTCGCTGCGCAGTTTGCGGTCGACCAATTGTTCCTCCCTGTCGATCAGAGAGGCCTGGAAGGGGATGCGGGACTTTTCCTCGACCCGCAGCATGATGTCCTTGAAGGTCAGGCCGGCATAGCTCTCCGAAATCTCCTCAGCCGATATCTCGTATCCTGCCAAGGTCAAAAGCTCGGCGTCGACGCGGGCGGCGATGATCTCGGAATCGACGAGCACGCCGTCGCAATCGAAGATGACAAGGTCTGGCTGGGGCATGGTGATCCGGACAATGGGAGGGCGAAGTGGCCTCGGAAGGCTTAGGCGGCGCGGCATACACCAACAGGGCCGCCTTCGCAAATTCGCCACACCCGTCCCTTGGCCTTCACGGAATATTTACGCTGATCGGTAACCATAACGGAGAGTAAACAGTAACGCGTGCCTTGGGTGTCAGAATGTCTGCCGTGCGTCTTCTCGACGAGCTATCCCACGCTCCCCAGCAATCCGAATGGCTGGACACGATCCTCAAGGGCGACTGCGTCGCCGCGCTCGACCGGCTGCCCGAAAAATCGATCGACGTCATCTTCGCCGATCCGCCCTATAATCTGCAGCTCGACGGCGACCTGCACCGCCCCGATCAGTCGAAGGTCGACGCCGTCGACGACGACTGGGACCAGTTCGAGAGTTTCGAGGCCTATGACGCTTTCACGCGTGCCTGGCTGCTGGCGGCGCGCCGGGTGCTGAAGCCCAACGGCACCATCTGGGTGATCGGCTCCTATCACAACATCTTCCGGGTCGGCGCCAAGATGCAGGATCTCGGCTTCTGGATCCTCAACGACGTCGTCTGGCGCAAGACCAACCCGATGCCGAATTTCCGTGGCCGCCGCTTCCAGAATGCCCATGAGACGATGATCTGGGCTACGCGCGACCAGAAGGGCAAGGGCTATACCTTCAACTACGAAGCCATGAAGGCGTCCAACGACGACATCCAGATGCGCTCCGACTGGCTGTTTCCGATCTGCACCGGCGGCGAGCGGCTGAAGAACGACAATGGCGACAAGCTGCATCCGACGCAAAAGCCGGAAGCGCTGCTTGCCCGCATCATGATGGCCTCGACCAAACCGGGCGACATCGTGCTCGATCCCTTCTTCGGCTCCGGCACCACCGGCGCGGTGGCCAAGCGTCTCGGCCGCCATTTCGTCGGCATCGAACGCGAGCAGGCCTATATCGACGCCGCCAACGAGCGCATCGACGCGGTGCGGCCACTGGATGGCGCCGATCTCACCGTGCTGACCGGCAAGCGCGCCGAGCCGCGCGTTGCTTTCGTCAGCCTGATCGACACCGGCCTGATGATGCCGGGTGCGACGCTCTACGACGCCAAGAAGCGCTGGGCCGCCAAGGTGCGCGCCGACGGTACTGTGGCGATCGGCGACAGCGCCGGCTCGATCCACAAGATCGGTGCCGAAGTGCAGGGGCTGGACGCCTGCAACGGCTGGACCTTCTGGCATTATGAGCGCAGCGGTGGCCTGACCCCGATCGACGAGCTTCGCCGCATCGCACGGCTTGGCATGGAGCGGGCAGGGGCCTGAACCCCTGCCAGTTGCTTCGAATTCCGTTGATTCAAAGGCTCAACGGATCGCTCGAAGCGATTCAAATCATGCCTTGATACCGAGACGTTCAAGGTCTGCTCGAAGTGTTTTCGCATCGGTGAACAACACCGATTGCCAGCCGGCCGCCTTGGCGCCGTCGACATTCTTCTGGCTGTCGTCGATGAACAGCGTCGCGGCCGGTTCGAGGTCGAAGGCAGCGCTGTGATGATCGTAAATGCCGCGATCGGGCTTGATCATGCCGATCTCGCCGGAGATGGTGACGCCGCGCGGACGATTGAGAAAATCGAAGCGCTCGCGGGCTTCGGCCAGCGTGTCGCTGGCGAAGTTGGTCAGCATGGTCACGTCGTGGCCGCTCTCGATCAGACCGACCATGATGGCGACGCTGTCGTCATAGGCATGTGGAACCATCTCGTGCCAGTGGCGGCGGAAACCGCGGATGTTTTCCGCGTGATCGGGATGGTCCGCGATCAGCAGCGCCTCGGCCTCTTCCCAGGTGCGGCCGCGATCCTGCTCAATGTTCCAATCATGCGTGCAGACATTGTCGAAAAACCACTTTCTCTCTTCGGCATCCGGAATGAGGCGGCTGAACGGAATGTTGGGATCGTAGTGGATCAGCACTCTGCCGATGTCGAAAACGATGTGGCGTATTTCAGTCATGGGGCCTCTTTGCACTGTGTGGCGACGGCTTTTTCGTCGCGCCGGGTATCGCAGCCTCGATTGCCTTTTTCATGACAGTCGGCAGCGCCTCGCCGGAAATCTCGTGAGCGAGCGACCAGAAATGCCCGGCTGGCGCATCACCTTTGATGTGAGCGTGAAAGACTTCGAGTTCGAGAGCGAAATGCGTGAAGACATGCGCAATGCGGCCCGCATGCCGCCAGTCGGCGGGAAAGGGCGCGGCCGCTTCCGTGGTTGCCCCATCGATCCGCGCGGTCCAGCCCGTCGTCGGCACCTCGGTCATGCCGCCGAGCAAACCCTTCTCTGCCCGTTTGCGCAGAAGGATGGCGCCGTCGGCCCGCACGGCGACAAAGGCCGCGCCGTGCCGCTGCGGCTTGTCGGCCTTGGGCAGGCGCACCGGGAAGTGCTCGGGATCGCCTGAAACGACCGCGCTGCAGTCTTCGCGCAGCGGGCACAGCATGCAGCGCGGCCGGCGTGGCGTGCAGATGGTGGCGCCGAGATCCATCATCGCTTGGGCGAAGTCGCCAGGCCTTGTCCCGGGCACCATGCGCTCGACATGGGCACGGATCTCGGGCTTGGCTTCGCTGAGCGGGGTTGTGATCGAAAACAGCCGGGAGATGACACGTTCGACATTGCCGTCGACAACGGCGGCGGGGCGATCGAAGGCAATCGCCGTGATGGCCGCCGACGTATAGGCGCCGATGCCGGGCAGTTCTCTCAAACCCGTCTCCGTGTCGGGAAACCGGCCGCCACGCGCGGCCACAAGATCGGCACAGGCCTTGAGATTGCGGGCGCGGGAGTAGTAGCCGAGCCCGGCCCAGGCCTTCATCACGTCCTCGGTGGGCGCCGCGGCCAGCGCTTCGACATCGGGCCATTTCTCGACGAATACCTTGAAATAAGCCTTCACCGCTTCGACGGTGGTCTGCTGCAGCATGACCTCGGAGAGCCAGATGCGGTAGGGATCAGGCCGCACGCCGCGCGCATGCTCAATTGGTGTGATGCGCCACGGCAATTCACGGTGATGCACATCGTACCAGCTGAGCAGGCGGGATGCGATATCGTCGCTGACACCGGATGCAGCTGTGCTGCTATCTCCGGATGTGGCTTTGCCACTATCCCAGGATGCGGTCTTGCGGGTCTGGTCTGCTGGTGCCATTGATCTTGTATTGGCCTGGCCGGTATCTGCTGGGTCGTCGCTGGAGGACGTACATGGCAGGGAGAACGCCCTACGGCAATCCCGTCCCGGTCAGCGATCTCGCGACCAGGATCCTCGATCCGGTGCTGCGCAAGCGGGCCGGCATTTCGATCGGCCTCGTCCAGTCATGGGACGAGATCGCCGGCCCGCGGCTGGCCAGCCATTCGCGCCCCGAAAAAATCCAGTGGCCGCGCCGTATGCATGAGGACGATCCGTTCGAGCCGGCCGTGCTGGTCATTGCCTGCGAAGGCATGGCGGCACTTCATCTGCAGCACGAGACGGGCGAGATCATCAACCGGGTCAACGCCTTCCTCGGCTTCACCGCCATCAACCGCATCAGGATCCTGCAGAAGCCGGTGACAGCCGACAAAGGAAAGCGCAAACCGGCCCTGAGGCCGCTGACGGCGGCTGAGAAGACGAAATTGTCGGGAACTGTCGGCCTGGTCGATAATGATGAACTGCGCGCCTCGCTGGAGAAACTTGGCGCGACCATTATTGGGGAGAGAAAATCATAGGCGTCTTGAAGAAAGTCATGGATTCGTCGTCAATATCTCGCATTCGTGATCGCCCTTGTCAGGTTTCGCGATTGGATTGGGGATCGAGATGCCTTAATTCGCGCCAACTCTCGCCTTTTCGTGTCTTTGCATTGCAAAATCCAACCCTTGTCAGGTGATTCGTATGAACCGTCCCCCGTTTGGTCAAAGCTTGTCTCGCAGAAATGTCCTGTCTTCGCTGGCCGCCATTCCGGCGGTGGCCCTGCTCGCCGCCTGCAGCGACTCTGGCGAGGAGGCGAAGGCCGCGGATGTGAAGCCTGCGGCCCCGGCCGCCCCCGCGAAGGCGGCCACGCCGGCCGCCGCCACCGCGCCGGAGGCCCAGGGCACCGTGGATGTGGCGGAACTGATGAAGCCGGGTGCGCTGCCCGACAAGCAGCTTGGCAAGGATGACGCCAAGGTCACCATCGTCGAATACGCCTCGATGACCTGCCCACACTGCGCGCATTTCGCCGAGACCACCTTTCCGGACCTGAAGACCAAGTACATCGACACCGGCAAGGTCCGCTACATCCTGCGCGAATTCCCGTTCGATCCGAGCGCCGAAGCCGGTTTTATGCTGGCGCGCTGCGCCAAGGATAACTATTACCCCATGGTCGACGTCCTGTTCAGGCAGCAGGCGAACTGGGTTGGCGTTCAGAATACCAAGGATGCGCTGCTGCAAATCTCGAAGCTCGCCGGTTTTACACAGGAGTCCTTCGAGGCCTGCTTGACGGACCAGAAACTTCTGGACGATGTGAGATCGGTCCAGAAGCGCGGCGCCAATGAATTCAAGGTCGACTCGACACCGACCTTCTTCATCAACGGTAAGACCTACAAAGGGGCGATGTCGATTGAGGAAATGTCGGCCATCATCGACCCTCTGCTCTGACGTCCGGTCAGCCCTGAGGCGGCGGAGCTTCGGCGTGCGCGGCTTCCTGTCGTGCCGCGAATTCCTTTCGCAAAATCACGGAAATCCGCTTAGTGGGCGGGGCGAATGAAGTTTTCGCGCCTTCGCCTCCTCGGTTTCAAGTCCTTCGTCGAGCCCGGCGAGTTCGTCATCGAACGCGGCCTGACCGGCATTGTCGGGCCGAATGGCTGCGGCAAGTCGAACCTTGTCGAGGCGCTGCGCTGGGTGATGGGCGAAAGCTCCTACAAGAACATGCGCGCGTCCGGCATGGACGACGTCATCTTTTCCGGCTCGGGCACGCGTCCGGCGCGCAACACCGCCGAAGTGACGCTCTTCCTCGACAACAGCGACCGCTCGGCGCCCGCTGCCTTCAACGATGCCGACGAACTGCAGGTGTCGCGCCGCATCGAGCGCGAGGCCGGCTCGCTCTACCGCATCAACGGCAAGGAGGCGCGTGCCAAGGACGTGCAGCTTCTGTTCGCCGACCAGTCGACCGGCGCGCGTTCGCCATCGATGGTCGGTCAGGGCCGCATCGGCGAACTGATCCAGGCCAAGCCGCAGGCACGCCGCGCGCTGCTCGAAGAGGCGGCAGGCATTTCCGGCCTGCACACCCGCCGCCACGAGGCAGAACTGCGGCTGAAGGCGGCCGAGCAGAACCTCGAACGACTGGACGACGTCGTCGGCGAGCTGGAAAGCCAGATCGAAAGCCTCAAGCGCCAGGCGCGCCAGGCCTCCCGCTTCAAGAACCTGTCGGCTGATATCCGCAAGGCCGAGGCAACGCTCTTGCATCTGCGCTGGACACTGGCCAAGACGCAGGAAGGCGAGGCGCGCTCGGCGCTTGCCGTTGCGACAGCGCTTGTCGGCGACCGCGCCGCAGCCCAGATGGCCGCCGCCAGGGAGCAAGGCATCGGTGCTCATAGGCTGCCGGACCTGCGCGACGCGGAAGCCGCCGCCGCCGCTGCCTTCCAGCGCCTGTCGATCGCCAAGTCGCAGATCGAGGAGGAAGCCGGCCGCATCCGCGCTCGTCAGAGCGAACTCGAGCGCCGGCTGCAGCAACTCGACGGCGATATCGCGCGTGAAGAGCGCATGGTCCGCGACAATGCGGACATTCTCGAGCGCCTTCGCACCGAAGAGGCGGCACTCAATTCGGAAAATGCTGGTGCCGCCGAGCGCGAGGCCACCACCCGCGCTGCTTTCGAACAAGCGGCATCTACGCTTTCGCAAAGCGAAGCCAAGCTCGCCGCGCTGACTGCCGAGCGGGCCGAGGCTGCCGCCTCGCGCAACCAGATCGAACGGACGCTGCGCGACACCGCCGAGCGTCGCGACCGCTTCGCGCGTCAGCTGGCCGATGTCGACCGGGAATTGTCGGAGATACTCTCCAAGGTCGCTGGCCTGCCCGATCCGGCCGAGAAGCGCGTGCTGGTCGAACAGGCCATGGCGCTGCTGGAGGAGGCCGAGGCTGCCGTGTCCGAGGCCGAGCAGTCGGTCATCGATGCCCGCGCTGCCGAAAGCGCTGCCCGGCCACCACTTCAGGATGCCAGGGCCGAGCTGGCGCGGATCGAAACCGAAGCGCGCACGCTGGCAAAAATCCTGAATGCCGCCAGTGGCGATCTCTTCCCGGCCGTGCTGGAGCAGATCAGCGTCGATCGCGGTTTCGAAACGGCGCTGGGTGCGGCCCTTGGCGAAGATCTCGACGTGCCGCTTGACCGCAGCGCGCCGGTGCATTGGGGCGAAAGCGCGATCCAGCCCTGCGACGCGGCTCTGCCGGAAGGCGTCACAAGCCTGGCCAGCGTGGTCCACGCGCCGGCACAGCTCGCCCGCCGCCTGGCGCAGATCGGTATTGTCGAGGCCAGCGATGGCCGCCAGTTGCAATCGCTGCTTGCTCCCGGCCAGAGGCTGGTCAGCCGTGAAGGCGCGCTCTGGCGTTGGGATGGCTTCACCGCCAGCGCCGATGCGCCGACCGCCGCAGCACAACGGCTGGCGCAGAAGAACCGGCTGGCTGAGCTCGATGCCGAGGCGATACAGGCGACGCTCGTCCTGCGCCAGGCCGAGGAGGCGCTGGGAGAGGCTGAACAGGCGCTCCGTCTGGCGAGCGAGGCCGAGCGCAACACGCGCCAGGCCGGTCGTGACGCCCAGCATCGGCTGGACGCTGCCCGCAATGCGCTGGCCGAGGCCGAGAGGGCCGGCGGCGAATTGCAGAGCCGGCGCGCAGCACTCGATGAAGCGCGCGCCCGCATCGTCGACAGCCATGAGGAGATTTCGGCCGCCTTCGCCGAGGCGGAAATGCTGCTGCAGGACGCGCCCGATCTTGGCGATCTGCAATTGCAGCTCGAACAGTCCTCGGCCAATGTCGCCCGCGACCGCGCCGCGCTTGCCGATGCGCGTGCCGTGCATGAGGGGCTGCGGCGCGAAGCCGAGGCGCGCGCGCGCCGGCTCGATGCCATTGGCGCCGAGCGCAGCAACTGGCTGGAGCGGGCCGAAAACGCCTCGACGCAGATCGCATCGCTCGGCGAACGCAAGGCCGAGGCCGAGGCCGAACGCGAGCGGCTGGCCGATGCTCCCGATGAAATCGACGCCAAGCGGCGTGCCTTGCTGTCGCAACTCACCGAGGCCGAGAGCTTGCGCAAGGCGGCGGCCGACCGTTTGCAGGAAGCGGAGAACCGGCAATCCGAACTGGACAAGGCCGCCACCGGCGCCATCCAGTTCCTGGCCGAGGCGCGCGAGACCCGCGTTCGCGCCGAAGAGCGGCTGACCGCAGCCGACGAACGCCGGCTGGAGGTCGAGGCGCGCATCCAGGAGACGCTGAACACACCACCGCATCTGGTCATTCGCCATACCGGTCTTGAGGCTGACAGCCCGATGCCTGAAATGGCCGAGATCGAGCGTCAGCTCGATCGGCTGAAGATCGAGCGCGAACGGCTCGGCGCCGTCAACCTGCGCGCCGAGGAGGAGCAGAAGGAGCTTTCCGACCGGCTCGAGGCAATCGTATCCGAGCGCGAGGACATCATCGAGGCGATCCGCAAGTTGCGGCAGGCGATCCAGAGCCTCAACCGCGAAGGCCGTGAGCGGCTGCTGGCCGCCTTCGACGTCGTCAACGGCCATTTCCAGCGGCTGTTCTCGCATCTGTTCGGCGGCGGCACGGCGGAATTGCAACTGATCGAATCCGACGATCCGCTCGAGGCTGGCCTCGAAATTCTTGCCCGCCCGCCCGGCAAGAAGCCGCAGACCATGACGCTGCTGTCCGGCGGCGAGCAGGCGTTGACGGCGATGTCGCTGATCTTCGCGGTGTTCCTGACCAATCCGGCGCCGATCTGCGTGCTCGACGAAGTCGACGCGCCGCTCGACGATCACAATGTCGAACGCTTCTGCAATCTCATGGACGAGATGGCGGCCATCACCGAGACGCGTTTCGTCATCATCACCCACAATCCCATCACCATGGCGCGCATGAACCGGCTGTTCGGCGTGACCATGGCCGAGCAGGGGGTCAGCCAGCTGGTGTCGGTCGACCTGCAGGCGGCCGAAGCGATGCGCGAGGCAAGCTGATCCCGTTGGCGCTGCCAGCGAATGGGTCGCTCTGGAGCGATTCCAAGAAAATCTCTAAGGGCTTTTCGCGCGGAATTGCTCAAAGACAAATGGTCAGAGCGTCGAATTGTGTTTGTGTGAATGGTGTTTGGACGAGGACCAGACGAAATAGACCGAGCCCAGCTTCAGCACAGGCACCCTGCGATCCCGTTCGCGATCACGCAGTTCGCGGTAGGTCTTCACCTTCAGTGTGCCTCCCGGCAATCTGATTCGAAAAGCCATGATGCATAGAGCTTACGTGCTTTCTCCAGTCGATGGAAGGTTCATTTCAAGCTCCTCGTCAGTATTCGAGCTCTTGGAGGGTCGATCAGGGATTGTACTGGGCCACCAGATGACGAAATATTTGCCAAACTGCCAGACCGGGACTTCGCCCTTGTGCTCCCGCCGCCGCAACTCATGACGTTGCTTGACCTTCAACACACCGCCCGGAAGCCTGATCTTGATCGTCATCGTCCCTCAATACTGATGGCGCGCTTCCTGGGTGCCGCGCCCGAAGATTCATCTGTCCGGCCAAGGTAGAAAAATCGCCCACTCTCGGATCGGATCGTTGCAATCCCATTTCGCCGAGTCAATGGAGCCGAGGGCGAACTCCTGTGGCTATCGGCGCCCGTGCACATAAGGCTTGAGAACAGGGTCAACCTCTGCGCCGCAAGATCCAGTTCACACAGATCACGGCCACGAGGCCACATGCGATGCCGGCGCAATCGGCAACCCAGTCGAACACATCCAGATCACGTCGTATCAGCGCCGTGCCCTGAAGGACCTCGATCGCCGCTCCAACCATGGCGAGGAAGACGATCAGCCTTGTCTTGCGATCGGGCCAGCCGAGCCCTCCAAGGAAAGTCATGACGGCAAAGGCGCTGGCGTGGTTCAGCTTGTCGGACCGGAAACCGATATCGATCCCATACTCCTCGAGTCGGGGTATAGGCAGCAATGCAAGGGCAACAACAGCGATAAGCGTGCCGAAAAAAGCGATCCGTTCGGCGGCTGGATAGAATCTCATTCTGTTTCAATCTGTGCCTGGCCGTCGCGAAGGTCGAATCCGGCTCGGTATTGGCGGTTCAGGCTGAAACTCAGATCGACGGCGTTGTCTTTCAAAGCCGCAATTTTTGCTTGAGCCTTTTCAGCCAGGTCTGTTCCGCCTCATCCTGGTTTTGATGCGCCGGGACGTAGCGCGGCCGTATCTTTTTTCCTTTGATGTAGAATGGCTTTTCGACTTCTCCAACCAGGTTGACGAAAAGCCGGGATTTGTTGGTGGGTTGGCGGACTGTGACGCCGTGGACCGATTCAATCGAATTGATGAACAATACAAGAATGTTCTTGTCGTATTTAACTGTTTCGATGCATTCCAAATGGGTGTCGTCGACATAGGCATCATTGAAGAGTGTCGCTTTGGCTTTCAGTGTGGCGTATTTGGACTTGAAACGACTAATTGTCAGGTCCCCGCCAACGGCATCATAATCTTCCGGCCTCATATAAAACAGGCCAGAAAATAGCTTGTCGCCATTGTCGATGTGGCTTGTCCGCACCGATCCGGCATCGGTTACCGGCGTGTTCCCGCTGAGCATCGCATCCATCAGTATGTCGCGCGTTGCATAGGTGTCACTAAACCTGATGCCCGCTTTCATATTCTTGAGGCGTTCATAATTGGGGTAATAATCAGGGTAAAGCTTGTGAATATCGTCGTAGAACAGTTCGGCGATCTCGGCGAAAAATGCTTGAGATACATGGTAGGCGATAAAATCGCGCCATATTTGCGGCACAGCTTCGTTCGACCGAATGCGGTGGGCCTCATAGTCCCATCTGGTGTTGTTGCGGCGCGTATCGATTTCGAGCGCTTCCGGAGCGGGAAACGTGTCGGCCAACTCCTGGTAGAGATCGAGGGGAAGGGCGTCGCGCAGGATGATGTGTGGAAACGGCTCCGATCGAACGTCGGCCCTGGTGGCACGTTGAAGGACTGAAAGCGGCTTTGACATCGATGGTGTCTCAGATCGAGTTTGCCTGAGTTGGATTCAGAGGATCGTGTTCAACCTGTTCGGGCTGCCGCCTTTCAACGGATCCTTGGTTGCGTTCAAAGATTGGAGCCCTGAAAAGGGCTCCGCATGGGCTTTCACCATTTCGCTCATTAGAATATCCGCGCCGGTCATCAGGGGGATCAAGGTTTCCGCGAATGTATATGTTTTGATGCCGTAAAGCCACTTCAGGTAGAGAAGGGCAGCTGACGTGCCGGAGACGCACCCAACAATGTTCATCCGGGATACGACAAGCTCTATCGGATATATGTGTGGGAGGCTCGCCTCCATGATCCTGGTGCTGGCGTCGGCCGTCACATTGCCGACCGTATCCAGCAATTCGGGGAAGAAGGGCGTGCTTATTCTTGGATGTTCCTTCCAGACGACGTCGTATCCCCTCTCGACGATCTGCTCCGCAATTCGTCTATAGATCGCCGCCTCTTGCGCGTACGACATTATGCCGTTTCGCGACAATGCTTGGCCGAGCAGCAGGATCCGTGGGTTGGCTGACGCACGGCAATGTTTGCCGCCGGAAAGCGCATCCCTGCAGGCTTCATCTATTACGTCGCGCATCAGCGAAGCGCCGACCTGAAATCTTGGTACGTTCTCCAGAGCATCGTGAATGGGGATTTCGTGAAGCAAAGAATAAAACTTTGTCACCCGCCTCAGATGGTGTCTTTCTATCTTGTCGGCCGCTTTCCTCAGTCGGAACGCCGGTGAAATTGTAGAGAGTCCTGCAATCAAGGCTCCGGTGATGCGCCGTCTAAACCTGGTGCCTGGCGGCCGTGACGTGGTTGACATTTCGAATGGAAGGTATGACGTCAAGCCATCCTCATACAAAATGATCTTGGCTTCTGGGTATGAGTCCAGCAGTATTTTTTCCGATGGCCGGTTAACGAAGCAGGCCCAGATTTCAGCTGCGGTACTCGCGTCGAGACCAATTGTCTCTCGGATCAGACGATGGACCCGGAAAATTTGCAGTTGCCCATATTTACGCTCGGACGTCAGAAGGTCGTACGCCCATATGATCCGTCTCCAGGTCCATACTGCAGACGCAAGTTCAGCAAGACCGGTCTTGAAATGCTCGGAAACGCCGGCCGTTTCATAGAGCAGAAGGTAATCCTCATGCTCCTCATCCGCCGGGGAGCTTCCATCCATTGTTGATTGGCGAAGTGAGGCAACCAGGCTGAGCAATTGCCAGCTGCCAAAGACGCAGCATATTCGAGCTGGCAATTTAAGATCTCCAGATCGGATGGAAATAACGCTGCATGTTCCGCGATCTCAACCGGAAAATTGCTTCATGTCCGACAGGCCGTGTGGCTCGGGGCGTCCCACCCGCTTCATAATACTGCCTATCGCGTCAGCAGGAAATATCTTGCAGATGTGTCCAACGTCCAAGACAGGCTGGAGTTCCGCACAACAGGCCGGCGAATTCACTTCAACTGAGCGGCAGAGACCTGTTGAGATCCGGCAAAAACACCCGGTGCGGCTGACCGCTCATGCGGGTCGTCTTGCTGCTTCGGTTCCCCGTCGGCACCAAGGAGCGCAATTCTCCCGGTTTTCGGGAAGGTCGTTGCCCGGGAAAGCGGGTTTCACTTCCATCAGTCAAAAGTAAGCTCCAGCCATGAACCGGAGCTTGATGATGACAGAGGCGGAAACCAAAAAGTTTCACCCGCTTGATGTGCCAACCGGTCCGGTGCGGTGGCCCGGAATCCCGGCCGACCTGCCAAGGCATGGCGCGTGTGGCCGCACCTGCGCATCATGCCCGATGCGAAGCCCGCACTGCTCCTCGAATGCCCTTGATGCCGACGCTTCGGCGCAACTTTCCCGGTGAGCAGGCGAAGGGCGGCGCCGAAAATGCGCCACCCTGTCGGAGGGATTGCCCGCGATCAGGCGGCGAGCCAGGCCCGGGTGAAATCCTGCTCATAGGCCTGATGCATCTGGTAACCCATCAAGGCAGGTTTCATATGGCAGAACAGCTTTCGCCAGTAGGGCTGAACGATGATGCCGGAATCCTGCAGCATGACCTGCAGTTCCTTCATCACCGCACGGCGCTGCTTTGGATCGGCGATGGCGTTGGCCTTGTGGACCTTGGCATCGAAGTCGGGATCGGCGAACCCTGTCTCGTTCCATGCCGAACCGGTCTGGTAGGCAAGCGCATAGGTCTGGATGCCGAGCGGTCGGGCGTTCCAATTGGTGGTCGCGAAGGGATACTTCGTCCAGTCGTTCCAGAATGCCGATTCCGGGATGACGGTGCGTTTCACCTTGAAGCCCGCGTCGCGCATCTGCTGGGCGACGGCATCGGAGCTTTCCTTGCGGTAATCGGCTTCGACCGAGATCAGATCAAACTCGAAATCGAGCTGGCCGGCTTCCTCGAGCAATGCCCTGGCCCGGACCGGATCACGTTTGATCGGCGGCAAGTCGGCGTGTTCGGGATGCATCGGTCCGACATGATCGTTCTGCGCGACGACGCCCATGCCGTCGGCGCCCAGTTGCAGCACCGCTTCGTTGTCGACCGCAAGCTGTATGGCGTTGCGCACGCGCTTGTCGTCGTAGGGTTTGGCGTTGACGTTGCAGCGCGAGACCAGGGTGGCGGCAGTGACGATCTCGCTTTTCTTCAGGCCCAGCCTGTCGAGCATGGCGACGTCATAGGACTGCGTCTGCCCATTCAGGTCGATCTCACCGGATTCGAAGGCGGAGACGGTGGCGGCCGAGTCGGTGCCGTAGTCGGTCCAGTCGATGCCGTCGAGGAACACCTCGCCGCCCCACCACGACCCGTCCGGCCGCTTGCGCACCGAAGCAGCAACGCCGACATCGAGTCTTTTAAGCTCGAATGGACCCGTGGAAACGGGGTTGGCCGACAGTGGCGCTGCCTTCGGATTGAAGGTGTGGTGGACGATCAATGCCGGGTAGTCGGTCATCGCCGGGATGATGGTGATGTCGGGCTGAGACAGTTTCAGGACCACGGTGTGCTCATCGCGAACCTCGATGGCACCAGTGCGCGCCACCTTGGTGTCGGGATCGATCAGCGCGGTCATGCGCCCGGCCATCGAGTTGCCGGCGGCGTCCTTCTCGCACCAGCGCGTGATGTTGAAGGCGACATCCGTGGCGGTGAAATCGTCGCCGTTCGACCATTTCACCCCCGGGCGCACCTTGAGCACATATTCCGTGGCGTCCGCATTGATCTCCCAGCTCTGCAGCAGCACCGGCTCGAAGGTGAAATCCGGCTTCCAGCGCACCAGCGGTTCGAGAAACTGCATGGCGATGTTGCCCATCTGCGAAACCTTGAACTTGCGCGGGTCTTCCAGCTCCATCACCTGCATGGCAACACGCAGCACGCCGCCCTTCCTGGGTTGGGCGGCTTCCTCGGCCCGCGCCGGGACCGGCTGACCGATGAGCCCATAGGCAATCGCGGTGCTGGCGCCGAAGGCGCTGGCCAGCGCCAGGAACTCGCGGCGGCCAAGCGCGCCGCTCTTCGCGCCTTTCGCAAATGTGCCGATCGCGGGATGAAGAGGTCTGGATGTCATATCGGTTCTCCCATTGTTGATTTTACGCCCAAATTCGGTGGAATGCCCTTGCCGCGTCGTTGCTGGGCGCTGTTTTCTACAGGACGCAGCCGATGGCGGCGGGGCCGCGACGGCGAGGGGAAGGCAAGATGAATCTTCTGACGGCGATGCGGGTGTTCGATCGGGTCTGCCTGCTGGGCAGCCTGTCGGCAGCGGCGCGCGATCTCAACATGTCGACGACGGCGGTCAGCCGCACCATCAAGGAACTGGAAGACGACCTCGGCGTCCGGCTCATCAATCGCACCACAAGGCGTCTTAGCCTCACCGAGGCGGGCCGCGACTATGCTCCGCGTGCGCGCAGCCTGCTCGACGACATTTCCGAACTGCAGGATTCGACGCGCGGCCTGCACAAGGAGACGCGCGGCCTGATCCGGGTTTCCTGCTCCAATGTTCTGGGCCACACGCGCATAACCAAGCTGGTGCCGAAATTCCTCGAAGAAAACCCGCTCACCACGATCGAGTTCGACCTCACCGCGCGTTATGTCGTCGGCATTGTCGAGGAAGGCTACGATGTGGCCATCCGCTTCGGCGGTCAGGCGGATTCCGCCCTGATTGCCCGCCGGCTTGGTGAAGTCCGCAACTATGTCTGCGCCACGCCCGATTATTGGGATGCAAACGGCCGTCCGGTCCACCCGGATGAGCTGGCAAGCCATTCCTGCGTGCTGAGCAATTTCGCCAAGCGCCTTGGCACGTGGCCATTCATCGGACCCGACGGCCCTTTCGATGCGGCTGTCGGCGGGCGCATCTCGACCAACAGCGTCGAGGCCGCCTATCAGATGACCAACGCCGGTTTCGGCATCGGCAACCTGCCCAGCCTGCTGGTCGACGCTGCGATCAGGGACGGCCGGCTGGAAGTGCAGCTGGATGAGTTTCGCCCTGGCTCCAGCCCGATCTACGCGCTCTATCCGCACCGCACCTATATTGCGGCCAAGGTGCGCGCGTTCGTCGATTTCCTGATCCGCGAACTGTCGGCCGACTTCACCGCCTGAAATGCTGCGCGATTGCCCATGGCCAACGCCGTCAGGGGCCGGGCGCGAAAGCCTGGCCCCCTCTGCCCCCGTCGCCCGACGCGGCAGCGTCATTTCCACCAGGCGGTGGTGTCGTACATCGGCCCCGGCTCCTCGAAGAGCTTTTCGTATTTGCACAGTGCCGGCGTCTTGCCGAGCGGCACCGAAACACCGTCCCTGAACGCCCATTCGCCACGTTGCGTCGTATCGGCCCGCACATAGCTGGACAGCGCAAAGGCCCGGTCGTGCTGCGATTTGTTAGGCGAGGAGCCGTGCACGGTAAGCAGCCCCCATAAAGCAAGGTCGCCCGGCTCCAGCACCAGCGGAACGATGGTCGCCGGGTCGATGCCGACCTTGCGCAACTCTTCTTCGGCGGTCAGGCCCTTCATCAGTTCGCCGGTTCCCTCGTCCGACAGGCCGAGATAGCCGAGCTTGTGGCTGCCGGGCACGACCTGAAGGCAGCCATTGTCCAGCGTCGCCCGATCGACCGCGAGGCCTGTTGTCACGGTGGCGTCGGCGACATTGTCGAAGGCGGCCTGGTTACGGAAGCGCAGATCCTGGTGGAAGCGATAACCCGTGACATTGGCGCCGGGCGGCTTCCAGTGCAGCTGTTGGGCGATCTGCCTTATGTCACGGCCGATCAGGCCCTCGAGCAGCTTCAGATAGTCGGGATTGCGGCGGAATGCTTCGAAATAGGAATTGATCCAGGAAAACCAGTAAGCCTGCAGCACATAGCGTTGGCCAAAGTCCGATTCAGGCAGGATCTGGAAATTCAGGTTGCCGTTCCGGAAGGTGGCGTGATGCTTGAGGCCTTCGGCATAGACCGCATCGGTTTCCTTCTTCAGCCGGATCATCTCGTCGCCGTCGACGAATTGTCGAACGACCGCGTATCCTTCCTCGCGGTACTGCTCCACCGCCTCGCGTGCCTGCCTGTCCGTCAGCATGTCCGTGACAACCCCCGTCTGTGATCTGTGTCGATCGTAACGAAGGGGTTGCCGGCGATAAGCCATGGATTTTGGCATCGACTTTCCCGATTATCGGGAAATTGAGCGGGGCGTCAAAGGTGCATTGGTCGCAATCGGCTGGTCAGATACGTGCTGCGCCGGCAGGCCCTAAAAATAGGTCCGCGGCGCGGCAAGGTTCTTCTGCTGGCGAACATAAAAACAGTAGAAGCCGAACGCCGCGGCAAACCACATGAAGGCCTCACCCATGGCCAGCCGGTTGTTGGAATTGGTAAGGATGGTTAGGGCGAAGAAGACCAGTGTGGAGATGTAGCAGGACCATGCGGCCGGAGCGACAAGCTTGGCTCGCATGGCCAGTAGAACCTGCCTGGCCGACCAGGTGTAGAGAAAGGCAAAGAACGCCAGTCCGACCACACCATAGCGCACGGCAATCTCCAGATAACCATTGTGGAAGACGTTGAAGATCATGGGATGATAGGTTCTGTTCTCCCACTCGGTCAGCCAACTGGAACTGGCTCCGAAGATCGGGTGGCGTTTCCAGATATTGATCGCATCCGCCCACAGCATCAGCCTTTCCTTGGCTGCAAGTGGCACCGCATCGCTCGCGATGGCGCGATCGAAGGCGGGGAGGATGCCATGCCTGAACACATCCGGAACCAAGGTTTTGACGAAGGCCATGGTATCGTCGGCGGTGGACGAGAAGATGTTGTGTGCTGCGACAATGCCGGCCGCCCCGATCACCAGCACGCCACCCGAAACCAACAGTTCGCGACGATGGCCTCTCGCCAGGGTCATGACCGCCAACAAGAGCAGAGCGAGCGCAAGCGCAAGCCACACTCCCTTTGACCGCATCTCGATGATATTGACGAGGGCAAGCAGCAGGACGGCTGTCGACAGGACCCAATGCAGGTTCTTGGTTGCTTTCCCGAGGTCCGTTCTCTGGGCCGAGTAGGCCATGAATTGCAGCGTGCAGAGGAAGATGAAACCGGCCGCTACCGACGCGTGGATGGGATTGTTGAAAAGCCACGGGGCCGGTTGGATGCCTTGAAACATGTCCGAATAGAAGGTGTCCGCAGCCAGGAAGACGAGACTGAGGATCATGAACCAGAGCACGAGCCGTGCGGGTTGCCTGACAAACAGCAGAAACGCGAAGCCGGTCGTCGCGTAGAACAGCGGAAACATGTAAATGCCTTCGGCGCCACCCAACTGGTGGGTGCCGAAATAGACGATCGCCAGTCGGATGAAGACATAGAGCGACCAGCCCAGACACAGAAAGCCGACCCAACCGATCAGCGGTTTGCTGTAGGTCCACAAATCCACTCTGAACCAGCGGATGACCGCGAACAGGGCCAGCGCCAGGCCCGCATAGCGGTAGGTGTCGGCCTCGCGCCACACCGCGGAGACCAAAGCGAGAATGGCGAGTGCCGCAAGCAACAGAAGCAAGGTGTGGCGCGGCGCGTTGTCCTTGGCATCATCCAGGGCATCTCGCGGCAGAGGGGGCGGCAGCAGGACGTGATGCAGGCGGCGCAGCTCGTCGCTGGCCCGCAACACCCCGGCACGTAGCCGGCTCGGCCCGCCCAGCCTTGCGGATTTGTAGCTTCCCGAGGGGCCGGCTATGCCCGAGATCCCACTGCTGGCGGCGAAGCCAAGCACGTTTTGGCGGACCGAATAGACTTTCAGGCCGGTATCCCAAAAGCGCTCGAGTGCAACGTCCCATGGCATTTTCATAACGGCGAGCGCCGACAACAGACCCTGCGCGCCCTCCCGCGTCACCAGATAGGCGGCGGCCGAGCCTTGCGGGCCATGCAGCGCACGACCGATCTCGTCGCCTTCCGTCGTCTCGACGGCGCGCATGAAGAAGCTCATGCGATGGTTGGTCAGCTTGATGACGTCGAAATCCGGCACCGCCGCGATGATGGCCTCGATGCGCCGTATGGTGTTTTCGCTGAAGAGGACGTCGTCCTCGACAATCAGGCCATAGGCGCCGCCACCCGCGAGGAATGCCTCCAGCGCCTGGATATGGCTGCGGTAACAGGCATATTCGCCCGAAAGGATGTCGCGCCCGCTCAGCTTGCGCGCGGCTGGCAGATCGATCTCCGTCCAGTCTTTTTCAGCAAGCGCCCGACCGTCGACGGCGGCAATGCGCTGCAAGGTCAGTCCTGCCGCTTCGGCGCTGGCGAGCAATTCGCTCCAGCGCTGGGTCTCGCGATCGAGGTTGATGGCGAAGATAGGAAGGTTCATTGAAGTTCCATGTTGAGCCGCCACCCACCTGGCCGACCTATGTATGGAAAGAAGGAGATGTTCAAGGCGACACTGTCCAGATCATGTGCAAATGCTGACCCGAATTTGCCGCATGGCGTTGGCTCATCTGATTTTATGACGCAGTCGAATATTAGCTGATCGGCTTCATGGAAGGTACTCTCGGGTCCCATGTGCCCCAAAGGGAATAGAACGGCATGGCCGGGCAGGTTCTTTAGACCTCGGATAGGTTTTGTCGGTATTTATCGGAAAAAAGGAGCCGAAGTCATGACCGACATCTGGCACTCACTCCTCGCCAACCTTGCCCTGGTCTCCATCCTCGTGGTCGCCTGGGACCTTGTGGCGGACTTCACCGGGCGTCTCTCGCGGCGGATGCAGTCGCTGCTTCTCGGCATGGTCATGTGCGTGGGCGCGATCATTTCCATGGCGACTGCCCTGTCCGTCTCCGGCTTCGTCGTCGATCTGCGCGCCGCCTTCATTGCTGCTGCCGCGTTCTTTGGCGGATGGCCGGCAATGCTCATCGCCACGGTCGGCTCCATTGTTTATCGCGTCCATCTCGGCGGGCAGGGTGCGGGTGCTGGTGTCATGGGTATCCTCATTACCGCAATCGTAGGCATTGCGTGGCACCACATCGTCGCGGCCCGATCGCGCACCATGTACGACATATTCGGTCTGGGCGTAACGGTCGCTCTCGCCGGGCTGATCACGCTCCTGGTCATCCCGGCGCAAGCCGTCACGGGCCTTGTGCAGCAGAGCACGTTCCCCTCCCTCGTATTCCGCTTTCTCAGCACAATCATCATCGGCGTCCTGCTCGACCGGCAGCAGCGCCGGCGGGAGCTCTTGATGTCCAACATGACCTACCGGGCCATGGTTCGCGAACTGCCGGATTGCCTGAACATAAAAGATGTCGACGGCCGCTTCATCGCCGCCAACCCCGCCACCGCCGAAATGGTTCGCGCCGCTTCGGTCGACGATCTGATCGGCAAGACGGATTTCGATTTCTACCCCAGGGAGGTGGCCGAACGCTTCCGGCAGGATGAGATGGGCGCGCTGGAGGCCGGGCAGACGTTGCGGATCGACCAGCCCGCGCTTTTCCCCGATGGGCGGCAAGGTTGGCTCTACACGCTCAAGGCCCCTTTTCGCGACGAGGCCGGCAAGATCGTCGGCGTCATCACCTACAATCGCGACATCACCGAGCAGAAGCGCACCGCCCAGCTCAAGAACGATTTCATTTCCACGGTCAGCCACGAATTGCGGACCCCGCTGACCTCCATCCGCGGCTCGCTTGGCCTGATCGCGGCCGGTGTGGCCGGCGAACTGCCGCCCAAGGCCGCCAATCTCGTCAACATCGCGCACACCAACAGCGAAAGGCTGGTTCTTCTCATCAACGACATTCTGGATATGGAGAAGATCGAATCGGGCGTGATCACCTTCAAGATCAAGCAGATGCCTGTCCGTCAGGTCCTGGAGCAGGCCATTGCCGCCAGCTCCAACTACATGGCTGACAGCCGGATCAGGATCGTTCTGATCGACGATGCCCCGCGCGCCGAGGCCAACATCGATCCGGATCGCCTGCATCAGGTGATGGCGAACCTCCTGTCGAATGCGATCAAGTTCTCGCATGCCGACGGTACTGTCACAGTGAAATTCCAGCGTCATGACCACGACATGCTGCGGATTTCCGTGATGGACCAGGGCGCTGGCATCCCGGAGGCTTTCCGCGGCCGTATATTCGGAAAATTCGAGCAGGCCGACGCCTCCAGCACCCGTAAGATAGGCGGCACCGGCCTGGGCTTGAGCATCGTCAAGGCCATTACCGAAAAACTGGGCGGAGCCGTTTCCTTCGAAACCGAGGAAGGCAAGGGAACCTCGTTCCACGTGGACCTTGCAGAAGTACGCAGGCACCACCCAAGGCCGTATCCGCCACCGCACCTGACACGGAAGCCCGATGGCCGCCTACGGGTTCTGATCTGTGAAGACGAGACCGACGTCGCCGCAGTGATTGCGGCACTCTTGGATGCGGAAGGCTTTTCCAGCGACGTCGCACCCGATATCGCCACCGCAAAGGCGCTTCTGCGGTCCCGCGAATACGTGGCCTTGACCCTCGATATCAAGCTGGCGGGGGAATCCGGCATCAAACTCTTCCATGACATTAGGGCATCGCCGGTGAATTCCGACATTTCGGTCATCGTCATCTCCGCCGTTGCCGATGAGGCCAGGCGTTCGCTCAACGGCAGCGCCGTCGGTATCGTCGACTGGCTGGAGAAGCCGGTGGATTCAAAGCGGCTTCACGCCGCCCTTGCCAAGATCCTTGCTGGCAGGACCGAGCAGAGGCCGAAGATTCTCCATGTCGAGGACGATGAGGGCGTGCTTGCGGTGATGTCGGAGGGGTTGGGTTCGGGTGTCTCGATTACTTCGGCGAAGACGCTCAAGGACGCCCGGGAGGCGATCGCGCGGCATCTCTTCGACCTGGTTATCCTGGATATTGCACTCCCCGACGGCTCGGGGTTGGACCTGCTGGCCGATCTGCCGCTCGAGACCGGGGTCATAGTGTTTTCGGCGGCGGAGCTCGACCAGAAACTAGGTGATCGCGTGCAGGCCATCATGACCAAGACCAGGGCGTCGGAAATCGATGTGGCAAAGCTGGTCAGGAGCATGTTGGTTTCGCCCCGCACTCAACCTGCCGCGCACGCCAAGGAGTGACGCTCATGCCCGCAAGGATTCTCTATGTGGATGACGAGGACGATATCCGCGAAATCGCCCAGATGTCGCTGGAGCTCGAGCCGGAATTCGAGGTGCGGTCCTGCCCGTCCGGCATGCAGGCGCTGGTCGATGCCGCCGAATGGCGGCCCGACCTCATTCTGCTCGACGTAATGATGCCGGACATGGATGGGCCGGAGACGCTGAGGCGCCTGGCCGAGTCCGGGCCGACGGCTTCGATACCTGTGGTGTTCATCACCGCGCGCACCCAGACGCATGAAGTCGAACGCTATCTGGCGATGGGGGCGGTAGGGGTGATCGCCAAGCCGTTCGACCCGCTTGCGCTTGCCGGTGAAGTCAAAAGATTGCTTCTATCGCGCGCCTGAGCCGACGTTTGGCGTGGGCACCGAGCGCAGTCTGGCTGCAGACTGTGCGACGCCGTTCACGGCTCCTATACCATGTCGCCTTATTCATCTACTGATTGTGCCGAGGTGCAGGCGTAGCGAATCAGGTTGTCTATAATCGCGCGGCATCGGCGGAGCTAGGCGAGAGATTGAGAAGAATGTGTCTGTCTGCATGAACCGCGTTGGCGGACGTCGGTTCATGGATCAATCACTCCGGGGGGCAAGCGGCAAAACGAGGCGCGAACCGGAGCAAGGCTGGTGAACGGAGCGAAGGCAAGAGTTCTGATTTGCGATGACGATCCCCTCTTGCTCGAACTGATGGAATTCAGGCTCAGGGCAAAGGGATACGAGGTCATCAAGGCCATAGACGGGGCGGAAGCGCTCTTGAAGGCGGAGCATGAGGCGCCGGACATCATCGTGCTCGATGCGATGATGCCCAAGGCCGACGGCCTGGAGGTTCTTGCCCGCATCAAGAGCGACCCGGCTTTGTCGGAAATCCCGGTTGTCATGCTGACCGCCCGCAAGGGCGAAAGGGACATCGTCTCGGCCCTTGAGAAGGGAGCCGACGACTACCTTGTGAAGCCCTTCATTCCCGAGGAGCTCCTGGCCCGGCTTGCGCGCCTGCTGGCGCGCAAGAGCGGCAAACGCTGATGTGGCGTGGCCGTCGCGCTGTCCTTGCGGCATGCGTTTTCCTGGCGGTTGAATCGGCGCCTGCCGCCGCGCTGGCCCAGGCGGTCGATGAACTGTACGCTTCCGGCGTCAAGGCCAGGCAAGCCCAGCATTTCGACGAGGCGGCGGAGCTGTTGCGGCGTGCGCTGGCGCTCAAGCCCGACAATGCCGACGCCCTGGTGCAACTTGGCTTCGCCGAGCTTGGCCGCAACAATCTGCCGGCGGCGCGTGAAGCCTTTTCCAGGGCGCTTGCGCTTGCGCCGACCTATCTGGATGCCAGCTTCGGCATCGCTCAGGTCGAGTTCCGCTCAGGCAATCTGGACGCCGCGCTGCAACTGGCAGAAGAGGTGTCGCGTGCCGAGCGGGGCAATGCCGACGCGGCGACGCTTGTCGCCAACATCCGCAAGGCCCAGCAGGCCGACAGCAGCAAGCAGAAGCCTGCGACCGCGAGGAAGAAGCTGCGCCCGCCGCGGCCGGATCCTGTCGCCGGCCTGATGGAGAAGGGCCAGAGATTGCGGGCGGCGGGACAATTGCCCGAGGCGGAGAACGCCTATCGCCGCGCGCTGCGGCTGGCGCCTAAAAACACCGACATCCTGGTCGCCATGGGTCTCGTGGCGGGCTCCCAACAGAAATTCGACGAGGCCGGGCATTTCTTCGACCAGGCGCTGGCAATCAGGCCCGGCCTTCTCGACGCCCGCCTCGGCAAGGTCCGCCTGGCGATCTGGCAGGGCAACGTGCCGCGCGCCCGCGCAACGGTTGATGACGTGCTTGGCACTGTGCCTGACAATGCCGAGGCGCTCGGCCTCGACGCGCGGATTTCCCTGATCGAGCAGGATTACACGCGGGCCGAGCAATCGTTTCAGCGGGTTCTGGCGATCGATCCTCGCAATGCCGAAGCGCTGGTGGGAATCGGCAATGTGCGCCGCGCCCGTGGCGACGACGACGCCGCGCGCGATGCCTACCGGCAGGCGCTTGCCCTCGAACCCGGCTCGCGCGACATCGAGCAGAGACTAGCTGCGTCACCGCCGCGCAAATGGCGGCTCGATATCGGTAGCGAAGTGAGCGACCTCACCGATGGACTTGGTGATTGGACAGACAGTTCGACCGGCCTTGCCTATCGGCTCACCCCGCAGACGACCATTTCGGGCCGCACCCGGATGGCGACTCGCTACGGTCGCACCGATGTTCAGATTGATGGCCGTATCGACCAGGCCTTTTCGCCCACGGTTTCGGCCTATGTGCTGGCAGCGGCGACGCCGGATGCCGACTTCCTGGCACGATATTCGGTCGGGGCCGGCGCTTCGTGGCGGATCATGGCGCCCGCGAAAGCGCTCGGCCCGTTCTCGCTCAACATCGATGCTCGCTATGACAATTTCGCCACCGCCGAGGTCTCCACAATCTCGCCCTGGGTGCAAGTCTATGTCCTGGACGGCCGGCTGGGGCTTTCGGCACGTTGGGTCCACGCAGCCGACGATATCGGCACGCGCGCCGATGGTTATGTGCTGCGGGCCGATCTTGCAGTTACCCCGAGAGTCAATGTGTTCGGTGGCTATGCGGATGCCCCCGAGATCTCCGACGGCACGCTGGTGCCGACGCGTACCGTCTTTACCGGAATCTCCTGGGACGTCACCGATCCGCTGACGCTGCGCGGCAGCCTCGCCCATGAGCAGCGCCCGACATTCGACCGAACCATATTCGGGCTCGGCCTAACCACGCGGTTCTGATCATGTTGTACATCTGGCACCTATCCATCCTGCTCAGTGCCCTTTCCCTGGCGATCATGCTTCTGCTGATCGCGCGCCGAGTGCTGCACGAGCGCCGGGGGACGGCGAGCGCCGATCAGCGGCGCCTTCTTCTGACGGCGCTGATCGCCTTCACCGAAAATCGGGATCGCGAGGCATTGAAGACGGCGCTGCTCGCGGTGCCGGCGAGGGTGGCGGTCGATGCCGGCTTCGAGTTTATTTCGCTGTTGCGCGGCGAGGAGCACGACGAGCTCCTCTCAGCCTTCAACGAATGTGGCCTGCCGGCGCTTGTCGGCACCCAACTGGAAAAAGGCAACGGCGCCGAACGCATCCACGCGGCCGAGATGCTGGCGGCCCTGCGTTCGGAAAACGCGGTGGCAAGCCTGCTTTCGGCACTCGACCGCGACGGATCACGTGAGGTCAGGATCGCCGTCGCGATCGCGCTCTGCGATCTCGGCGCTTTGCCGCCGCTCGTCATAACGCTGCGCAAGATCGGCGTGGCGGGACAGCGCTCGCGACGCCTGATCGAGCTTTTCAGGCGCTTTCCGCCAAAGCGGTTCGACGAACTCAGGGATTACGCCGGACGTCAGGACGCGGTGCCTTTCATCAGGGCGGCCGCAATCGATGCGCTTGCCCGCAACGGCGGGTTCCGGTTTGGTGAGTTCTTTGCTCGCGCGGCCGGCGATCCGTCATCGGAGGTTGCCGCAGCCGCATTGCGGGCACTCGGCCTGACCGGACATGCCAATGCGCCGGCCATCCTGATCAAGGCGATGGAAAATGGCGGCTGGGATGTACGCGCCGACGCTGCCGATGCGGCGGGCCGCCTCGGCCTGTCTGAACTCGCCCCGCCCCTCGCGCAGCTTATGGACGACGAGGCATGGACTGTGCGCTATGCCGCTGCCAACGCGCTCCGCTCGTTTGGCCAGAAGGGAGAGCAGGTGCTGCGCGAGATCGCCGCCAGCGACGTCTCGCGCAGGCAGCGCACAGCCTCGCTGATCCTTGCCGAGGGGCCAGCCACCTGATGTTCGACTGGAGCCAAGAGATCGTTCTGGGGGCCTCCATCCTGTCCTGGTTCATCATCGGGGCGGGGCTGGCGCAGACGGCGATCTACCTGCTGCAGCTCATCATCGCCGCCTACGCCCTGTCCAAGCGCCCGCCGGTCGCGCGTTCGGCTCTGCTGTGGCACCGCTATGGCGACGTAGCGCCGCCGATCGCGCTGCTGGTGCCCGCCTACAATGAGGAAGTGAACGTGGTCGAGAGCGTGCACTCGATGCTGGCGCTCGAATATCCGAATTTCGAGGTTATCGTCATCAACGACGGCTCGAAGGATCAGACTCTGCAGCGCCTTATCGAAGGCTTCAAGCTGGTGAAATTCCACCGGCCCTATGAGGAGGCCCTGACACACAAGCCGATCCGCGGCCTCTATTCCTCGCCGATGACAGAACGGCTGTTTGTGGTCGACAAGGAAAATGGCGGCAAGGCCGATGCCCAGAATGCCGGCGTCAATGTCTGCCGCGCGCCTCTCTTTTGTGTGATCGACGGCGACTCCATCCTCGAGCCCGATGCACTGATGCGCGCGGCCCAGCCCTTCATCGACGATCCCGAGCGCACCATCGCCGTCGGCGGCACGATCCGCATCGCCAATGGATCGAGGATCGAAGCGGGCAGGGTGCGCGAGATCCGCCTGCCCAGCCGGTTGCTGGCACTGCTCCAAGTGGTCGAATATCTGCGGGCCTTCCTTATGGCACGGCTGGCCTGGAGCCGCATCAACACGTTGATGCTGGTGTCCGGCGCCTTCGGCGTGTTCCGCCGCGCCGAAGTGGTGGCGGTTGGCGGCTTCACCAAGGGGTCGATGGGCGAGGACATGGACCTTGTGATCAAGCTGCATCGCCACATGATGGACACCAAACGCAAATACCGCATCCAGTTCATTCCGGAGCCGGTGTGCTGGACAGAAGCGCCAGAGTCACTGCGCGTTCTAGCCAGGCAACGCACGCGCTGGCAGCGCGGTGCGCTTGAGTGCTTCTTCCGCTACCGCTCCATGCTCTTCAATCCCCGCTATGGGCGGGTCGGCTTCCTCGGCTTTGGCCACATACTGATTGTCGATGTGCTTGGGCCGATATCGGAGGTGCTGGGCTATGTGCTGATCCCAGCCTTTTGGCTACTCGGCATCCTCTCGACCGAATATCTCTTGGCATTCACGTCGCTGGTTTTCACCTACGGCGTTTGCGTGAGCGTGTGTTCGCTGGTTCTCGAAGAAGCCGAGCTTCAGCGTTTTCCGCGCGCGCGGGACCTTGCCGTGCTCACGGCCGTGGCGGTGATCGAGAATTTCGGCTACCGCCAGCTCAACAATTTCTGGCGCGTGAAGGGCTGGTGGCAATATCTGCGCGCCGACCAGAGCTGGGGCGAGATGACCAGGACCGGCCTGACTGGACCGAAGAAGTGAGCCTCTTCGGTTGAGTCACTTCAGCGTCCGCTCGATCTCCGCAATAAGCGCATCGAGCGCAGTATGTGCGACATCCGATCGCTCGATCAGCAGCGTCTCAAGCTCGGACGCTCGCACGCTGATACCCGGAAAGCCGAACGTTCCGGCCCCACCCGCCAGCGAGTGGGCGATCCCGATCAGCGTATCGTCGGAACTGCTGCCGGGCACAGCCCTCCTCTCACGGGCGGCCTTCAACTCCACGAGCCGATCCGCACACCGGGCAAGGAAACGTTGCTGCAAGGAAGCGAAGGGATCGTTTGAGATAGGGCGATGCTCCATTGCGGGACGTCGAGGGTATTCAAGCAGAAAGCGGCGCGGGTTGGAACGGACTGTTTGTCGAGCACGATCTCCTGTCAGAGGAGAACGGCGCCAGGCTGGTCTGCAACGACACCGGCATGCCTGTGCTATGGGCGGCCGCTCCGCCATCACTAGAAAGGTGTTTGGCTGGGGCGCCAGGATTCGAACCTGGGAATGTCGGTACCAAAAACCGATGCCTTACCACTTGGCGACGCCCCAATTGCCGTCAGAGTCGCTTGTGCGGCGCGTTATTAGCAGAGCAGCCAAAAAGCACAATCCTTATGAGTGACGGTTGGAACGCTCGAATTGGGCAGGCAACGCAGCACTGCCAAATGATATGCAGCGGGCTATTCGGACCACACCGCCATCTCGTTTCCGGCTGGATCGACGAAGTGGAAGCGCCGGCCGCCGGGGAACGGGAAGATCGGTTTGACGATCGTGCCGCCGGCGCTTTCGACAGCGTCGAGGGTTTGCTCCAGATCCCTGCTGTAGAGCACGGGCAGCGGCTTTGATGGCGCTTCCGCGGCATCTGCCTGGAAGCCTCCGTCCAGGCCTTCGGCAAAGGCCGAATAGGTCGGCCCATAATCGGTGAACGACCAGGCAAAGGCAGTACTGTAGAAAGCCTTCAGCCGGTCCAGCGTTCCACCGGTCGCGGGCATTTCCAGATAGTCGAGTTTTCCGGGCAGTTTCATGGCGCACCTGTTTGTTCCCTTTATGTTCTACATCAAAAACCTCGGAATGGCAAGTCATTTTGCCGCATCTTCGGACGCGGCTTTTGCTTAATCGATTGTAGAAGGCCGACCGCTTTGCCGGCGCTTGCCTTTCGCACTGCAGCATCATATCGCTCCAAGGACGGACCGGCGGAACTTTCCGTTTCGCCAATCTTTCCAATCTCCTGCAACCGGAGAGCGATGCATGACCAAATGGGTTTTCACCTTTGGCGATGGTGCGGCGGAAGGCCGTGCCAGCGACAAGAATCTCCTGGGCGGCAAGGGCGCCAACCTGGCCGAGATGTGCAGCCTGGGGCTGCCGGTGCCGCCGGGCTTCACCATCACCACGGAGGTCTGCAACGCCTACTACGCCAACGGCCGTATTTATCCGGCCGGGTTGGAAGCCGATGTCGCGGTCGCGCTCGATCACATCGGCCGGCTGACCGGCCGTCGGTTCGGCGACCCGTCGAAACTGCTGCTGGTGTCGGTGCGTTCGGGCGCTCGCGCCTCGATGCCCGGCATGATGGACACCGTGCTCAATCTGGGCCTGAACGACGAGACGGTCGAGGCGCTGGCCGCCGATTCCGGCGATGCGCGCTTTGCCTATGACAGCTACCGCCGCTTCATCCAGATGTATTCCGATGTCGTCATGGGCCTCGATCATGAGGTGTTCGAGGAAATCCTGGAGGATCAGAAGGGCGGGCTCGGGCACGAGTTCGACACCGAACTCACGGCGCTCGAATGGCAGGGCGTCATCGCGCTCTACAAGGCCAAGGTCGAGGAAGAGCTCGGCAGGCCTTTTCCGCAGGATCCGCATGAGCAGCTCTGGGGCGCGATATCAGCCGTGTTCTCGAGCTGGATGAACAACCGCGCCATCACCTATCGCCGCCTGCACGACATTCCCGAAAGCTGGGGCACGGCGGTCAACGTCCAGGCCATGGTGTTCGGCAATATGGGCGAAACCTCGGCCACCGGCGTTGCCTTCACGCGCAACCCTTCGACCGGCGAAAAGATGCTCTATGGCGAGTTCCTGGTGAACGCGCAGGGCGAGGACGTCGTCGCCGGCATCCGCACGCCGCAGAACATCACCGAAGCGGCGCGTATCGCAGCCGGCTCGGACAAGCCGTCGCTGCAGAAGCTGATGCCTGACGCGTTCCAGTCCTTTGTCACCATCTCCGACAATCTGGAGAAGCACTATCGCGACATGCAGGATCTCGAATTCACCATTGAGCGCGGCAAATTGTGGATGCTGCAGACCCGCTCCGGCAAGCGCACCGCCAAGGCGGCACTGAAAATTGCCGTCGAGATGGCGCGCGACAGACTGATCACGAAAGAGGAAGCCGTCGCCCGTATCGACCCGGCCTCGCTCGACCAGTTGCTGCATCCGACCATCGACCCCAAGGCCGCGCGCGATGTCATCGGCATTGGCCTGCCGGCGTCGCCCGGTGCCGCCACCGGCGAGATCGTCTTTTCCTCCGGCGACGCCGAGGAATTGAAGACGCAGGGCCGCAAGGCGATCCTGGTGCGCATCGAAACCAGCCCCGAAGACATCCACGGCATGCATGCGGCGGAAGGCATCCTGACCACGCGCGGCGGCATGACCAGCCACGCCGCGGTGGTGGCACGCGGCATGGGCAAGCCTTGCGTCTCCGGGGCCGGCTCGCTGCGTGTCGACTACAAGGCCGGCACGCTGATGGCGATGGGCTCGACCTTCCGCAAGGGCGACATCGTCACCATCGATGGCAGCAATGGCCAGATATTGAAGGGCGCCGTATCGATGCTGCAGCCGGAACTTTCCGGCGATTTCGCCGCCATCATGGAATGGGCCGACGCCGTGCGTCGCATGAAGGTGCGCACCAATGCCGAAACGCCGCTCGACGCGCGCATGGCGCGTTCCTTCGGCGCTGAAGGCATCGGCCTTTGCCGCACCGAGCACATGTTCTTCGACGGCGAGCGCATCGTCGCGATGCGCGAGATGATCCTGGCCGACACCGAAAAGGACAGGCGCGCCGCACTTGCCAAGCTTCTGCCCATGCAGCGCTCGGACTTCCTCGAACTGTTCGAGATCATGGCCGGCCTGCCGGTGACGATCCGCCTGCTCGATCCGCCGTTGCACGAATTCCTGCCGAAGACCGAGGAGGAGGTGGCCGAGGTCGCCGCCGCCATGAAGGTGTCGCCGGACAAGCTCAGGCAGCGCACCGAGGCGCTGCACGAGTTCAACCCGATGCTCGGCCATCGTGGTTGTCGACTTGCCGTCTCCTATCCCGAGATCGCCGAGATGCAGGCACGCGCCATTTTCGAGGCGGCCGTGGAGGCCGGCAGGAAGGCCGGCGCCCTGGTGGTCCCCGAGATCATGGTGCCGCTCGTCGGCCTGGTGAAGGAGCTCGACTACGTCAAGGCGCGCATCGATGCGGTTGCCAAGAGCGTCATGGAGGAAACCGGCGTCAAGATCGACTATCTCACGGGAACCATGATTGAGCTCCCCCGCGCCGCGATCCGCGCCCATGTCATTGCAGAGTCGGCCGAATTCTTCTCCTTCGGCACCAATGACCTGACCCAGACGACCTTCGGCATCTCGCGCGACGATGCGGCCTCGTTCCTGGAAACCTACCGCCAGAAGGGCATTATCGATCAGGACCCGTTCGTCTCGCTCGACATCGACGGCGTCGGCGAACTGGTGCGCATGGCCGCGCAAAAGGGCAAGGCGACGCGGCCAGACATCAAGCTCGGTATCTGCGGCGAACATGGCGGCGATCCGGCCTCGATCCGCTTTTGCGAAGAGGTCGGCCTCGACTACGTGTCCTGTTCGCCCTATCGCGTGCCGATCGCCAGGCTGGCGGCCGCGCAGGCAGCGGTGCTGGTTGCGAAGGCAGGCCGAGGATAGGATCCATCCAGCTTACCGTTTTGTAAGGCAATTCACGCGAACGTGCTGGCGGCGTCGCGTAATCTCGACATTGTTCCTGCCCAATTTGCGGCCATCCGCAAATTGCTCCCGGAAACACATGCTGCAGATTTCTCCCGCGCCGTTCCACTCGATCCTGGTCGTCCAAACCAAGTTCATAGGCGATCTCGTCCTCGCCTCGGCGCTCGCCAAAAACCTGCGGCTCGAATTCCCCGGCGCCAGCATCGTCTTTCTGTGCGAGGCCCGCTTCGAGAGCTTCGTCATGGCCCATGGTATCGCTTCCGAGGTGGTCGCATTCAGGCGCGACCGCATGCGCGGAACGCCCTTGGAGCGCGGGAAGGAGCTCTACGCCATGGTGCGGGCGTTGCGCCGCTTCCGTTTCGACCTGACCATCGACCTGACCGATTCGAAGACGTCGCGCATGGTCACCGGGCTCGTCAACGCCAAGACCCGTGTCGGTTACAATCCTTCCGAAAGACCCTTGC
The DNA here is from genome assembly GCF_040324155.1 of Mesorhizobium sp. M0011. Classification (NCBI taxonomy): domain Bacteria; kingdom Pseudomonadati; phylum Pseudomonadota; class Alphaproteobacteria; order Hyphomicrobiales; family Phyllobacteriaceae; genus Mesorhizobium; species Mesorhizobium sp. M0011. The sequence goes on along the minus strand of NZ_JAMYVQ010000001.1, from coordinate 312,846 downwards.
GTATGTTGGAGCGGCAACCCGCCAATGTCTTTGCCAAGCCCTACGGCTTTGATGGTCAGCATTTCCTGTACCGCTACCTCTCGCCGCTCGAAGCGCTCGGCATCGAACTTCGCACGGTGATTCCGAACCTTCAGCCGCTGCCATCGGAGACGGCGAAAGCATTGGCGCTGCTGGGTAAGCACCATCTGCGGCCAAACGCATTCATCGCCGTGCATGCGGGTGCAAGCTTCGAGGGCCGACGTTGGCAGCCGGAGCGGTTTGCAGCAGTGATCGTCGAGATTGCCGGCGAGACCAGCCTGGATGTCGTCCTGGTGGGCGGCCCGGACGAGCGCGAGATCGCCGAACGTATCGTCGCCAGAACCGCGCCCTCGGTCGTCAATCTCGTCGGTGACCTGTCGCTTGAAAGCCTGCTGGCGTTGCTGAAACAGGCTCGGCTGTTTCTCGGCAATGAGAGCGGCCCGATGCACATGGCCGCAGCCACCGGAACCCCGGTTGTCGGATTGTTCGGTCTGACGGAGCCGTCGCGCTGGGGGCCCGTCGGCGTGCCCAGCATCTCGCTCCAGCCGCCGATGCCTTGCGCCTGCATGGCCGAAAACCTCTGCCGCGCGCCGGATCCGAGCAAAGCATGCTGCGTCTGGGGCCTAGAGGTCAAGCCTGTGGTCGATGCGGTGCGCGAGGTTCTTTCGCGCACCGAAATGAAGCTGGAACGCGCCATCTGAGATCATGCGCCGCATGCACGACCGCTCTCGACGCGGTGGAATGACCTGTCGCCCACAGGAACGGTCACATTGTCGCGGAGCGCTTTTCAGCTATGCATCATCCCGATTTCCGCCTTCATGCGGGTCGTTGGGATGCCTGCTTGAAATGACGGGTCCGGGAATCGGTTTGATGCGCCTGCTGCAAAAAAATCTCTGTATGATCGCCATGTTGTGGGCGATGGCATCCGCCAGCCATGCCGCGCCGCTCGTCGAGCCGACGCTGCACATCAAGTCGCAGGCGAGCGGAGCCGGCCGTGTGGCGCTTACGCTCGACGCGTGCGGTGGACAGACCGACAGCCGGATCCTTTCGGCATTGGTGGACAATAAGATCCCCGCCACCATTTTCGTCACCGGCATCTGGCTGAAGCGAAATGCCGCCGCTGTCGAGATCATGCGGGCGCATCCCGATCTGTTCGAACTGGAAAATCACGGCGGCCACCACATTCCGGCGGTCGACACGCCGCGGAAAATCTATGGCATCCGCAGTGCCGGCAGCCCGGACGCGGTGCTGGCCGAGGTCGAATCGGGAGCCGCCGCTCTTGCCGGGACCGGCGAGCCGGCACCGAAATGGTTCCGTGGCGCAACCGCCGAATACAGCCCGTCGGCAATCGCCATGATCCGCAAGCTTGGCTTCAAGGTCGCGGGTTTCTCGATAAACGGCGACGGTGGCTCTTTGCTCGGCGCCAAGGAAACCGCCCGGCGCATCGCGGCGGCCAAGGACGGCGACGTCATCATCTCGCACATCAACCAGCCGACCCATGCGGCCGGCGAAGGCGTGGTGCAGGGGCTGCTGGCGCTCAAGGCCAAGGGCTTGACCTTTGTGCGGCTCGACGATGCCGAAGGCATCGGCAACAACGGCACGACGGAGTGAGTGGCCAGCCGAGCGGAGCTCGATGCCTTCGGCGTCGGCTCAGTCCGGTTTGGCTTCGATCGTGACCTTGCTGGCATAGAATGCGCCGTGGTTGCGGATCTCAGCCATCTCGTCGAAAGGCCGCTCATAGGCCCACATGGCGTTCTGGCCGGTTTCCCCGGCAGGCAGCACGCTCCAATAGCTTGCATCGCCCTTGTAGGGGCAATGGGTCGAGTGGTCGGTGCGGCCGAGCTTGCCGAAATCGATGTCGGCGAACGGAATGTAGAACGCCGCCGGATAGGGGGCCTCGGTCAGCACCTTGGCCTTCGCTGTTGAAGCGATGACCACGTCTCCGGCACGCACGGTAACGGTGCCGGCATAGGACTCGATGGTGATGATTTTGTCTGGGTTGCGTTGGAAACCGGGTGCGGGGTTGGCGATCTGATCCATGCGGGGGCTCTCCTTGCGTCGACTTTAAGGTGTGTCGCGCAAGCGCATTGTGCAAGCCGCTATCGCCATCCAGTACGCAAAACTTGCCGGGCCGACGCCGATGGATCGCGCCTTGGAACCCTCGAGATACTTGTCGTCAGCTGTCAGGCAGCGGCCTTGAACACGTCCATGAGACCGGCATAGGCGGCAGCGATCCCGGCGACCGGGTTGCTGCTTCTCGATACGGTCTCGACCTTCAAGGAACCGCCGCCGGTAGGCAAGGTGAGCAGCAGGAACTGGCGGTTTCCGCCATCGCCGACTGACGCGGCTGCGACGTGCTGGTCCTCGCCCTGATTCTGGACGCACATCTTGAACAGCAGCGTGCCGCCGACCGCTTCCAGCGCGCCGCCGACAACTTCAACAAATTCATCTTCGGAAACAGTCTTTGTGTCCGGCACCACATCGGCCAGACTTTCGGCAAGCGTACTCTCGAGAGCCTTGTCGTCGAGCTGCGCGTCCATGCGAACCTCTTTCAGTCGCCAATCGCACCCCCTTTGCCCGTTAACGAAACTTAACGCGGACGATGGCCGGATTGTGGCGGTTTTCCACCAATGCGGCGCTGGGTGGTGCTGGCGGCTGGACAATCGGCCGGTTCGCTCCACAATAGCCCGAAAAGCACAACGCAAAAGCGTGAGGGAGGACCGAATGCTGGGACTGATGCAGGAATGGCCGCTGCTTTGCCATAAGCTCATCGACAATGCCGAGCGGCAGCATGGCGTGCGTAAGATCGTGACGCGCTCGATCGAGGGGCCGATCGTGCGTACCACTTACGCCGACATCCATCGTCGTGCCCTGAAGGTCGCCCAGCGGCTGGAGCGCGACGGCTATGGGCTGGGCGACCGCATCGCGACGCTGGCCTGGAACACCGCACGCCATATCGAGGCCTGGTACGGCATCATGGGCATCGGCGCCATCTACCACACGCTCAATCCGCGGCTGTTTCCCGAGCAGATCGTCTGGATCATGAACCATGCCGAGGACAAGGCAGTCTTCGTCGACCTGACCTTCGTGCCGCTGCTCGAGAAAATCGCCGGCGCCGTAAAATCGCTGAAACAGGTGATCGTGCTGACCGACAGGGCGCATATGCCGCCGACGACATTGCCCAACGCGGTCGCCTATGAAGACTGGCTTGACGAGGCGGATGGCGACTTCGCCTGGAAGACCTTCGACGAAAGCACCGCCGCCGGCATGTGCTACACGTCCGGGACCACGGGCGATCCCAAGGGCGTCGTCTACAGCCATCGTTCGAACGTGCTGCACGCCATGATCGCTGCCATGCCCGACGCCATGGGACTGTCGTCGCGCGATACGATCCTGCCTGTCGTGCCGATGTTTCACGCCAATGCCTGGGGCCTTGGCCAGAGCGGGCCGATGATCGGTGCCAAGCTGGTCATGCCCGGCTGCAAGATGGATGGCGCCTCGATCTATGAATTGCTCGACACCGAGAAGGTGACCTTCAGCGCCGCCGTGCCGACCGTCTGGATGATGCTGCTGCAGCATCTGGAGGAGACCGGCAAGAAGCTTCCCTATCTGAACAAGGTTGTCATCGGCGGCTCGTCGTGCCCGCGCGCGATCATGACCAAGTTCCAGCAGAACTACGATGTCCAGGTCATCCATGCGTGGGGTATGACCGAAATGTCGCCGCTCGGCACGCTGTGCACCCTGAAGCCGGACCATGCCGGTCTTGAGGGCGAAGCCCGGCTCGATGTCCAGCAGAAACAGGGCTATCCGCCCTTCGGCGTCGAAATGAAGGTGACCGACGACGACAACAACGAGCAGCCTTGGGACGGCAAGACTTTTGGCCGCCTGAAAGTGCGTGGGCCGGCCGTTGCCCGTGCCTATTATGGCGGCGCCGGCGTGGAGCAGTTCGATGAGGATGGCTGGTTCGACACTGGCGACGTCGCCCACATCGACGCCGGCGGCTACATGCAGATCACCGATCGCGCCAAGGACGTCATCAAGTCCGGCGGCGAATGGATTTCGACCATCGACCTCGAGAATCTGGCTGTTGGCCATCCCGATGTCGCCGAGGCGGCAGCCATCGGCGTTCAGCATTCGAAATGGGGCGAACGGCCGCTGCTGGTCGTCGTCCGCAAACCGGGCAAGGAACCGACCAAGGCTGACATTCTCGACTTCATGGACGGCAAGGTGGCCAAATGGTGGATGCCGGACGATGTCGCTTTCGTCGGTGAAATTCCGCACACCGCCACCGGCAAGATCCAGAAGATCACCTTGCGCCAGCAATTCAAGGACTATCGCCTGCCGACGGATTGACGCGATGGTGCATGTTTCGGCTTCATGCCATCGCAAAAAGGCACTAAGTCTCCGTTCGGGTTGGGGCAGCACGGAAAACGATGGTTAGCATTCCTGAACGGCAAACGTCGAAGGCGGCCGGCTGGTCGCGGCGCACGGCCGCTTTTTCGTTGGTGCTGCTGCTGACGGTCTTCGTCGGCCATCGCTTCGATCTCGTCGAAACACCTGTCTTTCTGTGGGTGCTGGGCATTGTCGCGCTGCTGGCGGCGATGGCGCTGTTGTTTGCCGGGTTTGCCTTTTCGCGGCTCTGGAATTTCGGCGACCGCGGCGGTCGCGACCTGACGGTCGGCGCGCTGCTGGCACTGCTGGTGCTCGCACCCTATGGCGTCGCCGCCTACTGGGCGACGATCTATCCGCCGCTCAGGGATATCTCGACGGATTTCGACGAACCGCCGGCGCTCGACGTGAGCGACCGGAGGAAGGATATGAACGTGCTTGCGCCGTCGACGCCTGGGGAACAGCGGCTGCAGACCGATAGCTATCCGCTGGTCAGCGCACGCAGCTACGACTTGCCGTTCGAGACCGTCGTCAATGCCGTCGAAACCGTGCTCGACCGGCGCGACTGGGAGCTGTCGGAACCCTATCCCGATCTCGCCGGGCAAAGCGAGGTGACCATCACCGCCGTCGCCAAGGGCTTCGTGATCGGCCTTCCCGCCGACGTGGCGATCCGCGTGACGGACGATGGCGACACGGTCATCGTCGACATGCGGTCGGCATCCCGCTACGGCCGCTACGACCTCGGCGACAATGCGGCGCGCATCACCGAATTTCTCGCGGAACTCGACCAGGAAGTCGCCGGTCAGGTTGGCGCCGCTCCGGTCGAATGAGACCCAGGGGAGGCTATTCGCCAGGGTGGAACTCTCCTTTGAACAAGACTGTCGCGACCGGTCCAATCGGATTGGCGATCCGGCTCTCCAGGACTTCGACAAGTTTGCGTCCGACACCCGCTATGTCCACGAAATGAACGCCGATCTTCGCAGGCAGGAAGCGCGATAGCCGCGTGCTGTCCCGAGTGACAATGTGGATGTCACTCCCTGGCGCGAGACCTCTTCTGCCGAGAGCGTGTAATGCCCCCAGAAGGCCCAGTTCGTTGGCGCATGCCAAGCCCGTCGGCGGATCTGACCAGGCCAGCATGCGATCGAACCAGGCTGCGCTCGATTCCATGGTGAACATTCCATGACCGATCAGCGACTGGTCGATCGGAATACCAGCCTCGGCCATTGCCCTTCCATACCCGGAAAGACGCATGGCACTCGCCTGGTCGCCCGGAACGAGAAGTTGCAGCGCAATGCGTCGGCAGCCCTTGTCCATGAGCCGCCGGGTCGCCTCGTAGGCAATCTGTTCATTGTCGATGTCGACATAAGGATATGCTGTATCCAGGTCAGTTCTTCCAAACGCGACGAATGGCATGCCTCTATCCAGCAATAGCTTAACGCGCGGATCACCCGAGACCATGCGTGTGATAATCAGTCCGTCTGTGCTGCCCGCCTGAAGCTGTCGCTGCACACTCTCGATGGGATCATCATCGGGCGTGGTGGAGTAGATGGATAGGCTATAACCCGCTTGCCGCGCCGCCAGCGTCATGCCTTCGATTAACGGAAGCTTCAACAGATCGGACAGATGATCTTTTGTTTCCATCGGGTATATTGCTGTCATCGTCAGCGTGCGGCCAGTTTTGAGCGCGAAGCCATGATGATTTGGCACATAGCCGACCCGCTGCGCCACTTCCTTGACGCGAGCGATGGTGGCGGGATGAACCTCCGGCCCATCCTTCAGCGCGCGGGATACCGTGGTGACCGAAAGGGAAAGTTCCGCCGCGATCTGTTTCAGGTTGGTCATGTCGCCCGACCTCATTTGCGAAAGCGCCGGCTGATTTGCTAACTTCCACTACGTGACCGAATTCCACCTCACAGTCAATCCAAGCTCTCGCTAAAGCAGCTTGACTCTCCTGCAATTGGATGCAATCGTAACGTTACGATTGTCAACAATTGGCCATTTTGAGCGCGTCTCAACAAATTCTAGGGAGGAGAACCTATGTCTTGGTTACGCATTTCCTTGACGGCATTAGCATTCTCGGCCGCCGTGCCGGTCTATGCCCAATCAGTCACCATCACGACCGCGGGCGGCGATTATGGCAACGCCATGAAGGAAGCCATGTGGGCCCCCGCTGCAAAAGAGCTTGGCTATGATGTCCGCGAGGAGACCCTCAGCGACGGCTTGGCCGCCCTGAAGATGCAGGTCACCTCGGGCGCGGTCACAACCGACGTCATTCACCTGGGCTCACCGGAGGGCGCGCAGGCCGCCGCACAGTCGCTGCTGGAGCCGCTCGACTACAAGATCATCGATCCAAAGGCCGTGCCGGATGGCGCAAAGTCCGACTACTGCTATCCGTTCGACTCCTATGGCACCGTCATGTCCTGGAACACCAAGACCTATGGCGAGAACCCGCCAAAGACATGGGCGGAGTTCTGGGATGTTGCCAAATTTCCGGGCCGTCGCGCCCTCCGCGCCAATGCACAGGACTCGATCGAGATCGCGCTGCTCTCGGACGGCGTAGCACCGGCCGACGTGTATTCCGTGCTCAGCACGCCGGAGGGCCTGGATCGCGCGATCAAGCGGCTTGAAGCGATCAAACCAAATGTCGCGGTGTGGTGGACTTCGGGAGCTCAGTCTGCGCAGTTGCTGAAAGATGGCGAGGCGGATTTGGTCGTTACCTGGAACGGGCGGGCCCAAACCGTGAAAGCGGATGGCGGCGCGGTCGATTACACGTTCAAGGGTTCCGTCATCGGTACGGATTGCCTCGGGGTACCGAAGGGGGCGCCGAACAAGGAAGCGGCCATGAAACTCATCGCGGCGATGACACAGCCCGCGCGCGTGGCGAAGCTGACCGATTTCATCGCTTATGGCCCGGTCAATCCTGCTGGCTATGAGGGTGGCCTTATTCCCGAGGACCGTCTGAAGACCCTTGCGACCGCGCCTGAAAATGCCGGCACTTCGGTGTTTTCGAATGCGGACTGGTGGGTCAAGAATGGCGAAGCTGCTCAAAAAACCTTCGATGAGATGATGGCCCGCTGAGTCTCAGCTTTAAGGCTGAAGCACATGATGAAGTCGCTCCCGATCACCATCGACAGCGTGCGCAAGACCTACGGATCTTACGTCGCGCTGGACGATGTCTCGCTCGACATTCAGGCTGGCGAATTTCTCACGCTCTTGGGGCCGTCCGGATCGGGCAAGACCACGCTGCTCATGGCTTTGGCCGGATTTGTCCGGCCCGATTCCGGTAAACTTTTGTTGGACGATCGGGACATTACCCGCCTGGCCCCCAACAAGCGCGACATCGGCATAGTCTTCCAGAACTACGCCCTGTTTCCCCACATGAACGTTCTGGCAAATGTCGAGTATCCGTTGGTGCTGCGCAAGACGCCGAAAGCCGAGGCCCGCCAGAGGGCACTCGACACTTTGGCCCGCGTGAAGCTTGAAGGTTTGGCGGAGCGCAACATTGCCGCATTGTCCGGCGGCCAGCGCCAGCGGGTGGCGTTGGCGCGGGCGATCGTCTTTGAGCCACGCGTGATGCTGATGGACGAGCCGTTGTCGGCGCTCGACAAGAACCTGCGCGAAACCATGCAGTACGAGATCCGGCGTCTGCACGATGATCTGGGGATCACCACCATCTATGTGACGCATGACCAGCGCGAAGCGCTAATCATGTCCGACAGGATCGCGGTGATGAATTCCGGCCGCATCCAGCAGATCGATACGCCACAGCGGATCTATGATCGTCCATCGACCCGCTTCGTCGCGGAGTTCATGGGCGAGGCCAACATTGTGGCCCCGGGCTCGGCGCGCAGAATAGACGGCGCCGATGCGTCACGCGAAGCTCTGATGATCCGCGCGGAATGCTTCCATCTTGATGCGAAGCTCGTCGGGCCAGACGGGGTGGCCCTTGAGGGAACGCTGCGCGCCAAGGCGTTTCGTGGCGAGAACTGGCTTTTGACGCTGGCGCTTGACGGCGGGCAAGAGATACTTGTCTGCATTCCGGCGGCGCTGGCCAGCGGCTGCGCCGAACTAGCCGCCGGTCAGCGGGTGACCGCCTATGCACCAGCAGCGAAAGTTCACGCGATACCGGGAGTGGTAGCGTGACCGTCCTTGCCGATCCTGCGCTCGCGGCAGACGCGCGACGCGAGCGGCGGTTCTTCCTCTCGCTTTCACTGCCTGCGCTGTTCATCGTCGGACTGGCGGCGATACTGCCTATCCTATGGATCATCCGGCAATCCTTCCTGACCACGGGGGGCGAGTACACCGTCGGCAACTACGAGAAGGTGCTTTCGAGCGGGCTGACATGGTCGGCACTGGTCACAACCCTTGAACTGTCCCTGGGCACGCTGGCGATCTGCATTCTTCTCGGTACTCCCCTGGCGCTCGCCCTGGCCAGCGCCAGACCAAGGGTGGCCAATTTGCTGATGGCCTTCGTCATGCTGCCGTTGTGGACCTCCATTCTGGTGCGCACCTATGGCTGGCTCGTGCTGTTGCGGCGCGATGGCCTGATCAACGCAACTTTGACGGGTTCAGGCCTGACAGCTGAGCCATTGCCGCTGGTCTACAATTTCACGGGAACGCTGATCGGCATGGTTCACTACATGCTGCCGCTTTTTCTGCTGCCCGTTTATGCGGCGATGCGCGATATCGATGCAAACCTCGTCCGCGCGTCGGCGAGCATGGGCGCCACTCTCGGGCAAACGATCCGCACGGTCGTCCTGCCGCTTTCGGCCGGCGGCATCTTCTCGGGTTCGATCATCGTCTTCATTTACACCATAGGGTTCTTCATCACGCCCGCGGTGCTTGGCGGCGGCAAGGTAAATCCGCTTTCCACCCGGATCGAGCGCACGCTATCGACCTTCCAGGATTGGGGCTCGGCGAGCGTCCTGGGCATTCTGCTCCTCGTTCTTATGGCGTTGGTGGGGGTGATGTTCCTGGCTGCGCGGCGGCTCATTGCCGGACGCAGCATCGGCACAGCCCATGCTTGAAGCCTATCCAGACAGCAGGCTGGCCCGCATCCTCCTGTGGAGCTTTTGTGCGCTCGTTATGGCGTTCCTGATGCTGCCGACGCTCGTCGTCGTCCCGCTCTCCTTTTCGGCGTCCAATCTTCTCGAGTTCCCACCGCGCGCATACTCGTTGCGCTGGTACGAGACTTTCTTCGGTTCGGCGACATGGATGGCCGCACTCAGGACGAGCCTGATCCTCGGCACATTGACAGCGATGATCACAGTGCCGCTGGGGCTTCTGGCCGGCATCTCGATCAACCGGCTCGGCGGAAAGGCCGCCGTAACCATTCAGGGCGTTCTGCTCACCCCGTCCATTGTGCCGGGGATCCTGCTCGCGATCGGTCTCTTCTTTGTTCTGGCGGCGCAACGTCTTGTCGGAACGCTGTTCGGTGTCCTGGTCGGACATGTGGTACTAGCCATTCCGGTCGCGTGCATTGTGTTGTTGCCCGCCTTGGCCCGCTTTGACTGGAACCAGGTTCAGGCGGCGCGCAGCCTGGGCGCAAACTGGGCGAGAGCCATTGGCGGAATAATTGTCCCCCAACTTCAGATCAGTCTGTTGTCGGCCACACTGATGGCCTTCCTGACCTCGCTAGACGAATCCGTCATTTCGATCTTCGTCGCGAGTGGTCAAAACAGCACGCTGCCGAAGCTCATGTTCCTGTCGCTGCGCGATCAGATCGACCCGACCATCGCGGCGATTTCGACCTTGTGGACCGTCATCGTCGTGGTCGTTGTCCTGGTCGTGACCCTTCGCCAAAAATCCTGAGCGAGACTGAAAACATGCCCAACAATCATCATGCAGCCGACGATCTGGCCGATCATTCAACGGACATACCCCAAGTGGGGTTGGCGATCATCACCGGATCGGCGAATTGGGGTCTCGCCTTTCCGGAAGATGTCGAAGTTGATGGCGTCCGCACCTTGCAGCGAGACATGAGTTTCCAAACGCCTTTCGGTCCCAGCGACAATTGGAAGCTGCTCGAATTCGATGCATCTATTACCGTCGAGGGCAAAACGAAACGTGCCTTGTGCATGTATTCGCACGGCAATCCCCGAGACCATATCGACCATTCCTGTCATCGCCGCGCGTTCTGGGTCTTGATGAAAGCGGGTGTAAGGCAAGTGCTGGCCTGCTCGACTGTTGGCGCCGTCAACAAGGCGATCCAGCCCGGCGACATAGTCGTAAACGCCGATATCATCGAACTGTCGCAGACCCCGTTTTCGCTGCTGCCTGGCCGCCAGAGCTTCGACTGCTCGGGCAAGCAGATCGTATGTCCAAGATGTGCGGCATTGTTGGCCGAGACCGCCCGGCGCCATTGGCCAGCCGAATGCCGCGTCCATGGCATCGAGCAGCAGTTGGTGGCTGCCCACTGCTACGGGCCGCGACTGACAACTCCCGCCGAAGCTCTGGCATATCGAAACATGGGAGCGGACGTGCTCAACCACTCGATCGCCCCTGAGGCCACCTTATCGCGCGAGATCGGCGCCTGTTTCGTGCCCCTGGCGTTCGTCACGGCCGGTTTCAACGACTATATGGACCGCGAGCGCCAGAAATTGCTGCAGGAGCACGTGCTGCCGAGCCTCTCCATGACAGCCTCGCGGGTTGCGCTGGAGACCGCGGCACGTCTTCCAACGGATCCCGAATGCTCTTGCCAGGGCTTGAAGTCGCCTCAGCCAGCAGAGCGCTCCAGCCGGTTCTAGAGCGAATGGCGCCGATAGCTTAGCCAGCCGGCGTGAAAATGCCGTCGATGGCCGGTGCGGCATCGGTCACAACCAGGCCGCGCGCCGTCAGATCCTCGAGATGGGCAAGCACCGACAATCCGGCGGCGCCATGCAGCCGCGGGTCGGTGTCCCTGTAGATCGCCTTGACCATGTCCACGATCGTCCGGTCGCCCTCTTTGACCCGCTCCAGTATGGCGCGCTCGCGCATCTTGCGATGCGTCTTCAACCCGCGCATGAAAGCGCGCGGTGCTGTCACCGGCCCGCCATGTCCGGGCAACAGCAAGCGGTCCCCGCGTTCGATCAAGCGATCCAGCGAGGCCATGTAGTCGGCCATCGCTCCATCCGGCGGGGCGACGATGGAGGTTGCCCAAGCCATGACATGATCGGCCGAAAACAGGATGCCGGTTCCCTCCAGCGCGCCAATTCTTTCCAGCGCGAATGCCGCATGATTGGCGGTGTGGCCCGGGGTCAGAACCGTCCTGATCGACCAGCCGTCGCCGTCGACCACCTCGCCGTCGGGCAGGGCGACATCAGGGACGAAACCCGTGTCGGCACTGGCATCGAGCGCATTGGTCTCGCCGATATGCAGGGCTCTTGCCGGCCGGTGCGGCCCCTCTGCCAGCACGAGGGCGCCGGTGCGCTCTTTCAGCCGGGCCGCCAGCGGGGAGTGGTCGCGATGCGTGTGGCTGACGAAGATATGGCTGACCGGCCGGTCTGCGATCACGCCGAGCAGGGTCCGCAGATGCGCCTCGTCATCCGGCCCCGGATCGATCACCGCCAGCGTATCGCGGCCAATTATGTAGCTGTTGGTGCCGTGAAAGGTGAAGGGGCTCGGATTGCGGGCCGTGATGCGCTGGACATCGGGCGCGACGTTCACCCCCTGGCCATAGAAGGGGTCGAAGCCGGTATCGAATTTCAGTGCCATGCATCGGTGCCTTGTTTCGGGAAACGGCAAAACCGATTGCCGCATAACACGCAAGCCAATATAGGAGGATGTGAGGCCGCGAACATCGGTGTGCGGCAATCGGATTGGGGAAATACCATGGCAATTGCAACTACGATGCGTCCGCTTGTTTCTCTGGCTCTGCCGCAAAATGGCGCGGCGCGGCTGGCAACGCAGCTTTTCCTGGCCATCGCCGGAACGCTTGTGCTGACCCTGTCGGCCAAGACCAAGGTTATGCTCGGGCCGGTCGACATTTCGATGCAGACGCTGGCCGTGCTGCTGATCGCCGCCGCCTTCGGCATGCGTCTCGGCGTCGCCACCCTGCTGCTCTACATGGCGGAGGGCGCCATGGGCTTCCCCGTCTTCCAGAGCACGCCTGAAAAGGGTCTCGGCATTGCTTACATGCTCGGCTCGACCGGGGGCTATCTCGCCGGCTTCGTGGTCATGGCGGCCATTGTCGGCTGGGCCGCGGATCGCGGCTGGGACCACCATCCGATCAAGCTTTTCAACGCCATGCTGGTTGCCGAAGTCGTCATGATGGCAATGGGCTTTGCCTGGCTGGCGCTGCTCATCGGTCCGGAAAAGTCGTGGCAGTTCGGCGTCGTGCCGTTCATCGTCGGCGACCTGATCAAGGTGGCTCTGGCGGCAAGCCTGGTGCCGGCCGTCTGGACGCTGCTCAAGCGCGGCTGAAGCGCGCGATCGAAGAAACGGCCAGGGGCAATCAAGCCACTGGCCGGAGCGGCGTGACTGGCCGATTTCCGGTCTGGTGTCCGCCAACCTCGATAGATTGTCGGTTATATCGCCCTAGACGCTGCGACATCTTCAGTAATGATCATCAAGCCGCTTTATTAGCCTAGGCTTTTCAATTCCCGAACTGTTGACCTAAGAAATAGATGCTTGCTGGCGCAGCCGCGCTGTCGTAGCTCTTGGTCTTCGACTGTATCGAATCGCCGGGGGGCGAGACGTCCGATTCGTTGTTGTGAGCGATTAGGTCAGATGCACTATCGCGCTGGTCTGTCGCCGACACGGCAGCTTCGGGGAAGGGGGGAAGACGTTGAATGTCGCAGCGTCGACTATTGTCGGAAGCCGGCACTTCCTGTTCAGGATTCGGTTTCAACTGCTTGGCGGACTGACATTCGCGATTTTTGCGCCGGCGATCATCCGGATTGTCTTCAATCCTGAATTTATCTATTCGGCCAATCTTCAGGTCACGGTGGCCGCTGCGGTCATCGCGCACCTTGTGGGCTTTTTGTCCTATCGCCGCATCGGAAATTTCCCGGGCGTGGCCGCGGCAAGTTACATCTTGCCGACATTTGCCCTGTCCTACGGGGCTGTTTTCCTGACCATCTTCTTTTTTCGGTTCGAGTACAGCCGGTTTCAGGCCGCTGCCAGTTTCACGCAGTCCACGCTCTGGTACTTCGGCCTGAGCCTGTTGACGCGGCGTCTCGATCCGTACCGGCTCGTGGTGATTCCCGGCGGAGATGTCGAGCGCCTCAAGACGTTACCGGGTGTGCATTGGTTTTGGATCAAGTCGACCAGTACGATAATCGAAAGAGCCAGCGGCGTGGTCGTTGATCTGCGTGCCGATCTTGGCGCGGAATGGGAACGGTACATCGCGGATCGGGCCCTTTCGGGAACGCCCGTATACCACGTCAAGCAGGTCAGCGAGTCGCTGACCGGTCGGGTCGAGATCGAGCACCTGTCGGAAAACACGCTTGGTTCGCTCAATCCGAACCAAGCCTATCTCAAGATCAAGCAGGCGGTCGACTGGGTCTCGGCACTTGTCTTGATTATCGTTTTTTCCCCGGTTCTGGCGTTGATAGCACTGCTGATCCGGCTGGATTCCGATGGTCCTGCGCTGTTTCGCCAGCAGCGCATGGGCTACCGGGGCAAGATCTGCACGGTCTACAAATTTCGCTCGATGCGCCAGCACTCTGGCGCCGGCAGCGACAAGGAGAGGGCGATCACCAGGCGCGATGATGATCGCATCACCCGAGTCGGGCGTTTCCTGCGAAAATCCAGGATCGACGAACTGCCGCAGGTCATCAACATCCTGCGTGGCGAAATGAGTTGGATCGGACCGCGACCGGAAGCTGTCGTGCTGTCACAGTGGTACGAGGCTGAGCTGCCATTCTATCGCTACAGGCATATCGTCAGGCCAGGCATAAGTGGGTGGGCACAAGTAAATCAGGGGCATGTGGCTGCCGTCGATGACGTTATGGAAAAATTGCACTATGATTTCTATTACATAAAAAACTTTTCGCCTTGGCTGGACGTTTTGATAACCCTCAAGGCAATGAAAACGATGCTTACCGGCTTTGGTGCGAGATAACCAATGCGAAGCATGGCTCTGGAATAGCAAGCGCAGGAAGCAGATGGATCTCGCCTCCAGGAAAATAGCGATCATCGGGCTTGGCTATGTCGGCCTGCCGCTGGCGGTCGCCTTCGGTGCCGGCAGGGATGTCGTCGGTTTCGACATCGACCAGTCGAGGGTGGACGCGCTGAGGCGTGGCGACGACCAAACGCTGGAAGCCAGCAGCGATGAGATCAGTGCTGCGTCGCGGCTGACATTCACCACCGACAAGGCCGATCTGCGCGATTGCGGGATTTTCATCGTCACGGTTCCGACGCCGATCGACAGGGCCAATCGTCCGGATCTGAAACCGCTGATCATGGCATCGACTTTGGTCGGTGAGGTCATATCGCCAGGCGCGGTGGTGATCTTCGAATCGACGGTCTACCCCGGCTGCACGGAAGAGGTGTGCGCGCCGCTGATCGAGAAACATTCGGGGCTGCGCTACAATGAGGGGTTCTTCCTCGGCTACAGTCCCGAGCGCATCAATCCGGGCGACCGCGAGCATCGGTTGCAAACGATCGTCAAGGTCACCAGCGGCTCGACGCCGGAAGCGGCCGAAGGTATCGATGCGCTCTATGCCTCGATCGTGCCGGCAGGCACACACCGTACCTCGAGCATTGCGGTCGCCGAAGCGGCCAAGGTCATCGAGAACACTCAGCGCGACCTCAACATCGCGCTGATGAACGAGCTGTCGCTTATCTTCGGCAAGCTCGGCATCGACACGTCCGAAGTGCTGGAAGCCGCCGGCACCAAATGGAATTTCCTGCGCTTCACGCCTGGTCTCGTCGGCGGCCACTGCATCGGCGTCGATCCCTACTATCTCACCCACAAGGCCCAGGAACTCGGCTATCATCCGGAGGTGATTCTTGCCGGCCGCCGTATCAATGACGGCATGGGTCAGCACGCGGCGGATCAGACGGCCCGCCTGATGATGCGCAAGGGAATACCTGTCGTTGGCAGCCGGATTCTGGTGATGGGCGCGGCCTTCAAGGAAAATTGTCCGGACCTGAGGAATTCCAAGGTCGCCGATATCCTTGCCCAACTGAAGGAATACAATGCCGGCATCGACATATGGGACCCCTGGGTCAACGCGCAGGAATGCGCGCGTGCCTTCGGCATAGCCAGCATGAAGGACATTCCCGATCAGCGCTATGACGGCGTTATCGTGGCCGTCGGCCACAGGCAGTTCCGCGCGCTGGGCGTCGACGGCCTGCAGGCGCTTTGCAAGACCCCGGGCGTCATCTACGACATCAAGGGTCTGTTCCCCAGGCATGTTACGGATGGGCGCTTCTGATGAGGGTTCTGGTCACCGGCGCGGCCGGCTTCATAGGGTATCACGTAGCGAAGCGGCTGCTGGAGCGCGGTGACGAGGTCGTCGGCATCGACAACGTCAACGACTACTACGATCCGCAGATCAAGGAGGCGAGGCTGCGGCTTCTGGACGAGGCGAGCCGCAAGACCAATGCCGGCTATCATTTCATCCGCGGCAATCTCGCCGACAAGAGCGTGGTCGACGCCTGCTTTGCCGACCATGCATTCGACCGGGTGATCCATCTCGCCGCCCAGGCCGGGGTTCGCTACAGCCTGGAAAACCCGCATGCCTATGTCGAAAGCAACATCATCGCCTACACCAACATGCTGGAGGCCTGCCGCAACAGCGCCGTCGCGCACCTGACCTATGCCAGCACCTCGAGTGTCTACGGCGCCAACACCGACATGCCGTTTTCCGAACATCGTCCGGCCGACCATCCGCTGCAGTTCTACGCCGCGACCAAGCGCGCCAACGAGCTGATGGCGCACAGCTACAGCCATCTGTTCCGATTGCCGACGACCGGGCTTCGCTTCTTCACCGTCTATGGTCCCTGGGGTCGCCCGGACATGGCGCTGTTCCTGTTCACCAGGAACATCCTGGCCGGTGAGCCGGTCAAGCTGTTCAACAACGGCAACCACACGCGCGACTTCACCTATGTCGATGACATCGCCGAAGGCGTGATCCGCGCCAGCGACAGCCCGCCCACGGGCAACGCCGCCTGGGACTCCAGCCGTCCCGATCCGGCCACGAGCAGCGCCCCCTGGCGCATCTTCAACATCGGCAACAACAACCCGGTGAAGCTGACCGCCTATGTCGAGGCGCTGGAAAACGCACTGGGCCGCAAAGCCATCGTCGAACTTTTGCCGCTGCAGCCCGGCGACGTGCCCGATACCTTCGCCGACACCTCGGCGCTGGAGCAGGCGGTCGGCTACCGCCCGACGACGACAGTGACCGAAGGGGTGGGGCGGTTCGTCGACTGGTACCAGGCGTATTTCGGGCGGGGATAAAGCTTCGACATCAAGCTGAGGCGCCGGCCACTCCTCCCAAGCTGGTAGAGTAAACCCGCCGCTCCATTTTCGAAGCGACGGGCTCTCGCCCACCCCATACCAGTCAATGCAATTTAGATGCCAACTGTTTTGACCCGCTATGGGGCAAAGCCGTCGCCAACCTACCCAGCCGTAGGCGGCAGCACTGGCCCAGTAGTGTTCCACCGGATGAACTCGACTTCCTTCCCGGTGACTTCCCGCACCGCCTTTAACAGTACCTCATGCAAGACGCGCGTCTGCCTGTAGTGATCGCAATGCGGAGATATGAACGGCTTGACGATGCTTAGGTGCAGCGCTTCTGCTGCCATCAGAAAGCGCTCGATTTCAGCCTTCGATAATTGCTTTGACGGCTTTGACCTAGCCATTGCTACCCCCTAAACCGCTCTGTGTACCAGGTGATCTTCCCCCCGACCTTTATCGGCTTGTGAACCACTAGGCGCTTTGGCAAATGCTCAGGATGCACCTCTAGAAGAGTGATCTTGATCTGTGGCTTGCATCGGCTGCAATCGAATTTCAGCGAGAGCGGATCGACGCCGCCCCCGTAGACCATCATCAAATCGACCGATCGGCAGTAGCGAACATTGCCGCAACTGCACTCTGCTTTCACAAGCATATTGTGCCGGGTCGCTTTGCCCAGCGTGTCGATCGGATCATGCGCCATAGCCCTAAAAGAGGAACATATTCCTCTTTGGTCAAGGGGCTCTTGACTCTCTTGTTCCTATTTTGTTCACTGACAGGCAGGAAAGTCACAGGAGGCGGGCTATGAAGCTTCGCTTGGAGATAACGGGCGCTTCGCCCGATGAGCAGCAACGCGGCATTGAAGCTGCGCGGGCGGTCTTTGCCGCTGCGGGAATATCAGCCGAGCAGGCAGCCGATGGAATGTTCGCGCTAGAGGGCTGGGACGATGCCAACTTTCAGGACGATGAAGCACCGACGGAAGACGAGGATGCAGCAGCATCAATCTGGATGGATGCCAACAAGGCTGCCGTCGCGGCGTGCTGCGCCAATTGGCCTGCCGATGCGGTGCCTGAGAACTTTCTCTTCCTTGAATTGGTAGAGTGAGCATGTGCGGACGCTACACGAGATATCTGACCTGGTCGGAAATCCACCGGCTATATCGACTGACGGCGCCCGCAGAAACCGGTCGCAATGATGCCCCTCGCTACAACATCGCCCCGACTGAGGAAGTCCCATTCGTCACCGCCGGCGAGAACGGCAACCACAAGCTCCGCGAGGGTCGCTGGTGGCTAGTTCCTTTCTGGGCGAAGGAGATGCCCAAGGCGGCGATGTTCAACGCCAGGATCGAAGGCATAGACACTGCGCCGGCCTTCCGCGATGCCTTCAAGTCGAAGCGCTGTCTGATCCCCGCCGACGGCTTCTACGAATGGACCATCTCTCCAGCAGATGGCAAAAAAGACCCTTGGCACATCTACTTGCCCGATCACGCGCCGTTCTCGTTTGCCGGCCTGTGGGCCTACAATTCCAACCTCGAAATCACCAGTTGCACCATCATCACCGAGCCGGCCGGCGAGCCGATGAAGAACTTGCACGATCGGCAGCCGGTCATCCTCGACCAAGCCTACTATGACGCGTGGCTGGATCCGGCGACGCCCAAGGACGACTTGAAAGACATTCTCAGCCACGACATCGACGGTCAACTGCAGTTCAATCGCGTCGGTCGCGACGTCAACTCGACGCTAATCAACAAGCAGCCCAATGACCATCCCTCCTTGGTCGGGCCTATCAATCCTCTCTAACTATGCTGATTTGCGGCCCTTCGCCTTTGGCCGGTCTTGGTTGATGCCTTCGTTGGCGAGGCTCTTTCGAAGAACCGAGGCCAGATCGACCACGTTCTCCTTAGGTTTCGGCGCCGGTTTAGGGGGCTTTTTGCCCTTGCGCTTGGCGTCGATCATGGCAATCAACGCATCCTCGTAGGTGTCCTCGAATTTCGAAGGATCGAACTTCGTCACCTTCTTGTCGATAAGGAGCCCCGCGATTTCGAGCAAATCCGCATCGTATTTCGGGCTCTTCACATCGTCGAAGACGGTGTCTTCCGACGTCATCTCATTGTGGGTGCGCAACTCGGTCAGCAGCATCCCTTTTTCAAACGGCTGTATCAACACTTCCCGCCCGCGCTGATAGAGTACGACGCAGGAGCGTGCCGCGACGCGCTTCTTCGCCATCGCATCGCGCAGGACGGCAAAGGCCTCCAGGGAGGCGCCGTCTGCCGGGATCAAGTAGTATGGTTTTTCCAGATAACGTGTGTCGATCTCGGCAACCGGAACGAAGGAATCGACGTCAAGTGTATGCTGCGACGTAAGCTTCAGTTTCTTTAACTCGTCCGGCTCGACGTGGATGAAATCATCCTTGTCCGCCTCATACCCTTTGATCTGATCCTCGGCTTCGACAACGTCGCCAGTCTCTTCATCGACATAGGCGCTTTTGACGGGTAAACCGTCCTTGCGGTTCAAAATCTTGAAGTGGATCTTGGATGCCTCGCTTGTGGCACCCACTATCTTCACCCCGCATGACACGGAACCGACCCTCAGAAAGCCCTTCCAGACCGCGCGTGGCGCCACCATGCCGTTTCTCCTAGACGTGCCGATGTTCCGCACAACGCCAGGCACACGGTTCTGTTCCGCAGGGGGAGCCCTCGTCGCCAGCGTTAGTCATTCCTCCTCTCGGTAATCGAGCAGCTTCGCATGGCGTAGCCTTTCCTCGCCCTTCAGGAACCTGACGCGGCCGACGAGACCAGGCTTCAGCCATTCGGCCTTTTCCTTCTTTAGACCCATCGGAACTGGTCCCCCGACCTTCCCTTGAACACGATCCCATAGTTGCCGACGCTTGTCGGCTTTAAAGGCAACGAACGCGCCGCCGGCATATTGGCCCTTGTCGGCCATGAGCACCATTGCGGGCTTTCCGGCCTCGCGCTGCACGCCAATGATGTCCATTTCCTTTTCGGCATAGCACTTGATCTTGCGCCAGTTCATCGTCGGCCCGCTACGGTAGATGCTGTCCTTGCGCTTCGAGACCATGCCCTCGAGCCCCGCCTTGTCGACCAGGTGATAAACCGCGTCGCCGGTGCCGGGCATGGCTTTGCTGACCTGAATGCGGCCGACGGCTGGAATCAGTGCCTGCAGGATTTCGCGGCGGTCTTCCACCGGCATGTTGCGCAAATCATGTCCGTTCAGGTGCAGGAGATCGAACGCCACCAAATACAAGTCGCGCGACGGCTTACGGCGGGTGACGGCTGATTGCAGGGCGTGGAAGTCGGACAGGCCGGCCTCGTTGACGGTGATTGCCTCGCCGTCGATGATGAAACTTTCCGCCTCGATCGCCTCCGCCTCTCCGGCAAGTTCGATATAGCGGCCGGTCCAATCGTATCCGTTCTTGGTGAACAGCCGGATCCCGTTTTCATCCTTAATAATCTGGGTCCGATACCCGTCGAATTTGATCTCATGAAGCCATTCGTCGCCTTGCGGTGGCCTGTCGACCAGCTCGGGCTCCATTGGCTTGATGAACTTCAGAGGCATGCGCTGACTCGCATAGTGCGATTCAATTAGCGCGCGCTAAAATGGTTCCGGAACATTTTAGACGAATTGAATGTTTGATAGCTGTGACGAAACTATCCGACCTTGGCCCGCCGATTCCCGGCAAGCAGCACGACGGCGAGCCTGCCGACGATCAAGAGAATTTCATGATTTGCCCGGTATGCGGCCAGCGGCTCGACATGCGTGACTTCCGCCAGGTCGCTTGGCACGATCAGCCCCAACATGAGCCGTTGGAACTGGAGCTCTATGTCACGA
This sequence comes from Mesorhizobium sp. M0011, assembly GCF_040324155.1. NCBI lineage: Bacteria > Pseudomonadati > Pseudomonadota > Alphaproteobacteria > Hyphomicrobiales > Phyllobacteriaceae > Mesorhizobium > Mesorhizobium sp. M0011. Next base: position 292,209 of record NZ_JAMYVQ010000001.1, on the reverse strand, counting down.
GCCGGAATGGGTAGCGATTGCGGACGTGGTCGTTGAAATATCGGCCCTTGGCAAAGGCAGCTTTGAACGCGGTGAAGGTCTCAACCGGTACGTCCAAAAACTCATAGTGCTTCCCGCTGGCTACAAACCAGACCGAGAGAATCCTGGTGTTCGGCTCATAGTCGAACTTGCGTATCGAGGTCGACGGCATGCTGCACCAGTTTGCCGGGCCGAATTCAGCGTGACGCGATATGGGCCGCATTCTAACTAGCCCCATCGTTTTCGGTTCCGGGACAACAAGAAACCCCGCCACCTTTCGGGAGCGGCGGGCCTGGGGGCGATTGAGTTTTGGGTATTTTTGGGTATCTTTTTGGGTATGGCTCTGAAGGTAGGTTCCTTGCAAATTACCCCCGAAATCCTTGCCTTGGTCTCGGAGATCGAAGAATTCAAAGGGACTTGGCGAGCGCTGGGAGCGCTCGCGCCACAGCGCCTATCGGCTCTGCGCCGCGTTGCGACCATCGAGAGCATTGGCTCTTCTACCCGTATCGAAGGAAGCAGGCTCACTGACGGCGAAGTAGAGCGGCTGCTCGCCAACCTCGACATCAAATTCTTTGAATCCCGAGACGAGCAGGAAGTCGCCGGATATGCACAGGTCATAGAAATGATCTTCGCGCATTTCGATGCGATTGATCTGACCGAAAACCACCTGACACAACTACACCGTGACCTGCTGGCGTTCAGCAACAAGGACGAGCGCCATCGCGGCGCATATAAGACACTCGCCAACAATGTCAGTGCGTTCGATGCCGAGGGGAAAGAGATTGGCGTCATCTTCGAAACGGCGACGCGCTTCGATACACCCAAGCGGATGAAGGAGCTTGTCGAGTGGACTCGCAACACACTCAGCGAGCAAAGCCTGCACCCTCTGCTCGTCGTTGCAATCTTCACGGTGGTGTTTCTGGAGATACACCCATTCCAGGACGGGAACGGACGGCTGTCGCGCGTTCTGACGACGCTCCTGCTGATGCGCAACGGATATGCGTATGTGCCTTACTCTTCCCTCGAAAGCGTGATTGAGAACAGCAAGGGAGGCTACTATCTGGCGCTACGCCAGACTCAGAAGACGATCCGCAGCCCGAACCCCAATTGGCAGCCATGGGCTGTGTATTTCCTGCGCGCTCTTCAACAGCAAAAGCGGCGGCTTGAGAAAAAAATCGAGCGGGAACGCCTTGTGCTCGGCACTTTGCCCGAACTCTCTTTTCAGATTGTTGAAGCCATCAAGGACCGCGGGCGCATAACCATCAGCGAGATCGTCAACCTGACAGGCGCAAACCGAAACACCGTCAAAAAACACCTAGCCGCTCTGGTGGAAGCGAACCATCTGGCTCAACATGGAACCGGCAAGGGAACTTGGTACGGCCGAAATAAGCGGTAAAGGCTCTAAGTCTGCGGCACAAATCCATGGCTGAGCGGTGAAACCGGGCTGCGTTTCGTCAGTGTCGGCGTGGGACGGACGATCGAGTGTCTGTTGTACTTCGTGGCGATGGCTGCATTCTTTCTGAGCGTCACCCGCCTGCGCCCAGATCAGGTCTACGGTCTTCTGCCCTTCTTTTTGATGGGTGTCATCTGTAACGGATTGGCTGCGGCGATCCAGTATTCGCTCTCCGACACGGTTGCCATACAGGGTTTGCTGCCGTTCACGATCAATGCGGGACTGTTTGCCAACCAAAACCATTTTTCAGCTTTGCTCTTCGTCTCCATCCCCTTCGTCGTCTACTACGGCCTGTTTCGCGGGCACCTTCTGTCCGGGTCGCTCGGTTTGATAACGCTGCTGCTGCTGCTTCTGGCCGCCGGTTCGCGCGCCGGTATTCTGATAGGGCTGGCGATCACAATAATATCGGTTGTCTTTCTGTCCGCGCGCTCGAGGCTGGGCGGGTATGGAATACCCGCTGTCTTCATCGGGCTTTCGCTTTACACGATCGGGGCGTGGACGAAGATCGATGCGGAAGTGGTTGACCCGGCCTTTGGACGGGCCGAATTTGCCCGCACGACGATCGCGGGAATTGAAGAGAACTGGGCGACGGGCGTCGGCTTTGGGAGTTTTCCGAAAGTCTACCAGATTTACGAAAAGGGAGAGATGATCTTCAAGCCCTATGTCAATCACGCCCACAATGATTATCTGGAACTGGCACTTGAAGGTGGCGCGCCTGTTGTCTTTCTGGTCGCGGCCTACTCGGTATTGCTTTTTGCGTTTTCCCTTGCGGCACGGCGAGATCCGCTGCAGAAAATGGCATTTCTCTCAGTATCGTTTCTGCTCGTTCATTCCCTGGTCGATTATCCCATGCGAACGGCGGCGCTTGCGATGACTTTCGCCTATATGAATGGCATCATCTTTCACAAGGGATTCGCTGGGCGGTTAAGCCAGAGAGGCGAGTCGACCGAGGCCCATGATGACAATCTGCTTGTTCCCGTCAGGCCGGCCTTGGCAAGACGATAGCAATGCGTCGCCTGGAATTGGCCATGGATTGGCGCTGGACCGTGACCCGGTCGTTTGCCGAACGCCGAGATTGACAAGCCATTGCATGGAACCTAAGCACGGGCGGCTAGGGCCGGGGGGTTCAGGCATGTCAAGGAGAGCTTCTTGAAAGGAATTATCCTTGCTGGAGGCAGTGGAACGCGTCTTTATCCACTAACATTAGCAGTCTCTAAGCAAATTCTGCCGATATACGACAAGCCGATGATCTATTATCCGCTGAGCGTTCTGATGCTCGCGGGTATCCGTGAAATTCTGATCATTTCGACGCCGCGTGACCTGCCGATTTTTCGCGATCTGCTTGGCGATGGATCGGAGTTCGGCCTCGACCTGTCCTATGCCGAGCAACCGCAGCCCAACGGGCTGGCGGAAGCCTTCATCATCGGCCGCAATTTCATCGGCAAGGACAACGTGTCGATGATCCTCGGCGACAATATCTATTTCGGCGATGGGCTGTCGCAGCTTTGCCGCGACGCTGCCTCGCGCGAAAAGGGCGCTTCAGTGTTCGCCTATCATGTCGAGGATCCCCAGCGTTATGGCGTGGTTTCCTTCGACAAGGCCACGGGAACGGCGCTGACGATCGAGGAAAAGCCGCAGGCGCCGAAATCCAACTGGGCGGTCACCGGTCTCTACTTCTATGACAACGACGTCGTCGACATCGCCCCTGCCATCCGTCCCTCGGCGCGCGGCGAGCTCGAGATCACTGCGGTCAACAATGTCTATCTCGAGCGCGGCCAGTTGCATGTGCATCGGTTGGGGCGCGGCTTTGCCTGGCTCGACACCGGCACGCATGACAGCCTGCATGAGGCCTCGTCATTCGTGCGCACCATCGAGCACCGCCAGGGCATCAAGGTCGCCTGTCCCGAAGAGATCGCCTTTGAACAGGGTTGGCTGACAGTGGACCAGGTTCTGCGTCGCGCCGACCACCTGGGCAAGAATGAATATGCCGCCTATCTGCGCCGGCGTGTCGTCGACCTGTCGGAGGGCTAGGCGTTGGAGGTCAGGCCCCTTGGCATCGATGGCGTGCTGGAAATCGTTCCGAAGCGACATGGCGACGCGCGCGGCTTCTTCGTGGAAACCTACAATGCCGAGCGCTTTTCGCAGGCCGGCATAGACCTGGCTTTCGTGCAGGACAATCATTCCTATTCCGCCGCGGCGGGCGTCTTGCGAGGGCTTCATTATCAGCTTGCGCCGCGCGCGCAGGACAAGCTGCTGCGCGTCATCCGGGGCAGCATTCTCGATGTGGCCGTCGACATTCGCCGCGGTTCGAAGACCTTCGGAAAATGGGTCGCTCTCGAAGTATCGGCCGAGAAGGGCAACCAGATTCTGGTGCCGAAAGGCTTCGCGCACGGCTTCGTGACGCTCGTGCCCGACACCGAGGTCCTGTATAAGGTGACCGACACCTATTCGCAGGCGCATGATCGGTCGGTCCGTTTTGACGATCCCGACATCGGCATCGAATGGCCGTCATTGACCGGCGGGTTCCAACTCTCGGACAAGGACCTCAAGGCGCCGCTACTGGCTGCCGCCGAGGTGTTCGCCTGATGGGTTACGTGAGGACAGCGGCATGAATTTTCTGGTGACGGGCGGTGCTGGCTTTATCGGTTCCGCGGTGTGCCGGCATCTATGCGCCAACCCGGCCTATCGGGTGACCAATCTCGACAAGCTTACCTATGCGGGAAACCTGGCCTCGCTGCGGCCGATCGAGAATGCACACAATTATCGCTTCGCGCAGGCCGACATCTGCGACGAAAGGGCCGTGCTCGACATCCTCCAGCGCGACGATATCGACATCGTCATGAACCTTGCCGCCGAGAGCCATGTCGACCGCTCGATCGATGGGCCGGGCACCTTTATCGAGACCAACATCGTTGGCACCTACAAGATGCTCAATGCCGCGCTGGAATACTGGCGCGGCCTGCCCGAAGACAGGAAGAGCCATTTCCGCTTCCATCATGTCTCGACCGATGAGGTGTTCGGCGATCTTCCCTTCGATGGCGGCATGTTCGTCGAGGAAACGCCCTACGCCCCATCCTCGCCCTATTCCGCCTCCAAGGCGGCCTCGGACCATCTGGTGCGGGCCTGGCACGAAACCTATGGCCTGCCGGTCGTGCTTTCCAATTGCTCGAACAATTACGGGCCCTATCACTTTCCCGAAAAGCTGATCCCGCTGGTCATCCTCAATGCGCTCGATGAAAAGCCGCTGCCGGTCTATGGCGCCGGCGCCAATGTGCGCGACTGGCTGTTCGTCGAGGATCACGCGCGCGCGCTGGAACTTGTCGCGACCAGGGGACTGCCGGGCGAAAGCTACAATGTCGGCGGCAATTCCGAGCGGACGAACCTTGGCGTCGTCGAAACGATTTGCGATCTCCTCGACAGCAGGCGGCCGCGGGCAGGGGGCAAGAGTTATCGCGACCTGATTTCCTTCGTCACCGACCGCCCCGGTCACGATCGCCGCTATGCCATCGACGCCTCGAAGATAGGCCGGGACCTGGGCTGGGCGCCCAATGAGAATTTCGACAGCGGCCTCGCCAAGACCGTCGACTGGTTTCTCGACAACACATGGTGGTGGGGACCGATCCGCGAGCAGCGCTATGCCGGTGAACGGCTGGGCGAAGCGCGCCAGGGGGCGGCGTGAGGCTGGTTGTCACCGGACGCGATGGGCAGGTCGCGGCAAGCCTTCTGGAGGCCGGCCGGCGAAGCGCCGGCGTGGAGGTCGTTGCCATTGGCCGCCCGCAACTCGACCTCGCAAGACCCGACACCGTGATCGAAGTGATCGCGGCCGCGAAGCCTGATCTCGTCGTGTCGGCTGCCGCCTACACGGCGGTGGATCAGGCCGAGGACGAGCCCGATCTGGCATTCGCGGTGAACGCCGTCGGCGCCGGCAAGGTGGCGCAAGCCGCGGCCCGCCTGGGCGTTCCCGTCATCCATCTTTCGACGGACTACGTCTTCGACGGCACCGCCCCTGGCGCCTATGTCGAGACCGACGCCACCGCCCCGCGCAGCGTCTATGGCGCCTCCAAGCTTGCCGGCGAGCAGGCGGTTGCATCGGCCAATCCGCGCCATCTGATCCTGCGCACGGCATGGGTCTACAGCCCGTTCGGCAAGAATTTCGTCAAGACCATGCTGCGGCTGGCCGCCGACCGCGACGAGATCGCGGTGGTGGCGGACCAGTGGGGAAATCCAACATCGGCACTTGATATCGCCGACGCGATCCTGCATGCGGCGGCACAACTGCATGGAAACAGGGATTCCGCCGCGTTCGGCATCTATCATCTGGCCGGCACGGGCGAGACCAACTGGAGCGGCTTTGCCCGCCACATCCTCGACACAAGCCGCGTGTTGGGTGGTCCCTGGGCGCGGGTACGGGACATTGCTACGATGGACTACCCAACCAAGGCGCGCCGCCCCGCCAATTCCCGGCTGTCGAGCGCGAAATTCGCGGCGGCGTTCGGCTGGAATGCACCGGACTGGCGGCAATCGACGGAAGCGGTGGTGCACCGGCTTCTCGAGGGTGAGACGAAACAGGCATTGACGGCATGAACAAGCACTCGTCACCCGAGACCGTGCGCGATGGGATGCCTGCTGGCAAGGCACGCGCCAAAGCGAAAACGGCACGGCCTGCAAAGCAGGACGTTTCACTTCGTGACCTGTACGACGCGCATCGCGGCAAAGTGTCGGATAAATGGTCGATCTATCTCAGCACCTATGACCATATTTTTTCAGAGTATCGAGACAGGCCGGTTCGAATCCTGGAAATCGGAGTTCAGAATGGCGGATCCCTGGAGATATGGCAGAAATATTTCCCCAATGCTGAAATAATCGTTGGCTGTGACGTCAATCTGGCTTGCGGAAATCTCGTTTTCGACAGCCGGAAGATAAAGATCTCCGTAGGTGACGCCAATACTGATGAAACGGAGCGCGACATCATCTCGATGTCGGAAAAATATGATATTATAATTGATGACGGATCGCACCTATCCTCGGATATAATACGCTCGTTCGCGCGATATTTCCCCCACCTTTCCGAAGGGGGCATGTACATCGCCGAAGATCTGCATTGCAGTTACTGGCAGGAGTTCGAGGGCGGTCTCTACGATCCGCTTTCCTCAATCTCGTTTTTCAAACGCCTGCTTGACGTAGTCAACCATGAGCATTGGGGACTGGATCGTCGTCGGGTCGATGCCTTGGCCACTTTCGCCGACAGGCACAAAGTCACATTCGATGAGGCTTCTCTCGCGTCGGTTCATTCCGTCGAGTTCTTGAACTCGCTTTGCATTGTAACGAAGCTGCCTATTCCGGAAAACGTCCTCGGCGCGCGCAACGTGCACGGGCAGGTCGCGCTCGCCGACGGGAGCGTGGTTCCTCTCGACGACACGAAGAGCAAGGCGATCGATCAAACCGGAAATCCATGGTCGTTGAAGTCAACAACCATGGAGGAGGAGATCGAAACCAACAGGAAGTTGTTGGGGCATCACGGGACACGCATCGAGGCTTTCTCCAGCGAGATAGCTGAAATGCGTGAACAGATCCGGACCCACAAAGACGAGATCTCAAGCACAAGGGCACAAGTCAGCGCGAGAGACGAAGAGATCGCTCGAGAACGGGCACAGATCATTGCGAGAGACAAAGAGATCGAACTCTTGCAAGAAAATTTGTCGATGGCGCACAGGGCGACGAGTGCGCTGCTTGCGGATCGCGACGAGGCGCGATCCGAGGAAATCCGGTTGCATGAGGTTCTCGATGCCGTTTATGCCAGCACATCCTGGCGAGTGACCAAGCCTCTGCGGGGGATTGGGAGCCGCGTCCGCGCTATCGGCGATGTTCGCATACGGGTCCGCCGCTTGGCGATTCGGGGTGCCTACGGTTGTTGGCACAATCTGCCGCTCTCCATCGACCTCAAGCGAAAATTGAAGAGAGCGGCGTTTTCGACCTTTCCTTCGCTGTTTGGCGTTACGAATGCCTACCGCGCCTGGAGAAGCATGGAGGCACCCCAAGCGCCTGTGGGCAGCAACGAGATGGTCTTGCGCGGGGCGCTGGTCAGTTCCGGCCCGATCTTCTCGCCCGAACCAGTCTATGTGCCGCTTCTCGATGCGCCGCCGTTGCTCCAGAAGCCGGTGCGCGTCATCGCGTTCTACCTGCCGCAATTCCACCCGATCCCCGAAAACGATGAATGGTGGGGACAGGACTTCACCGAATGGTCTAATGTCCGGCCCGCTGAGCCGCAATTTATCGGTCACCACCAGCCGCACGTGCCGGATACGCTCGGCTACTACGACTTGCGCGATACTGCTGTGCAGCATCGCCAGATCGAAATGGCAAGGCTCTATGGAGTGGAAGGCTTCTGCTTCTATTTTTATTGGTTCGGCGGCAAGAGGCTCCTGGAAAAGCCGCTCGAAAACTGGCTCGAGGATAAGCGCCTCGACATGCCATTCTGCGTCTGCTGGGCCAACGAGAATTGGTCGCGCCGCTGGGACGGAATGGACCAGGAGATCCTGATCGCTCAGGATCACTCCCCCCAGGATGATCTCGCGTTCATCGCCGAGGTCGCGCCCTATCTTCGTGACCCTCGCTACATCCGCATCAATGGCAAGCCGCTGTTGCTCGTCTATCGGCCAAGCCTGCTCCCGGCGGCGGCTGAGACAGCGCGGCGCTGGCGGACTTGGTGCCGGGAGAACGGCATCGGCGAGATTTTCCTGGCCTACACCCAGTCCTTCGAATCTGTGCCCCCCCATCGCTACGGGTTCGATGCCGCCGTGGAATTTCCGCCAAACAATTCCGCGCCGCCAAATGTCACGCATACAGTGACGCCGCTGCATGAGGATTTTGCCACGACCGTCTATGACTGGTCGGTATTCCCACAACGCAGCGAAACCTATTCATCCCGCAAATACAAGCTCTTCCGTTCGGTTTGCCCGGGCTGGGACAATACCGCACGCCGCAAGCGCGGCGGCACGGTGTTCATCAACAACACCCCCGAGCTGTATCGCAGATGGCTGGACAATGCCATTGAGGACACCTTGGCCCATATTAGCGAGCCATCCGAGCGGGTGGTTTTCGTCAATGCCTGGAACGAGTGGGCGGAAGGCGCTCACCTGGAGCCCGATAGCGTTAACGGCCACGCCTATCTGCAAGCGACCCGCGACGCTTTGGAGGCGGCGAAGGGGAAGTCCAAGGCCAGGATTGCAATCGTTTCCCACGACGCCCACCCGCATGGGGCGCAATTGCTGGCTCTCAATCTGGCCAAGGGATTCAAGCAGCTTGGTTTTGAGCCCGATCTCATCGTGCTGGGCGACGGGCCGCTGCTCGGCCGTTTCGCCCACGCCGCGACCGTGCACAGGATCGACTTGCCTGAACAAGGCGATGCCGATGTGTTGAAACGTCTGGCCACCATTAGAAACAACGGTGCCGAGGTCGCCGTCGTGAATACCACCGTATCCGGAAAGCTCATCCCGCTGCTGAAGCAGGCAGGGTTCCGCACCGTTTGCCTCGTCCATGAACTGCCCGGAATATTGGCGTCCTACGGTCTTGCTGACGCAGCCGCAGCCATTGTTGAGAACGCTGAAACGGTCGTTTTCCCAGCCGAGATCGTCAAAGCCGGATTCGAAGAGTTTGTTGGCCAACCGGTCAGCCAGTCGGTAGTCAGGCCGCAAGGACTCTATCTGCGTACGCCCTATCTCGCCGATGATCGCCGACAGGTCCGCGAGGCGGTTCGCGCAAGATTAGGGCTTTCGACAAACGCGAGCATCATCCTGTGCGCGGGCTATGCCGACCATCGCAAGGGCCTCGATCTTTTCCTTGATGCTTGCCTCAAGGTTGTGGCATCCAGGCCGGATGCGGTTGCAGTCTGGGTCGGTCATGTCGATACTGTCTTTCACGCCAAGCAAATGCGGCGGGTGAAGGAAGCGGGACTTGAGGGCAGCTTCGTCTTTGTCGGATTGGTGGAAAATCCGCAGGAATACTATTTCGCCGCTGATATCTACGCCTTGACCTCGCGTGAAGATCCATTCCCTTCGGTGGTGCTTGAGGCGCTGGATGCCACAGTGCCGGTCGTTGCCTTTGAGGGCGCTGGTGGCTTCCAGGATCTGCTGAAGCGGGATTGCGGAATCCTCGTGCAGGCATTCGACACCGATGCGATGGCCGAGGTCATTGGCAATCTGCTCGACAATCCAAGTGAAGCCCGGCGTCTCGCCAGCGTTGGCCGCGATATCGTCCGCCAGGAGTTCAGCTTCAGCCAATACCTGCATGATCTGCTGATTTACGCCGAAAAGCCATTGCCGCGGGTGTCGGTCATCGTGCCTAACTACAACTACGCCCGATACCTGGGCGCACGTCTAGGCTCCATTGTCGATCAGACGATAAAGCCCTACGAGTTGATCGTGCTTGACGATGCTTCGACCGATGATAGCGTCGAAGTCATCGAGAAATTTCTGGCCGGTTGCGACATTCCATACCGGCTGGTGGCCAATGCGCAGAATTCAGGATCGGTATTCCGCCAATGGATGCGGGGGGTCGAAATGGCGCGCGGCGATTATGTCTGGATCGCCGAAGCCGACGACCTCGCCGATCCCGATTTTCTGGCCGAGCTTCTGCCCGCCTTCGAACGCGAGGAGGTGGTGATGAGCTATTGCCAGTCGCGACAGATGGACGGCGCCGGCCGGGTCTTGTCCGAACACTATCTCGACTATGTGTCGGACATCGACCGGTCTCGCTGGACGAAACCCTACGTCGTGGACGGCCGCCGGGAAATCGCCGAGGCACTTTACCTCAAGAACACCATTCCGAACGTCAGCGGCGTCTTGTTTCGAAGGGAGGCGCTCAGGAATGCGATGGCCAAACACAGCGAAGAGATCATGTCGTTGCGCAACGCCGGGGATTGGGTGACATATTTGCGTCTGCTCGAAAATGGTTCGATCGCTTTTTCCCCGCGTTCGCTCAATTCACACCGCCGGCATCAGTCGAGCGTAACCATAGGAAATTTCGATCTCAGGCACCTACAGGAGATCAGGCAGGTACAGGCCGATACAATCCGCAGCCACGATCTTGGACCTGCCGCGCTCGAACGAGCGAGCATCTACAGCCGTGAACTCAGTGAACGATTTGGTATTCCAATTCAAGAATGACGACGCTGGTGACTGTGGGGAATTAGATGTCTACAGAGCGTCGAGGAGACTTTAGTGAGAGTTCTTTTTCTGGGAGCGTCAATAGCTCCGCATCCCGACCCGCAGATTGCCTTTGAAAAGAAATTCGAAGTCATTGGATATAACACCGGAAATCTTCTGATAGGACAGTCTCTGTTCGAGGAACTTCGCTTTGAAGAATTCGGGCAGGGGTTGGGCTATTCCCCGCAAGAGGCAAACGAACGTTTCGACATCATAGCTATCTCAGCGGCAAATTTCATTTTCAAGAATTTTGATTTGTCCTATTTGGCTGACTTCATAGAACCGACCAAGCTGCCATGCGTGGTCGCCGGCCTCGGTGCGCAAGCACCCGCCATCGGCAACAAAGTCACAGATATTCCCGAGGGCAGTAAACGCTTTCTTCATATAATATCCGAACGCAGCAAGACCGTGGGCGTGCGAGGTCATTTTACGGCCGAGGTCATGAATGACTTTGGGATAAAAAACGTCAGCGAGGTAGGATGTCCCAGTCTGTTTCGCAAATTGCGTCGTGACCTGAAAATAAAGCGGCCGGGAACAGACGCCAGCCTGAGGGTTTCGGTGAACGGATCACGAAACGTATTTTTGCATTCGGCCAATCCCGAAGCTGCCCGGCGCGTTGAAGCTGATCTTTTGAAATTATCTATCGATAGAAAGTATCCCTACGTCCTGCAGAACGAAGAACCAGAAATGGCAATGCTCCGTTCTGGAGAGGGGAATAAAACCGATTTAGAGAACGCTCAGGCAATTATCAAGCAGCTGAATATGGGCATGGACCCGTCGCTCTATGTAAAGCATATCAAAGAGAACGCAAAAATGTTCTTCGACCTGGCGGAATGGGATAGTTACATATCAAGGTTTGATTACACTGTCGGGACACGCTTCCACGGAAACCTGATCGCGTTGACCAACGGCGTTCCCGCGACCATAATTTCCCATGACTCAAGGACCACGGAGATGGCGGAACTTATGAGCATCCCGCACGTCCCTGTCGGTAAAGTGGGACAATTGGACGTCCGCGAGCTCGTGCAGGCTGGCGACTATGATGCCTTTCAGCGCAAGTACACCGTTCTATATGATCGTTTTGCCCAGTTCCTTTCGAACAATGGAGCCAACCACAGGCTGGAATAGCACCATGAAGTGGTACTTTTTCGCGATGCGAACCGATCCGCGCGAGCACGCCAAGTGCGCCGCCGTCTCGGTTAAACGCGATCTCCCGCTATCCCTGCCGCGAAGTAGAAAAGGTGTGCCCATTTGGGAGAGTTGCCCCAAAGTGCGGCGACCCACCTTCGTTGCTTGCCAAAGCCCAGTCGCTAAACGGAGGGCTGCATCAGCACCGACACTTGGAACGGGTCAATGATCGATCGATCATGTCCCACTATATCCCAACCGTCACCGCCCAAAAAGTCGATCTCGCAAGAGATGTCCCCATAGGTTTCGCCTTCGACGCCACCGTGAGGAAGATAAGCAAATCCGTTAAGGCGATGGTTCGACTGCATTTTCGCAGCGACCGAAGTCTTTCGAATCCCATCGATAAAAGGCCAGAATTCAATTGGTCGAATAGTGGCCACGAACAATCCACCAGGCTTGATGTGTTTGCGAACTGCCATAAGGCAGGCTTTCGCGCTCGAAGGCGCCAGATGTGTGAATACCGAGAATGCGAAGATCAGATCGAACTTCTGGTCGTCGACTGGTAGCACGGAAGGAATCCGCTCCGATTGAGCGAACATGCCAGGCAATCTTGCCTCTCTACACAAGCTGAGAGACTTATCCCAGGCGTCAATACCCCATATGGACGATGGATCGCTGTAGTAGTACATCATGCGCAAGATGCGTCCGTAGCCACATCCAAAGTCGAGAATATCAGAGCCCGCCAGCGGCTTTTTGGTATGTCGGGTATAATTGTTTTCAAGTTGTCGGGCGAACGACGCGGTTTGCCGGTACAGATCGAGACCGGATGCCCCGGTCCAGGTCTTCTGGACTTCGTCACTGGCCATCGCGGGCAGAAGACGTGACAAACTGGGATAATCCTTGTTCGGCAAGGAAATCATGAAGAGGCCGAAGTCGTCCAGGCTCATTCGGCGAAGAAAAACGAGAGCCTCTTCAGTTGTGCACCCGTTGGCCGCCTCGCGTTCGGCGGCATTCAAATGTGGGAAGGCTGTTGAGAACATGCTAATATTCTTGCTCTTTCTGGCGCTGCCTGGGAACACATAGCCGTCTAACATGCGACGGATTGCGGTCAACGAATTAATAGTCAAAGAAATCACCACAGAATACTAGCCCAGCTGGACTCGCTGATCCACGATCCAAATGGTTGGACTAACAATCTCGAATCGAGGGTTCTCCGTACCCTAAATGTAACACGCTGCCGCAGCCGGGCGATATCGGCGACGCCAAGGTTCGAAAGCGAAAAGGCCATTAAGCTGGCCAGACTCGACCGAAGCGAGATCGTAAGGCCATGCCGGGCCTTTCTATATACCGATAACTCAGCAAGGATAGTGGTATCAACATCGCAAGAGTTGCTACCACTGAGGCAAGGAACGGCAAGGATGCTCCATCGAAGGATGCGTAAACCGTCCGGTACAGGCCCACCCGATCCAGGATGACGATAACGACCGGATGCCAGAGGTAAATGCTGAAACTGGCGTTGCCGAGCAGCTTCGCAGCCGGATTCACGAACCATCTTTGCGGATACAGGGAAACTCCCACGACAGCGCTCGCCAACGTCACCGCCCAAGCGGTTTTGACGCCGGAACCGCCGCTTGACCCAAGTATCGTTCCGAAGAGTACGGCAATCTGGCTCGTGAAACAGATCAGGCCAACGATTGTCAGAAGACTGGCAGCAAAGACTATTCGGCCAATCTGGGGGGAAGTGCGACAAACCCCCAGCCAGACATAATATCCCGCTATCCCAGCAGCAAAATAGAACAGTTGAGCCACTAGAGAAAAGTGGCCAAAGAGCGCTAACGCGCCCCCCGTTCCTTGGAATGCCAACGCCCAGTTGGCCGCCAAGAATACTGCTACCGCAAGAAACACCACAGAACGAGCTAGACCGGTGATGGCAAACACCAGCAGCGGCAGGATGGCATAGAACGCCATCTCGACACCGATGGACCATGACGCCATGACGAATCCGGTCACGTGGTTCGGCACAAAGTTGAAGATGAACAGTGCTGAACTGAGGAATTGGGAAAGAGGGACTGTCGTCTTCCATACTATCCAGCAGAACGGTATGTAGAACAGCATTATGAAATAGAATAGAGGCGCGATGCGCAGCAAACGCCGAAGGTAAAATTCTCGCAATTCCTGCCGCGTCTCGATCCTGCCACTATACCCGACAAAGAGACCGAATGCGCTGACTATGTAAAACAGCGGCACTCCGTTGCCGAAATGCGTCGGCACGAACCATAGGTAGCCGGGGATCTGCAGTTTTGGCAGCGCAATCAGATGAACAAGGACAATCGACAACGCCGCGTAGCAACGCATTGCCAGAAGTCCCGGGAGCTCAATTCGCGAATGCGCATCCTTTACTACGAATCTCCTATCGATCTCGACGTTCATTCTGCCCTCGACTATCTTGCAGCGACCTTAATAATTCCCACACTGCTTCACGACGCTCAACGGCTAGCTGCTCCCTCAAGAGCTTGCTGATTTGAGGAGCTGGGCGTCTCACCGAGCCGTATCAGTACGATGTCGTCTTTGATTTCCACGCTACCGGGAGCCGGCCAAACAGGCATGGTCGAAAGATTGACGATCGTTTGAAGTACCTGTTCTTGGTTAGAACCACTCAAATTTGAATAGCCAAGCAATTTCATATAGTAGGCGATCCGCCAGGAATTACCCCCATTCCATTCGAAGAAAGAATAACCGACCGTCGAGTCGGAAGGCTTCGGATAGTTGGTCACAAATGGCTGCGCGCCAAACACACTTAAAGCATAACTGCGCTTTACGTCAAAACCGGGCGTGGCCGACAGCCTGTCGTATATGGCTCCCGCCAAGAGAGTATCGTGCTTGTCGACCAGATAATTGGATGCTTGGCGATAGTTCTGAACGACCTGAATCTGGAAAAGCGCCACCGCCAGCAAGATGGCCGAGGCTGCGCGGATTCTGGAGTTTCTGCTCGTCACCGCGACATAGGCAAACAGCCATACGGCAATCGGCACCCCGATGAGGCTCCTGACAGGCATGCTGCCCGCGGCAAGGAAGTGAAAGCCGAAGGGAACAAGCAATGAAACGAAGGCAACTGCCGTCAACAGCAATTTCGTGCGGGGCAATTCCTTCAAGAGCGCCCAGCCGCCCAGGAGCAACAAGAGCGGGATTGCCCACAATGCAACGCCGTATGTGCGCTGGTCCAGGCCATAGATCCCGCCTATCGCCTCAATCACGCGCCCGACAACGGTGATAGGATGTTGAAGCAGAAAGTTTGGCTGGGAAAGCGAGTCGAAATACTCGTTTCTGCCGGGGGCGAACGATCTGAAAATGATGTCGCCGATGACATAGAACAATATTGCGCCGGCCAGCAGAATACCGATCCGAAGCAGGTCTTTCGGCAACGATACGCTGCTGCCGGACCGTGCTTGCAGAATTGAGATCGCAATGCCCAGGACCAGAATTGCCGGTGCGAAACTCTGATAGATCGAGATTGCGAAGGCGCCGACTCCCACAGCTCCGAGAAAGCGAGGGCTGAGTGGGGAAACCTCCTCCTTTCGGATCAGCCAAAGCGCTAGAGCGGTCGCGAACAGGCCGACGCCGATAGCGGCAATGTTCGAATAAAATTCGACGATAAAAAACCAGGTCGGGAAAGCACAGAAAATCGCAAAACATGCGTACTCAGCGATGGAGAGCTCTTGCTTGTTGATGACATCCATGACGAGGAGGTAGGCGGCCACGCAACCGGCGCCAAAGACGGCCGGAGCCAGGAAAGGCATGACCGGATGAGGAATAAGGAATCTCTCGATCAGATACGCGCCCCAGCGTCCCTGAAGAATCCAGATCGACGCGTCCGTTCTGAAGGCGGTTACTTCGTCATCGATTGACAGCGGAAAGGAAGCCAATTCGGAAAAATACATCGCGACGAAAATCGCAAAGAGATTAATGGCTGGTCGTATTGTGCTCGGTCGCGTCAGCATGATCTGCGGAGTATCCATCGAGAAATCACGAAGTTGAGGATGGTCGTGATGGCAAGGGTGACAAAGAAGGCTGCTGCAGCATTTTGCAGAACGCTTTCAAGCGTTTTGAGGGCTGCTAGGCCGAGCACGAACACGACCGCAATCGACGCCCCGATTGCCAGTCGATCGGCGATGCCCGTGCGGCCGCCGGGAAAGACGCGATCGGGATAGAACACCATTACGAACACAAGTCCTGTCAGCCAAGCGAGCGCGTAAGACAAACTTGAGGGCAGGACGACAAGGCCGGCAAAATAGACAAGGCTGGTCAGGGCGGTATTCAGTCCGCCGGCGACAAGAAACCGGACGGCGTCTCCGCCAATGCGATCAGCGGTCATCCTGCCTGACCGTATCCAGGAAATCCGCATAGTCCCTGATGTAATCGCCAGCATCATAGTTGTGCGAAGCCATGACCAGCAATGCTGTATCGGGTTGGAATTTATACTGAATTCCCCAAATGCCGGGCGGAATGTAGAGGCCGATCGAGGGTTCGGTCAACGAAACCTCTTTTCTCTCATGGCCGTCGTCAACGACAACGGACAGGCGGCCATGGGCCGCGATCAGGAATTGATGGCACTCGCGATGCGCATGCTCACCCCTGACCTTGTCGGAGGGAACGCCATAAACCAGAAAGGACCGGGCCGGCTTAAACGGTAGGTTTGCACCGAATTCGAGCGGGGCGAGTTCGCCTCGCAGATCGCTAAAATGCGGCAGCCGCCAGAGCTCGGTACCACCGACCCCAAGCGACATTTTCTCGCCCACTGCGCCGGGGAGGGTTTGCGTCAAGGCTGGCACGATCTTCGGGCCGGTCTGGTAGCCGACGATGACTGCGGGATTTCCGACCACGACGGCATTGGCAGGGACGCTCTTGGTCACCACGGCGCCGGCGCCGACCATCGCCTGGCGGCCGACGACTATGCCCGGCAGGATTGTGGCATTGGCGCCGATGGAAGCGCCGTCCTCGATCATGGTCAGCAGAAACGCCTCGGGATATTCCTTGGAGCGTGGGAAGCGATCATTGGTGAAGGTCGCATTCGGGCCGACAAACACACGATTGCCCAGGCGCACCCCGTCCCACAGTTGGACGCCGCTCTTGACAGTCACGTCATCGCCGACGATCACGTCGTTCTCGATGAAGACGTGATCGCAGATGTTGCAGTTCGAGCCGAGCACGGCCCCAGGCAGCACGTGAGCGAAGGCCCAAATACGCGTTCCGTCGCCGACATGGGAGCTTTCGCAGATACCCCGTTCGTGCACGAAAAATGGCTTGGCGTTCATTTCGCTGTTCCGTCAACGACGCGGCTGATGATCCGAAGTGGGCGCGATTTGGTGTTTTCAACTGCCCGCCAGAGATAGCAACCAAGAATCCCTTGGACTAGAAGGCTGGCCGAACCGAAGCCCGTGATCAGCAGCACCAGTGTCGTATAGCCAGCGGGGTCTATATTGCCAAGCAGCCGTGCAATCACGGTAACGACTGCAAATAGGAGACTTAGCGCACAGCCGGCAAATCCTACCCAGAGGGTGAGCATTATCGGAAAATCAGAGAACGAGAAAATGCTGTCCATCATGTATCGGAACCGCCGTGCCATGCCCCAGGCGCTTGTTCCGTGCTTTCGTTCGCGCCGCCGATAAGGCACGAATTCCCGCCTGAAGCCGACCCAGAAAAGTTGTATGACAAGCGAGCTGTTCGGCTCCTCGATCGAGAGGATCGCTTCCAGAACCTGACGGTTGCAGGCGAAGATATCCACTCCGCCACTCGGCATGCTGGGCAGGACGAGCCTGCGGTAGGCCGACCAGAAAGCCCTCGACAGAAATTTGGTCAAGGGCGGATCGCTACGCCCGGTTCGCTGCCCAAACACGACGTCAGCCTCGTCCTTTTCCAGCTTCGAAAAGAATTCGACGATCAGTTCAGGCGGCTCCTGCAGGTCGGCGGCCATCGCAGCGACCTGGTCACCCGAAGCGTGTTCGAGCCCGGTTCGAATAGCAGTGAACGAACCAAAGTTCCGGCTATGGAAGATGATCTTGTAATCATAGCCCGAGCCTTTCAATTCCTTGATCAGCAGCGGGCCGGATTCGTCCGGCGACCCGTCGACGACGAAGACGAACTCGATGTCGCTATGATATCTGGAGTGGAAATCGGCGACTGCGCCCAGGAGGGAAGGGATGTTCGCCTGATTTCGATAGATCGGGAAAACGATCGAGCGTGTTGTCACATTGTCTCCCATTCGCGGAGGGCCAGGCAAACCCGCTCTACCTCGTCGTCCCTCATATCGGGATAGCAGGGGACCGAACAGAGACGGCTGACGCTGGCCCTCGAAACGGTGAGATTTTCGCTCCCCATCATCGGTAAGTCCGCCCAGCCGACTTGGTCGCAATCCAGCACAGGGTAGTGTATGTCAGTGTCGATGCCGCGCTCTTTCATGAACGCCCTGAAGGCGTCCCGGTCGTCGCAAAGCGCGACCGCGAGGTGCGCGACAGCGCCTTCGCCACCTTCCAGGAACTGGAATCGACGCCCGGCAACCGACTTGTACTGGTCTAGGATGCCACGCCGCTGCTGGTTGCGTCTATCCACATCGCCCAGCAAAACGTCCAGTATCGCGGCTTGAACTTCATCCATGCGGGAGTTGCGGCCGTTGGGCACGCCGACATGATATTTTGAACTCCAGCCATATTGTTGCAGTTGCCGTACATGCGCGGCGGTTGCCGTGTCGGAGGTAAGAACAGCGCCGCCGTCCCCCATGGCTCCGAGATTTTTGGTTGGGTAAAAGCTGAACGTGGAGATATCCCCCAGCGAGCCTGCAACGTCGCTTCCGATTCTCGCCCCGTGCGCCTGCGCGCAATCTTCCACGATTGGAATGTGCGAGAGGCCAGCCTGCTCAAGTCCGTCCCGGATGGCGCGGACATCAACGACGCCACCATAGAGGTGGGTGGCGACGATCGCAGCGGTGTCTGCGCTGGCTGCTTTCAGTACCGATTGAAGGGCTATGAGTTGGCTGGCTGGTTCGATATCGACGTAGTGCGGAACGAGATCATTCTGCCAGCAGGCACAACTGGCATAGCCCCCCGCATTGGCGGCGACGATCACCTCGCGCCCGTCGTAGCGCTTGGTCACTGCGGCCAATGCAAGTTCGAGCGCATCCGTCCCATTGGCCACGAGAACGCATTCCGAAACACCTATGAATCTGGAAAAATTTGCCGCAAATCTTTTGCCGATAGCGCCATTGAGCCACCATCCCGAACGTAGCGTGTTCACTACCTCACTCTCGATTTCGACCTGGTAGCGCTGATACAGGCGCTTCAGATCATTCATGGGAACAGATTCTTGTCTCGTCATCGGTAACTCAACGGCTCGAGCGCAATTCATTTTAGTAACGTCCGCAGGGCGCAACGTTGGCATACTCAACTACAGCAGGTGCGACGAATTGGGAATCTGAACTGCGAGCATATAGTATCCGGGAAGAGTACCTTTAAGACTTAGCTCGCGTTCCAGCCCTCTTTGCAGGTTTCGTCGTGAAGGCTTCGACCCTTCCGTTCTTAAGCGTCATTCTCTTCGTACATACGCTTTCGAGCAGGCTCTCATTGTGGGTCGCCAGGACGATGATGCCTGCCTTCTCTGCCAGTTCATCCATGCGTCGCTTGGCTTTTTCTTGAAATTGGGCGTCGCCGGCGCCGATCCACTCGTCCATCAGCAGAATTTCGGGGTCAAGGGCTGTAGCCGCTGAGAAAGCAAGGCGAGCGGCCATACCCTGGCTATAGGTTTTGAAGGGGACATCGATAAAGTCGCCAAGTTCGCTGAAGGCGATGATCTCCGGCATTTTTTCTTGGATCTCGGCCTCGGTCCACCCGCTGATCAAACCCCTCAGAACAATGTTTCGCCGCCCCGTCGCTTCGGGG
Organism: Mesorhizobium sp. M0011; assembly: GCF_040324155.1. NCBI lineage: Bacteria > Pseudomonadati > Pseudomonadota > Alphaproteobacteria > Hyphomicrobiales > Phyllobacteriaceae > Mesorhizobium > Mesorhizobium sp. M0011. Next base: position 272,479 of record NZ_JAMYVQ010000001.1, on the reverse strand, counting down.
CGAAATCCTATGTTGATGTTGAACAAAGCGTCGACTTTGCCTTCAATGGCTACTGTGCCGGCCGATGGCTGATAGATGCCGTACAACACCTTGAGCAGTGTCGTCTTGCCGGCCCCGTTTGGGCCGACCAAGCCCAAACGGTCGCCCGCTTTGAGTTCAAAGCTGACATCTTCCAGCGCCTGCACGACCTGCTTGCCGCCGGATCGTCCGATTTTGCCTCCAAGACCACCCAGGCGCCGGTCAGGCGCCGTAAGCGTCAATTTTTCGTAGAGGCGGTAGGCGAGGCTGACATTGTCCAGCTTGATGGAAATCATTTTGAGCTCAGATCAGGAAAACGACGCGCTTGCGATATCCGCCCAGCAGCAGCAACGCAACCGCCCAGAAAGCCAAGGAGATGTAGGCTGTCACAACAAAGGGATGCGTTGGGAATTCGCCGCTCGCGATTGGCGCACGCACCACTTCCAGGAAATATGTGAACGGATTCCAATGATAGGCATAGTTCTGTATACCGCCTTGCCCATGATAGGCCCAGAAGACTGGCGTAAGAAACGTGCCGACTCGCATGATGTTGCCGACGATGAACTGAGCATCGGGAAAGAATGCGCCCAGGAATGCGAAAACCATTACGATTGCAGGGGTCGCGAGCACAATCAGCAACAACCCCGGGATCGACAAAAGCCACTCAGCGCTGATTCCCAAACCGCTCAGCAGCAGGATGACGATGCAACCCGCGACCGAATAGCTCGCTCGGATGATACATTGCACCGTCAGCCGCATCACATACACGAAGAGTGGCAGCCTCGTACCTTGAATGAAACTGGCTTCGCGCGAGAACAGGGGCACGCTCAGGCTGATCATCTCCATAAGGTAGAACCAGACAACTAGGCCGATCGAGGCATAGGCCGTGTATCCGGCCGAATCCGTGTCCTTGGTCTTGAAAACGAAGATGAAAGTGCCGATGAATGCCAGATAATTGACCAGCATCCAAAGCGGGCCGAGCGTCGTGCGTCTGTGCTGGTCGCCGATGTCCTCATGGGCAAGCGCAATCCAGACCCGGTGTAATCTCATGGCCTTTGAGATGTCGTCAAAAGCGCCGTTTAGTGCCGCAATCATAGCTGGGAGTATCGCAATCCGTTGTTCTGGCGCATTATTCTTCGCTGGCCATAGCGAACCACCAAGCCCGTCTCTAATAGCCATTTCGATGGGCATATGGCAACGCATTGCGTCGTAACGCGGTGGGGAGCAGAGTCAACTGCGGCAAAACTGAACGCATGCTGTCTAGCTTACTTTAGCTTTTGATAATGTTGACTTTGCGGCAACCGCCCGAGCAAGATCCATGTTCTCCACTGGACGCTTCTTGTCCGAAAAAAACTCTGGCTATGCCCTCGCCCCCGCAGTATGCGATACAGCACGGCGGGGGCCGGGGATGGCACTTGAGTAAGGTGATCGGTCGCGAAGTATCTTCGTGTCGCACCTCGCTGGTGTCGATGCCCCTGAGCCTGGAGTCTAGTGCCGTCCAATGAATTCCCACCTCGAAGCTGTGTTCGGGCTCAGGCCACAGATGCGGCGCGCCTTCATCATGGTCCAGGACGTGGTCATGGTCCTGGTCGCCGTGGCACTCAGCCTCGTGCTTTCGCGGTCGAATCTTTCGTTCGACGCGCTCTCCGAGGAGGGTCTGGCGACATGGGCGGGCATTGTCGTCATCAGCCATTTGCTGTTCCGCTACAGTGGCCTCTACACCACCGTCTGGCGCTTCGCCTCGACGCCGGACTTTTTCAACATCCTGAAGAGCTGCGCGATCTTGACGTTCACTCTTTATGTGGCGTCGCTGCTGCTGCGGTTTTACCGGCCGGTCGCGGGGCTCAACGAGCGTCAGTTCATCGTCTTCTTCCTCGTCTCCTTCACCATCATATCGGCACCCCGGCTATTCTACCGCTTCCTGCGTGACGGCGCGAGCTGGGGGATTCTGAGCCGCAAGACCGACATCAGGCAGGCCAAGCGCGCTCTGTTCGTCGGCCGGCTCGACGAGGCCGACCTGATCATTCGCTTCACGCGCACGGCGCAACCGGCGGACTATTCCATCGCAGGCATCATGGCGACCGAGCGCGGCGCACCGTTGGGCACGCGGATTCAAGGTGTTCCCGTGGTGGCGACCATGCCGCGCCTGATCGATGTCCTGGAGGACTATGCGACCGGCACCAAAAGCCTGGACTTGCTGATTTTCGGCAGCGGCGCCGAGCACGAAATCGAGGACTATTCGGAACTCGTGCGCATTGCCCGGCACGGCGACATAAATGTGGTGCAGTTCTCAGGCCTTTCGGAGTTGGAACAGCACGGAAAGCTGGTTCTCGACACCGTTGAGATGGAAACGATCCTGCGCCGTCCGGCGGTCGCGTCCGACATCCAGCGCATCGGCGCCTTTGTCAGCGGCAAACGCGTTCTGGTGACCGGCGGTGCCGGTTCGATCGGCCAGACGTTGGTCAGGCGGTCGCTGGAACTGGGAGCCGAGGCGGTGCTGGTCGCCGACAACTCCGAGTTCGGCATTTTCCAGTTGAGCCAGTATGTTGACGAGAAGGACCATGACCGGCTCAAGGTCCGCATCGTCGATGTCGCGGACCGGCGCCAGATAACGCGTGTCGTCACGGAATTCCGGCCGGACATCATCTTTCATGCCGCGGCGCTCAAGCACGTTCCGCTGCTCGAGGAAAACTGGGATTCAGCCGTTCAAACCAACATTTTCGGAACGCTCGTCTGCGCCGAAGTTGCCGCCAAGTGCGGGGTTGCGCAATTTGTCCTGATATCGAGCGACAAGGCGGTGGATCCCTCATCAGTGCTTGGCATGACGAAGCGGGCCGCCGAACAGATCATCAGCGCCTTGCATGGCGAGACGGGCGGGCGTGACCCGGCCACCAAGTTTATTGCAGTGCGGTTCGGCAATGTCTTCGGCAGCAATGGTTCGGTGGCGACCATATTCCAGGCGCAAATCGAGGCTGGGGGGCCCGTCACCATCACCGACCGGCGCATGACGCGCTATTTCATGACCGTGGCCGAAGCCGTCGATCTCGTCATCATGTCGGCGGCCGATGCCGCGTCGCGGCAGAGCGGACACGATTATGCCGTCTATATGCTCGACATGGGCAAGCCGGTGCCGATCCTTGAAGTGGCCGAAACGATGATCCGCTTGTCCGGAAAGAGCCCATACAAGGACATCGCGATCCGGTTCACCGGCATCAGGCCGGGCGAAAAACTTCACGAAACGCTGCATGGCGAAGACGAGGAACTCGTCGAACTCGGCATCTCGAAGGTTTTCGGCCTCAGCACGGACGTCGTGGAATGGTCGGATGTCCAGGTCGCGCTCACGGCCCTGCAGCAGTCGGCGAAAAACCAGGACAAGGCTGCCGCGCTCGCCGCATTGGCAGGTCTCGACCGCGCCAAGAAGGCCCGGGAAAGCCCTCATCAGGGCGCGATCCCGAAAACGGCGGGGCAGGCGAGCTAGGTTCAGAATTCAGAAAGCGGTCTTGGTCGTGAGCAAAGCAGATCTGCGCGTCGCGGTCCTGATGGGCACGAAGGATGGCGCGGCCTTCATCGATGAACAGCTGCAGTCCCTGCTCGCGCAGTCGCACCCTCTGGTCGACCTGTGGATTTCCGACGATGGCTCCGTCGACGGCACGACCGCCATCATCGAGACATGGAAATCCCGCTGGCGGCCCAAAGGTCGGATGACGCTGGTAGAGGGGCCGCGGCAAGGCTTCGCCGCCAATTTCCGCTCCATGATCGTCGATCGACGCATCGAGGCGGACTGCTATGCCTTCTGCGACCAGGACGATATCTGGGAGACCGACAGGCTGGAGAGCGCCATCAGCTGGATGCGGACCCAGGATGCGAAAACCCCGCTGATGTTTTGTTCGCGAACCGCCACCATGACGGAAACAGGAAGCCTTGTCGGCCATTCGCCGCTGTTTGCCCGGCCGCCAACCTTTCGCAACGCGCTTGTGCAAAGCATCGCCGGCGGCAACACAATCCTGCTCAACGCTGCGGCACGCGACCTGCTGGCCAGGGCCTCCACGCGGACCGGGTTCGTCAGCCATGACTGGTGGGCCTATCTCATCGTGACCGCCGCCGGCGGCATCGTCCGCTACGATCCGCGGCCGCTGGTGCGCTACCGGCAGCACGCGGCGAACCTGGTCGGCGCCAACGTGTCCTGGAAAGCAAGGTTCTCCCGGCTTGGCCGCCTGTTCAAGGGGGAATTCGCCGGCTGGACAGACCTTAACCTCGACGGTCTCGCCCTCAATCGCGACCTCCTGACCGAGGACGCGACGGCGTGCCTCGACCTTTTCACCCGCGGGCGCAACGGCGGTCTTTTCCGGCGTTTGGCGGGCTTGCGCCAAAGCGGCGTCTATCGGCAGACCGTTTCCGGAAACCTGGGGCTCTATCTCGCTTTCGTCCTGGGGCGCATCTGAACATTGGCACGAGTGCGTGGCACGCTTGGCCAAAAGATCGGCTCATGCTACGTCGACCGGATTGACGGCATTTGCCTGCGGCGTTGCCTCGGGACTTTGGCAGGGAGCATGATCGGCCGTTCATGAAGGCAGCCAAGCAAATCTTCGATATTGCCGGTGCGGCTCTGCTGCTGGTGGCCACATCTCCTGTCTTGGCGCTCACCGTCCTTGCCGTTCGGGCATCGTCGCCGGGCCCGGCTATTTTTTCACAGGTGCGGGTCGGCCGTGACGGTCGGCCTTTTCGCTGCCACAAGTTGCGCACGATGTATGTCGGGACGCCGTCACTGCCCTCGCATGAGGCGCCGGTGGATTCCGTGACATCGGTCGGGAAGGTCTTACGGAAGTTCAAGCTCGACGAGCTGCCACAATTCTGGAACGTCCTGAAGGGCGAAATGAGCCTGGTCGGGCCGCGCCCCTGCCTGCCGACCCAAACGGAGTTGATCGAGTGTCGCAGGCGGCTGGGGGTTTTGGCGGCGCTGCCGGGCATAACCGGCCTGGCCCAGATCAGGGGCATCGACATGTCGAACCCGGAGCTTTTGGCCGAAACGGATGCTGCCTACCTCCGCACTGCGTCGTTCTGGCTCGATTTTCGGATCCTGTTTGGAACGCTCTACCGAAGCGGATAGGTCACCAGGGAGTCAGGATCTACCGAGCCGCGCCAGCTCGGCCAGCCGCTCGACCGTGCGAGCTTCAGGCGTCCACCCCTGCGATACCAGCAGGGCGGGGTCGCATATCTGTGTCGCAGTCAGGCTGTCCCAGAACGCCCGCCTGCCGAGCGCGGCCACGACCGGCCGTATCAGGCCGGCCGGCACAGCCATCAGACGCACAGGCCGCCCCAAACCTCTGCGAAAGGCGACGATAACGGTCTCGACGGTGACCGGCGGCACATCGGCGCCGACGTAGATCGGGCGAAGCGGTCCGGAATGGCTGAGCAGGTGCGACACTGCTCGCACCGCGGCCTCGGAAGAAATCAGCGAGCGGATTCCGGTCAAGGCACCCGTCGGCAGCGGCAGCGGCGTATCGGCAAGGCGCATCAGCGTTGCCAGATTTCCCCTCATGCCGCTTCCATAAACCGGAGGCAGGCGCAACACGGCGGCGTCCGAGCGGCCGTGTAACGCGTAGGCGTCCAAAACCTTGATCTCGCCTTCGCGCTTCGAGCGTCCATAGGCGCATTGTGGGGCAGGAAGCGTGTCCTCGTCGATCGTTGCGCTGACGTGCGCGCCGATTACCGCTCGGATCGAGGAGAGATGGATGAAGCGTCCGCTTATCTGGGCGGCCGCTGCATGCGCCAGCCGCGCGCTCAATTCCACATTGACTGCCCTGTAATCGGCTTCGGTTGCATTTCCCTGATCATTGTTGAGGCCGGCGCAATGGACCACGTCAGTCATATCCCGGGTCAGTTCCAGGAAGGCGGCGGCCGGCGCGTCGAAACCGGGCATCGGCACAGTCTCGTTTTCCGAACCCAGCCTCTCGGGATGGCGGGAGGCGAGGCGAAGCTCGGCACCGGCTTCGCGAAGGTGGCGCACGACAAGACGCCCGATGAAACCTGTCGCTCCCGTGACCAGAACCTTCATGGTCTTGCCCGAAACAGCTCTTTGCTGACTACTCGCTCTTCCATCACTGGCGCAGGTGCCTGCTCTTCCAACAATGGAACCTGGCGGCCGGAGGCGAGATATGTTCCGCTCACCAGGAAGACCATCAGCACCGAGTCCAGAATGTCATGGCCGATCAGGATGCCTGTCATTCCGGCCGTCAGATAGGTGATCACCACGACGACAATCATGGTCGCGCCGAACCGCTCGCTCGGATCGCTGCTGTTTCGCAAGACCCGGACGGCATTTCCAGCGGCAACGATAAAGATCGCCGCCAGCGTCACGGCGCCCAGAATTCCCGCTTGCACCAAGGCGGTCAGGAAGCCGTTGTGAAAATGGTTGAAGCCTGTGTCCATCGCGAACTGCTCATGAAAGCCCTGCTTGATCAGAAGCTGGGTTGCACCCACACCGTGCCCGAACAGTGGCATGTCATGGAATGCTTTGAGGCCGATCTCCCAAAGCGCAACACGTATTCCCAGCGAGGTATCGTAGTTGCCGCTGGCTCCAAGCGCACCCCAATCGGAGCGCAAAAAGTCGACCCGCCCGGATATCGCCTGGAAGCTGGAAGCGGCGATCACGACGCCGACCGCCGCCAGCAGCAGCAGCAGGCGAACGGCATTCCTGCCTCTGAGCCTGTGCCGGTTGATCAGCATGACGGCGATACCGGCGATCAGCAGTGCCAGCCAGACGATACGCGAGCCGGAATAGATGACGGCGATCGTCCCGGCCAGTGCCGCGTAGAAGAGGGGTGTCCGCGCTTGCTCAATACCGGACAAGGCGCCAGCCACACACATGACCACGGAAAGGCAGACGACGGTTGCGAAGACGATCGGATTTCCAGCTCCCCCCTCGGCCCTGACGCCAATCCAATATTGCTGGATGACGGCCATGAGCAGCGCGACAAAGCAGGCGGCCATGCTGGAAAGCACGACAATGCGGGCAAGCGTGGTTTTCTGCGTGATGCTCCAGGTCGAATAGGAAACGGGAAAAAACAGGAAGGTGACGAGCGGGATAAGATGTGGCGCATCCCGGACGAACGAGTTGTTGACGATGGACGCCAGGAGATTGGCGGCGCAGTAGGCATAGATCGCGACCGTCATCCAGATCATGGGCCGGTCGGCGTTGAAGCGCCTTTTCCGTAAAGCAATCAGCAGGACTGACGAAAGGCCTCCGCCATTGAATACAAAGCTGACCACCGATCCCAGAACCGGTGGAAAAAAGAAGCAAAGGATGGAGAAGTAGTTGTTGATCCGCGAAGGCGTGAATTGCTGTCTCAGGGATGAAAGCCGGGTCAATTTTCGGGCTCGCTGTCTTCGGCAAGTTTCATGCGGCGGATCTGTTTAGCGAAGTTGAATGCGCTCGCCTCGAAATTGCCCATGCCTCAAGATGCACTTGCCCGCTTCCCGAGGCTGGTATAGCGGCTGCCCCCCATTTTCGATAGTGTATAGGGCAGATTGCCACCGAAAATCGGCGGCAGGCGCGGGCCGACCAGAGGAAGTCCCTTGAAAGCCGCAACTGGTCCATTCAAGCAATATTTTCCCCGCGTTTTCTGGGCCGTTGAGCTTGCGGGCAGGAATTTCCGGGTTTGCCGGCATCTGTGGAAAATTCATTCTCGAACCATGTGCGGCCGGGCCAGTCTTGCATTGTTCTTGACAATGGCGATCTGCTAGAACGCCGGCACGAGAAAGATTGTCCGGAAACAAGGCTCGAACCGGGCGCGAAGAGCTCGATGATTTGAGGCAAGGTCTTCTGTTGGAAGATACGAAAGAACGCCCACGGCCCATGACAACAGCGCTTACGCATCTTCAGCGGCTTGAAGCCGAGTCCATCCATATATTCCGTGAGGTTGCGGCCGCTTTTGCCAAACCGGTCATGCTCTATTCGGTCGGCAAGGATTCATCCGTGTTGATGCATCTGGCGATGAAGGCGTTTTATCCCGCCAAGCCGCCGTTCCCCTTTCTTCACGTCGACACGACGTGGAAGTTCCGCGAGATGATCGCCTTTCGCGATCAGATGGCGCAGAAACTCGGCTTCGATCTCCTGGTTCATGTCAACGAAGACGGCGTGCGCGACAACATCAATCCGTTCGACCATGGTTCGAACACCCACACCCATGTCATGAAGACCGTGGCGCTGCGCCAGGCGCTCGACAAATACGGTTTCGATGCGGCCTTTGGCGGCGCTCGTCGCGACGAGGAGAAATCGCGCGCCAAGGAGCGCATCTTTTCCTTCCGCAACGCCCAGCATGTGTGGGATCCAAAGAACCAGCGCCCCGAAATGTGGAAGATATTCAACACCCGCATCGCATCGGGTGAATCGATCCGCGTCTTTCCGCTGTCGAACTGGACCGAACTCGATATCTGGCAGTACATCCTGCAGGAAAGTATCCCGATCGTGCCGCTCTATTTCGCGAAGGAACGGCCGGTGGTGGAACGCGACGGCATGCTGATCCTGCGGGACGACGACCGCATGAAACTGCGCCCCGGCGAGACAGTGGAGAACAGGCTGGTGCGGTTCCGCACGCTGGGTTGCTATCCGCTGACCGGCGCCATCGAATCGGATGCCGACACGCTGGAAGCCATCGTCGGCGAAATGCTGACGGCACGCACGTCCGAACGGCAGGGTCGCCTGATCGACCGCGATGAAGCCGGCTCGATGGAAAAGAAGAAGCGCGAGGGGTACTTTTGACCATGCGCCACATCATGGCAAAGAGCCTCGCTCCCACCGACGACGTTCGCGACTATCTGGCTGCGCAGGAGAAAAAGTCGCTGCTGCGCTTCCTGACCTGCGGCTCGGTCGATGACGGCAAGTCGACGCTGATCGGGCGCCTGCTGTCCGACACCAAGCAGATTTTCGAGGACCAGCTCGCCGCGCTCGAACGCGATTCGCGCAAGCATGGCACGACGGGCGACGACATCGATTTCGCTCTGCTGGTCGACGGTCTGGAGGCCGAGCGCGAGCAAGGTATCACCATCGACGTCGCTTACCGCTTCTTCGCCACGCCGAAACGCAAATTCATCGTTGCCGACACACCTGGCCACGAGCAATACACCCGCAACATGGCCACCGGCGCCTCGACCGCCGACCTGGCGATCGTGCTGATCGATGCCCGGCAGGGTGTGCTTCGCCAGACAAGGCGGCATTCGATCATCGCCTCGCTGCTCGGCATCCGCCACGTCGTGCTGGCCGTCAACAAGATCGATCTTGTCGGTTTCGATCAGGCGGTTTTCGACCGGATCGTCGAAGACTACGGGCAGTTCTCGCGCGATCTCGGCTTCCAGACCATTGTGCCGATCCCGATGTCGGCCCGTTATGGCGACAATGTCAGCCGTCGGTCGGAAAGCATGGAATGGTATTCCGGCCCGACGCTGATCGAGCATCTCGAAACCGTATCGGTCGACGAAGCGATGGTCGAGCTGCCGTTCCGTTTCCCGGTCCAGTATGTCAATCGTCCCAATCTCGACTTTCGCGGCTTTGCCGGCACGGTCGCCTCCGGCTCGGTTGCGCCCGGCGACGAGGTCGTTGTCGCCAAGTCCGGCAAATCCTCGCGCGTCAAGCGGATCGTCTCGTATGGCGGCGATCTCGCCCAGGCGGCCGCCGGCCAGGCCGTTACGCTCGTCCTCGACGACGAAGTCGAAATCTCGCGCGGCAACATGCTGGTTTCGCCTGCAGCACGACCGCAGGTCGCCGACCAGTTCGCCGCCAACATCGTCTGGTTCGACGAACATGCGTTGCTGCCAGGCCGCTCTTACATCCTGCGCACCGAGACCGACCAGACCAGCGCCACCGTCACCGACCTGAAATATAGGATCAATGTCAACGACTTTGCCCATGAAGCGGCCAAGTCGCTCGAAATGAACGAAGTCGGCATCTGCAACATCTCGACGCGGACGCCGATCGCCTTCGATCCCTTCGCCGAAAACCGCACCACCGGCGCTTTCATCCTGATCGACCGCATCTCCAACGCCACGGTCGGCGCCGGCATGATCCTGCACTCGTTGCGCCGTGCCGAAAACATCCATTGGCAGTCGCTCGATGTCGGCAAGCGCGTGCGCGCCGACATGAAGAACCAGCGGCCCGCCGTGTTCTGGTTCACCGGGCTGTCGGGTTCCGGCAAGTCGACCATCGCCAACCTGTTCGAAAAGAAGCTGTTCGCCACCGGCCGCCACACTTATATCCTGGACGGCGACAACGTCCGTCACGGTCTCAATCGCGATCTTGGCTTCACCGACGCCGATCGCGTCGAGAATATCCGCCGCGTTGCCGAAGTGGCGCGTTTGATGGCCGATGCCGGGTTGATCGTCATTGTTTCGTTCATTTCGCCGTTCAGCGCCGAGCGGCGCATGGCTCGCGAATTGATGGCCGACGGAGAGTTCATCGAGGTGTTCGTCGATACGCCCTTCGAGGAATGCGCCAGGCGCGATCCGAAGGGCCTCTATGCGCGCGCATTGAATGGCGAGATCAAGAATTTCACCGGCGTCGATTCTCCCTACGAAGCGCCGGAAGACCCGGAAATCCATCTCAAGACACTCGGCAAATCGGCCGAAGAGATGGTCGACGCCCTGGAACACTGGCTGAACGAGCGCGACATTGCCGAAGACCAATACGATAGCGGCGGCGGCATCTGACGACAGGCTGATGCTTGAAATCTTCGAGCGCCTGGCCCTGGCGGCTGGGCGTGAGGTGATGCGCGTGTTCCACGCCGGCTGTGCGGTTGACCGCAAGTCCGACGCCTCGCCGGTGACCGAGGCGGACCGCGAGAGCGAAAAGATCATTCTCGCCGGACTGCGTGCCGCATTTCCCGATATCCCCTGCGTGGCCGAAGAAGAAGCTTCCGCCGGGATCGTGCCGCCCGACCTGGACGGGGCTTTTTTTCTGATCGATCCGCTCGATGGGACCAAGGAGTTCGTTAACCGCCGCACCGATTTCACCGTCAACATCGCGCTGGTTCGCGATGGAGTGCCGGAAGTCGGCGTCGTCTTTGCGCCCTGTACGGGGCGCTTCTTTTCCGGCCAGCCGGGCAGGGCGGAATCACTCGAAATCGACGGCGATTACCAGATCATCGGCCGCCGGTCGATCGCGGTGAGAACGGCCGCGACGCCGCTGGCCGTCGTCGCCAGTCGGTCTCACAACACACCGGAAACCGAGGCCTATATTCGCGACCTGGGTGCCGCCGAAATCGTTTCGGTCGGTTCGTCCTTGAAATTCTGCCTTCTCGCCAGTGCCGAGGCCGATGTCTATCCGCGCTTCGGCCGCACCATGGAATGGGACACAGCGGCGGGCGACGCCATCCTGCGCGCCGCCGGCGGCATGACGCGCACGCTCGATGGCCAGCCTCTGGTTTATGGCAAGCGCAGGCAAAGCGACGACGAGGATTTTGCCAATCCGCATTTCATTGCCAGCGGCAGGGCGGCGGGCCCCGGCTGAGAAAGGCTCGGCAGCTTACTCCGCCGCGGCCTGCGCCGAATTCGAGCCGATATAGTTGCGGATCGTCTCGATGATGCGGTCCTGGTCGGCTTCGCTGAGATAAGGGTGCATCGGCAGACAGAGTATGCGCTTCGGCAGGTCTTCCGAAACGGCAAGGCCGCTCGGCGTGCGTGGGTAGTCGCGATAAGCGACTTGGGCATGCAGCGGCTTCACGTAGTAAATGACAGACGGAATGCCCTTTTCGCCGAGATGCGCCCTCAGCCCGTCGCGCTTGGGAGTCTCGATGGCGTATTGCGCCCAGGCCGAACGGGTGCCGTCCAGATTGCGGGCGGCGGTGACGATGTCGCCAAGCCCTTCGGCATAGCGTTTTGCCACCACCTGCCGGGCGATCATCTCGTCTTCCAGGATGGCCAGCTTCTCGATCAGGATCGCCGCCTGCAGCGTGTCGAGTCGCGAATTGATGCCAACGCGGACATTGTCGTATTGCGTCTCGCCCTTGCCATGGAAGGCGAAGGAGCGAAGCTGCTCGGCCAAAGCATCGTCATTGGTGAACATCGCGCCGCCGTCGCCGTAGCAGCCAAGCGGCTTGGCCGGATAGAAGCTGGTCGATCCGACATGGCCGAAAGCACCGCACATCTTGCCGTCGAGCGAACCGCCCATCGACTGGGCGGCATCCTCGATCACCATCAGCCCTTCGCGGTTGGCGATCGCCATGATCGCCTCGTAATCGGCGGCAAGGCCGAACAGATCGACGGGAATGATTGCCTTCGGCTTCAGCCGGCCTTGCTTCTTGATCATGGCGATGGCCGCTTCGAGGCTGGCAATGTCGATGTTGTAGCTATGCGGGTCGACATCGACGAACACCGGCTCGGCCTTGGCCAGTGCCACCACTTCGGCGGTGGCGGCGAAAGTGAAGCTCGGCACGAACACCGCGTCACCCGGGCCGATGCCGGCCGCAAACAGCGGCAACAGCAGCGCGTCGGTGCCGTTGGCGCAGGCCACGACATGCTTGGTGCCGATATAGGCGGCAAGCTTATTCTCGAATTCGGTGACTTGCGGGCCAAGAATATAACGGCCTTCGTCGACGACACGGTCGATCGCGGCCTTCAGCCGGTCGCGGATTCGTTCGCGCTGCGCGCCAAGATCGATGAACTGCATGTCGGCCTCAAAACGGGTTAGCCAGATAATCGGCCGCTGGTACCAGAGTTGCGCTTGCCGAGAAAGCCGGGCAGGCGGAGCCCTAAATTGCCCAAGTGTCGCAGTCCGTTACCAGTATTTCCCGGCGAATGTCAGCCAGATGCCGGAAACCCGGGCTTCGTCGGGCGCCATCCCGCCCTCATAGCCCTGGAAAGAGCCCCTGCGAAACATAAAGTGATCGATTGGGCTCAGCTTATGTTGAGCGTTGCTCAGGCGATTTCATGTCGCCAGGGTGGATTGGCGCCGGCCCGCGACACGGTCACTGCCGCCGCCTTCGCGCCGAGCGCCAGCGCCTTGTGGATGGCGTCTTTCGACAAGCCGGAAATCGCCGCCTTGGTCAGCAGGCCCTGCTCATGCAAGGAGGCGAGGATGCCGGCGTTGAAGGTATCGCCGGCACCGACCGTGTCGACCACCTCGACCTTTTCCGGCATGACGGTGACGGCATGTTCCCTGGTATAGCCGACGGCGCCTTCGCTGCCATGGGTGACGACGATCAGCTTCGGGCCTCGATCCAGCCAGTTGCGGATGACATCCTCGTGCGAGCCGGCCTCGCCGAACCAGTTCAGATCTTCGTCCGACAGTTTCACGATGTCGGCCATCGCCATCATGGCGCGGATGCGCCTGAGGTGCTTGGCCTTGTCCGGGATGAAGTTCGGCCGGATGTTGGGATCGAGCATCATGACTCGACTTTCATGCTCGCGCCGCATGAATTCCTCATAGGCACTGCCGGCGGGCTCCGAAATCAGGCTGATGGCACCGAATAGCATGGCTTCGATCTCGCTGCCAAGCTGCGGCAGGTCGTCGACGGTCAGCATGCGGCCGGCGGTGTTCTCGTCATAGAAAGTGTAGGTCGCCTGGCCGTTGGTGAGCTTGACGAAGGCCAGCGTCGTTGGCCGTGGTGAGGTGTGCGCATAGGTGGAGCTGACCTTGCTTGCCCCCAGCGCATCCCGGAATTGGCCGCCGAACAGATCCGACGATAGGCCCGAAAAGAAGCCTGCCGGCGCGCCGAGCCGGCCAAGCGCGATCGCCGTGTTGAACACCGCGCCGCCGACATAAGGCGCGAAGGCCGGCTCACCCGCTGTCGTCGTGCGCGGCAGCATGTCGATCAGGGCTTCGCCGCAGCAGAGGATCATGGCTTCCTGGTCTCCGGCGGATGGATCACACCCTTGCGGATGATGATGTTGGCGTAGAGCCGCGGCTCGCTTGTCGCGACGATGGCGTGCGCCGATTTGACCCGTGCATAGAAGTCGGCGCCGGCCAGCGCAACCACCTTGCGGCCTGGCGCCCGTTTGGCGCAGATCGCCTCGATCTCATGATGGACGGGATCGGCAAGCGAGGGATCGCCCTTGACCGAGGCGCGAAACAGCGCCTCCGGCACGGCGTCATCGACAGGCAGGACACTCAATATCGCGTCGAGTACGGGGATAAGAGGGTGGCCATCGGCGCGTACCAGCCGGGTTGCCTGCTGTTCCGCCGGATAGTTTCCGTCGACAAGGGCGATTTCGTCGCCATGCCCCATGCCGCGCAGGATCGCCAGAAGCTCCGGGCCGAGCAGCGCCGGAATTCCGATCAGCATCAGGCGCTCCTGGAAATCGTCGTCGAGCCGATCAGGAAGCGTTCGGAAAGTGGCAGGCTGGCGCCGCCGAGCGCCCGGGCATGTATGCCGACGGTTCCCTCGCGAATGGCGGGCAGCTTCAAGCCTTCGCCATCGATCGTGGCGATTGCCGCGATGATGGCGTCGACCAGCCGGCGACGCACCGCCTTCGGCATCCAGCCGTCGATCACCGCCGCTTCGAAATCGATGATCGAGGATGCGGCGACGATGGCGTAAGCGAGCGCCCTTGAGGCGCTGGCGATCCAGTCGTCGAGTTCGGATCCGATCTCGCCCCAGTCTTCCGGCGAGGTCCACAGATGCGAGGCCTCGATGCCGCGCGCATTGAGCGCCTTTTCGAGCATGGCGATGGAAGCGACATCGATCAGTTGGGCCGGCTTGCCGTCCGGCCCGGGCACCGGCATGGAGCCGAGCGCTCCGGCATTGCCGGTCGGGCCGCCAAAAAGCCGGCCATTCAGCACGATGCCGCCACCGGCAAAGGCGCCGATATAGAAATAGACGAAGTCACGCGCGGCGCCAGCCTGGCCGAAGACGAGCTCGGCGCCGCAGGCCGACGTGGCATCGTTCTGCAAATAGACCGGAAAATCGCATTGCGCCTGGATGTCGGCCCTGATATCGCGGTGACGCCATTCGTCCATGACATCGCGCGGGGCGCCGGCGGTATCGGCCCAGTTCCACAATTCGAACGGCATGGCGATGCCGAGCCCGGCGATGCGCTTGTCTTGCGCGGGCGTCAGCTCGCCGCGCATCTGCCGCATGCCGTTGGTGACGAAGTCCACCGTCTCGCGCGGCGCCGGGTAGCGATAGGAATGCTGCAGCATCGAACGGACATGGCCAAGGAAATCTATCAATACCAGTTCAGCGCTGCGGCGGCCGATCTTCAGGCCAATGAAGAAAGCGCCTTCGGGGTTGAGCGCCATCGGGATGGAAGGCTGGCCGATCTTGCCGCGCAACGGCGCCTGGCGCAGCAGGAGGCTTTCTTCCTCCAACTCGCGCATGATGACCGAAACCGTCTGCGCCGAAAGGCCGGTCATGCGGGCGATGTCGGATTTTGCCAGGCTGCCGTGCTGGCGCACCAGCGACAGCACCAACCGCTCGTTGTGGTCGCGCATGCCGCTCTGGTTGGTGCCGCGGTGAATGAGACTGTCATTCACCTCGGGCGAACCGTGCCTCGCAATGGCCGTTTCCACCCTGTTCCTCCCGTCGTTTCCCCTCAATGCTTTTGGGCCAGAATGGGTGAACGAAGCAAGGCTGTCAATAATAAATAAGAGTGATTTAATTATTGACAGGGGCTTCGTGCTGGTGTCTGTTGAGACGGCGTCCACGCTGGGAGAATTTCGTTGGACGCGCTGCAGGTGCCGGTTGGCCGGCATCCGGATAGTTCCACTGGGAGGAAATCGTGACCAATACAAAACTGTTGAAATCGACCGTGTTTGCCGCCGCGGCTCTGGGGCTGATGGCGTCTGCGTCGTCCGCATCCGCGGCTGGTGTCGGTGCCTGCCTGATCACCAAGACTGACACCAATCCCTTCTTCGTCAAGATGAAGGAGGGCGCCACCGCGAAGGCCAAGGAACTCGGCGTCGACCTCAAGACCTATGCCGGCAAGATCGACGGCGACAGCGAGAGCCAGGTCGCGGCCATCGAGAGTTGCATCGCCGACGGCGCCAAGGGTATCCTGATCACTGCATCCGACACCAAGGGCATCGTGCCTACCGTGAAGAAGGCGCGCGATGCGGGCCTGCTGGTGATCGCGCTCGACACGCCGCTCGATCCGATCGACGCCGCCGACGCGACCTTTGCAACGGACAATCTCGAAGCCGGCAAGCTGATCGGTGCCTGGGCAGCCGCCACGCTCGGCGACAAGGCCAAGGACGCCAAGATCGGCTTCCTCGACCTGACGCCTTCGCAGCCGACCGTCGACGTGCTTCGCGACCAGGGCTTCATGATGGGCTACGGCATCGACGTGAAGGATCCCAACAAGATCGGCGATGAGGACGATGCGCGCATCGTCGGCCACGACGTCACCAACGGCAATGAAGAGGGCGGCCGCAAGGCGATGGAGAACCTCCTGCAGAAGGACAACACCATCAACGTCATCCACACCATCAACGAGCCTGCTGCTGTCGGCGCCTACCAGGCGCTCAAGGCTGTCGGCCTCGAAAGCCAGGTGCTGATCGTCTCCGTCGACGGCGGCTGCCCCGGCGTGAAGTCGGTGGCCGAAGGTGTCATCGGCGCCACGTCGCAGCAATATCCGCTGCAGATGGCAGCGCTCGGCATCGAGGCGATCGCCGCCTTCGCCAAGGACGGAACCAAGCCGAAGCCGACCGAAGGCAAGAACTTCTTCGACACCGGCGTCAACCTGGTGACCGACAAGCCGGCCACCGGCGTGAAGTCCATCGACACCAAGGAAGGCCTCGCCAAGTGCTGGGGCTGATCCCGGTCTGACAGGCATCCAGGGAACCTGAGCGGCCGGGGCTTGATCCCCGGCCGCTTCGGGTGGACGATGGCTCGCGTGACCGCGAACAATCCCGGCAGCAGACCGGAAAGGCGTGGACTGGCGTCGGCGTTTGGCTGAAGCCTACGGGGAGTAAACATGGCTCAAGCTCAGGAATTCGAGAAGGTTCTCTCGAGCAGCGATACAAGCGTTGCCGCTTTTGACGAGCACAAATCGGCCGTCAAGCGCATCCAGCATTTCCTGCATTCGACGCCGGCCGCGGTGCCGCTGATCGTGCTGGTTCTGGCGATCATCGTCTTCGGCATCACCATCGGAGGGCGGTTCTTTTCGTCCTACACACTGACGCTGATCCTGCAGCAGATCGCCATCATCGGCATTCTGGGTGCTGCGCAGACATTGGTCATCCTGACCGCCGGCATCGACCTGTCGATTGGCGTGATCATGGTGATTTCAGCGGTGATCATGGGCAATTGCGCGGTCAGCTATGGCATGCCGAGCGCGCTCGCCGTGGCGATCGGGCTTGCCGCCGGCGCGGCCTGCGGGCTGCTCAACGGGGTGCTTGTCGCCTACATGAAGCTGCCGCCCTTCATCGTGACGCTTGGCACCTGGAACATCGTCATGGCCACTAACTTCATCTATTCGGCCAACGAGACGATCCGCGACACCGATGTCGACACCCAGGCGCCGCTGCTGCATCTCTTTGCCATCAGCTTCAAGGTCGGCACGGCGGTGCTGACGCTCGGCGTCATTGCCACGGTCGTGCTCGTGATGATCCTCTGGTACGTGCTCAATCACACGGCATGGGGCCGCCATGTCTACGCCGTTGGCGATGATCAGGAGGCGGCGAAGCTGTCGGGCATCCAGACCAAGAAGGTGCTGATGACGGTCTACACCCTTGCCGGGCTGATCGCCGCTTTCGCTGCCTGGGTCTCCATCGGCCGCAACGGCTCGATCTCGCCGTCGGCCGCCGTCACCGACTACAATCTCCAGGCGATCACCGCGACGGTGATCGGCGGTATTTCCCTGTTCGGCGGACGTGGCTCGATCCTGGGTACGCTGTTCGGCGCGATGATCGTCGGCGTCGTCTCCATGGGCCTCAACATGCTGGGCGCCGATCCGCAATGGAAGGTGCTGCTCACCGGTGTGCTGATCATCGGCGCCGTGGCAGTCGACCAATGGATCAGAAAGGTTTCGGCATGACCACGACCCAGGAACCCATTCTCACCGCGCGTGGCCTGGTCAAGCGCTACGGCCGCGTCACCGCCCTCGACAACGCCGACTTCGACCTTTACCCCGGCGAAATCCTTGCGGTCATCGGTGACAATGGCGCCGGCAAATCGTCGCTCATCAAGGCGATTTCCGGCGCTGCCGTGCCCGATGAAGGCGAGATCCGGCTTGAAGGAAAACCCGTCTCCTTCAAATCGCCGATGGAGGCCCGCGAAGCCGGCATCGAGACCGTCTACCAGAACCTGGCGCTGTCGCCCGCGCTGTCGATCGCCGACAACATGTTCCTTGGCCGCGAAATCCGTAAACCGGGTTTTCTGGGCGATTGGCTTCGCATGCTCGATCGCCCGGCGATGGAAAAGCGCGCCCGCGACAAACTTACCGAACTTGGCCTGATGACCATCCAGAACATCAGCCAGGCTGTGGAGACGCTCTCGGGCGGCCAAAGACAGGGCGTTGCCGTGGCACGTGCGGCCGCCTTCGGCAGTCGGGTGGTGATCATGGACGAACCGACGGCCGCGCTTGGCGTCAAGGAAAGCCGCCGCGTGCTCGAATTGATCCTCGACGTCAAGAAGCGCGGCCTCCCGATCGTGCTGATCTCGCACAACATGCCGCATGTCTTCGAAGTGGCCGATCGCATTCACATCCATCGGCTGGGCCGTCGCCTCGCCGTCATCGACCCCAAGCAATATACGATGTCCGATGCCGTCGCCTTCATGACAGGAGCCAAGGCCCCGCCGGAGGCGGCGCTGGCGGCTTGATACATGTCGCCCAAAGTGGCTGGTGCTTGGCAACAGCGGCAAGCACGGAACAGGAATTTGAAGCGCGTCGCGCGGGCCGTCTTGACGCGTCACACTTCAGAATTGCCAAATTGCCGCAGGGGGCAAGCCGGATCGAACCTGTTTAAATCGATTGAATATATGGCGGTATCAGCTAGCATGGGCTGGGAGGAGCGATGAAAGCCGGTATGATCATGGCAACCGCACGAGAGGCATCATGACGAGCGCGATGACATCCGAACCCCTTCCGCCACTGCTCGAAAATCCTGATCCAAAGACACTCGCACGTGAAGTCTTGGTGGCCCTCAAATACAGGGTCGGCAAGGACACCACCGTTGCGACCCAGTACGACTGGCTGACCGCCTCGATCAAGGTCGTGCGCGACCGGATCGTCGATCACTGGATGCAGGCGACGAGAGAGGCTTACGACCAGAAGGAAAAGCGCGTCTATTATCTGTCGCTGGAATTCCTCATCGGCCGCCTGATGCGTGATGCCTTCTCCAATCTGGGCCTGATGGACAACATGCGCGAGGCGCTGTCGTCGCTGGGTGTCGACCTCGACTTGATTGCAGCACTCGAGCCCGATGCGGCGCTCGGCAATGGCGGCCTCGGCCGGCTCGCGGCCTGCTTCATGGAAAGCATGGCGACCGTCGACATTCCGGCGCATGGCTACGGCATCCGCTATGCCAATGGCATGTTCCGGCAGGAGATTCACGACGGCTGGCAGGTCGAACTGCCAGAGACCTGGCTTGATCACGGTAACCCGTGGGAATTCGAACGTCGCGAACGCTCCTTCGAGGTTGGTTTCGGCGGTTCGGTGGAATCGATCACCTCCAAGGACGGGCGCCTCGAACGCCATGTCTGGAAACCGACCGAGCATGTGCTGGCCGTCGCCTATGACACGCCCGTCGTCGGCTGGCGGGCCAACCGCGTCAACACGCTGCGGCTCTGGTCGGGGATGCCGGTCGATCCGATCCTGCTAGACAAATTCAATGCCGGCGACCACATCGGCGCGCTAGCCGAAAGCAACAAGGCCGATGCCTTGTCGCGCGTGCTCTACCCCGCCGATTCCCACAAGGCCGGGCAGGAACTGCGGCTTCGGCAGGAGTATTTCTTCTCCACCGCCTCGCTGCAGGACATCGTGCAGCGCCATCTGAGCCAATATGGCGACCTGAAGTCGCTGCCCGACAAGGCTGCGATCCACTTGAACGACACCCATCCCGCCATCGCCGTGCCGGAGTTGATGCGCCTGTTGATGGACGTCCACGGCATGGACTTCGACCAGGCCTGGGATATCACCCAGCGCACCTTCGGCTACACCAACCACACACTGCTGCCCGAGGCGCTGGAAAGCTGGCCGGTGCCGCTGTTCGAGCGGCTTTTGCCGCGCCACATGCAGATCGTCTATGCCATCAACGCTGAAGTGCTTCTGGAGGCGCGTGCTTCCAACCAGTTCTCGGACGAGCAGATTGGCCGCATCTCGCTGATCCAGGAAAATGGCGACCGCCGGGTGCGCATGGGCAATCTGGCCTTTGTCGGCTCGCATTCCATCAACGGCGTTTCGGCTCTTCACACCGACCTGATGAAGGAGACGGTGTTCGCCGACCTGCACAAGCTCTATCCCGATCGTATCAACAACAAGACCAACGGCATCACGCCGCGGCGCTGGCTGATCCAATGCAATCCCGGACTGACGTCGCTCGCCCGCGAGGCGATCGGCGACCGTTTTCTCGATGACATCGACGCCATTAAGGATCTCGACGGTTTCGCCGGCGATGCCGTCTTTCGCGACAAGTTCGCAGCCGTCAAGCGCGCCAACAAGGCGCGATTGGCCAACCTCGTCGCCGACCGGCTCGGCATCAAGGTCGATCCTTCGGCGCTTTTCGACATCCAGATCAAACGCATCCACGAATACAAGCGCCAGCTTCTGAACATCCTCGAGGCAATCGCCCTCTATGACCAGATCCGCTCGCACCCCGAGCGCGACTGGATGCCGCGCGTGAAATTCTTCGGCGGCAAGGCGGCGCCCAGCTACCACAATGCCAAGCTGATCATCAAACTCGCCAACGATGTCGCAAAAGTCATCAACCGCGATCCGGCCGTGCGCGGTCTGCTGAAGGTGGTGTTCGTGCCGAACTACAATGTCAGCCTTGCCGAGATCATGATGCCGGCCGCTGACTTGTCCGAGCAGATCTCGACCGCCGGGATGGAAGCATCGGGCACCGGCAACATGAAGTTCGCACTGAACGGTGCGCTGACCATCGGCACGCTCGACGGTGCCAATGTCGAGATCAAGGAATGCGTCGGCGACGACAACATCTTCATCTTCGGCCTGACCACCGCCGAGGTCGCCGAGCGGCGCAACAACGGCTACGATCCGCGCGCCGTCATCGAAGGATCGCCCGAGCTGGCGCAAGCGGTCGCGGCTGTTTCGTCAGGCGTCTTCTCGCCGGACGATCCGGAGCGTTACCGCGACCTCATCAACGGTCTCTACAACAGCGACTGGTTCATGGTCGCAGCGGATTTCGATGCCTATGCCGCCGCCCAGCGCGAGGTCGATGCGGTCTGGCGCAACAGTCCCGACTGGTACGCCAGGGCAATCCGCAATGTGGCGCGTGTCGGCTGGTTCTCCTCCGATCGCACGATCCGCCAATATGCGAAAGAAATCTGGAACGTGCCTGCCTGATGTGATTGCATGAGGCCGCAAACAATGTGGTCCCGGTGGTGTGAACTTAAAGGTCGGATCACACCACTAGAAACAAACACTCGGTGCCTGGGGAGGGACACTGCCTGATGAAGAAGCCGCGCGCGACCGCTGCGACAAGCGGGCCGGACGGACTGGCGGCAGCCAGCGATGTTGCGGCGATTGTTGCGGGCACGCATGGCGATCCGTTTGCCGTTCTCGGTGTTCAGGAGGCTGGGAAGGGTTTTGTGGCCCGCTGCTTTGTTCCGAATGCCGAATTCGTCACCGCTTATACGCTGACCGGCACCATCGCGGGTGAATTGTCCAGGCGCGACGATGGCGGCTTTTTCGAAGGCAAGCTCTCGATCAAGAAGCGGCAACCGCTTCGCTATCACGCGCGCAATGCCGGCGGCGACTGGTGGCTGACCGATCCCTATTCGTTCGGTCCGGTGCTCGGGCCGATGGACGACTACTACATCGCCGAGGGATCGCATCTCAGGCTATTCGACAAGCTCGGCGCCCATGTGATCGAGCACGAAGGCGCCACGGGCGTGCATTTCGCCGTCTGGGCTCCCAATGCGCGGCGTGTCTCTGTGGTCGGCGATTTCAACGAATGGGACGGCCGCCGGCACTCGATGCGCGACCGCCGCGACACCGGCATCTGGGAGGTGTTCATTCCCGATATCGGTGCTGGCCGGCCCTACAAATACGAGATCATCGGCCCCGACGGCGTCAGGCTGCCGCTGAAGGCCGATCCGTTCGCCTTCAAATCCGAACTGCGTCCGGCCACCGCTTCGGTCGTTGCTGTGCCGCCGGCGCATGAGTGGGGCGATGAGGCGCATCGCAATTTCTGGCGCAATGCCGATCACCGGCGCGAAGCCATTTCGATCTACGAGGTCCATGCCGGCTCCTGGCAGCTTCGCGACGACGGTACGTTCCTGTCATGGGACGAACTGGCCGACCGGCTCATCCCCTATGTGGTCGAGACCGGCTTCACCCATATCGAATTCATGCCGATCTCTGAACATCCCTATGACCCGTCCTGGGGCTACCAGACGACCGGGCTCTACGCGCCATCGGCCCGCTTTGGCGATCCGGACGGCTTTGCCCGCTTCGTCGACGGCGCCCACCGTGCCGGCGTCGGCGTTATTCTCGACTGGGTGCCGGCGCATTTCCCGGTCGATGAGCACGGCCTGGCCAATTTCGATGGCACCGCGCTCTATGAACATGCCGATCCGCGCAAGGGGTTTCATCCCGACTGGAACACCGCGATCTACAATTTCGGCCGCCGCGAGGTGGTGTCGTTCCTGGTCAACAATGCGTTGTTCTGGGCCGAGAAATACCATGTCGACGGACTTCGCGTCGATGCGGTCGCCTCGATGCTGTACCTCGACTATTCGCGCAAGGCCGGCGAATGGATCCCCAACGAGAAAGGCGGCCGCGAGAACCTTGAGGCGGTCAGCTTCCTGCAGAAGATGAACAAGGAGGTCTACGGCCACCATCCGGGCGTGATGACCATCGCCGAGGAATCGACCTCTTGGCCGAAGGTCTCGGCACCGGTGCATGAAGGCGGGCTGGGCTTCGGCTTCAAGTGGAATATGGGCTTCATGCACGACACGCTGGAGTATTTCTCCAAGGAACCGATCTTCCGAAAGCACCACCACAACGACCTCACCTTCGGCCTGACCTACGCCTTCTCGGAGAATTTCGTGCTGCCGCTCTCGCATGACGAGGTCGTGCACGGCAAAGGCACGCTGCTGGGCAAGATGGCCGGTGACGACTGGCAGAAATTCGCGACATTGCGCGCTTACTACGCTTTCATGTGGGGCTATCCCGGCAAGAAGCTGCTGTTCATGGGACAGGAGTTCGCGCAGCGCCGCGAATGGAGCGAGGCGCGCGCGCTGGACTGGAACCTGCTGGAGTTCCGGCCGCATCGCGGCGTGTGGCAGACGGTGCGCGATCTCAACTATCTCTACCGTTCGCGTCCGGCGCTGCATGGCCGCGACTGCGAACCGGAAGGGTTCTCCTGGCTGATCGTCGACGACAGCCAGAATTCGGTTTTTGCCTGGCTGCGCAGCGCGCCGGGCGGCAGCCCGGTGGCCGTCATTTCCAATTTCACGCCGGTGCCGCGCGATAATTATCGCGTGCCGTTGCCGACGGCCGGAAAATGGCGCGAGATCATCAACACCGACGCTTCTGAATATGGCGGTTCCGGCAAGGGCAATGGCGGCATGGTCGAGGCGCGGGCGGAGGAAGGAAGCATCTCCGCGACGATGCTTTTGCCGCCGCTGTCCACGATCATGCTCGAGCTCGTCGCCGACTGAACCCATCGACACTGAGTAACATGTCGAGATCGAGTAACTTGGGAGGGTAGAAATGGCAGACTTGAAACGGACCCAGCCGCTGGCGCGCGATGCCATGGCCTATGTATTGGCCGGCGGCCGTGGCAGCCGCCTCAAGGAACTGACCGATCGGCGCGCCAAGCCGGCCGTCTATTTCGGGGGCAAGACGCGCATCATCGATTTCGCGCTTTCCAACGCGCTTAACTCCGGCATTCGACGCCTCGGCGTCGCCACCCAGTACAAGGCACATTCGCTGATCCGCCATCTGCAGCGCGGCTGGAACTTCCTGCGGCCCGAGCGAAACGAGAGTTTCGACATCCTGCCGGCCAGCCAGCGCGTCTCGGAAACGCAGTGGTACGAAGGCACGGCCGACGCCGTCTACCAGAACATCGACATCATCGAAGCCTACGGGCCCGAATACATGGTCATCCTGGCCGGCGACCACATCTACAAGATGGACTACGAGATGATGCTTCGCCAGCACGTCGACGCCAATGCCGACGTCACCGTCGGCTGCCTCGAAGTGCCGCGCATGGAAGCCACCGGCTTCGGCGTCATGCATGTCGATGGCAAGGACAACATCATCGCCTTCGTCGAAAAGCCCGCCGATCCGCCCGGCATTCCCGACAAGCCGGAGTTCGCTTTGGCCTCGATGGGCATCTACGTCTTCAAGACCAAGTTCCTGATGGAGCAGTTGCGCCGCGATTCGGCCGAGCCGGGCTCGAGCCGTGACTTCGGCAAGGACATCATTCCCTATATCGTCCAGCACGGTAAGGCGATCGCGCACCGCTTCGCCAAGTCCTGCGTCCGCTCGACCGCCGAGAACGAGGCCTACTGGCGCGACGTCGGAACGGTCGATGCCTATTGGGAAGCCAATATCGACCTCACGGATATCACGCCTGAGCTCGACCTCTACGACCGCGACTGGCCGATCTGGACCTATGCCGAGTTGAAGCCGCCGGCAAAGTTCGTGCATGACGAGGACGGCCGCCGCGGTTCGGCCATCTCCTCGCTTGTCTCGGGTGACTGCATCGTCTCGGGGGCTTCGCTGAAAAAAAGCCTGATCTTCACCGGCGCGCGCATCAATTCCTATTCGACGCTGGAAGAAGTCGTCATGCTGCCCGACGTTCATGTCGGCCGGAACGCAAAGTTGAAGCGTGTGGTCATCGACCATGGTGTTAGGATACCGGAAGGGCTGGTGGTCGGCGAAGATCCTATTCTCGACGCCAAGCGCTTCCGCGTTTCCGAAAAGGGCATCTGCCTGGTCACCCAGGACATGATCGACAAGCTGGGGCTCTAACGCATGCAGGTTCTGTCGGTTACGCCGGAAATTTTCCCGCTGATCAAGACCGGTGGGCTTGCCGACGTGACCGGCGCGCTGCCCATCGCACTGGCGGCCAAGGGCGTGACCATGCGCACGCTCATCCCAGGGTTTCCGACCGTCATGGCCGCCTTCAAGAAGAAGCGGGCGGTTCTGCAATATCCCTTGCTGCAGGGCGGCAAGGCCTCCGTCCATTCAGTCCAACTCGCCGGGCTCGAACTGTTCGTGCTCGATGCGCCGCATCTGTTCGACCGTCCCGGCGGTCCCTACGGCAACGCCACCGGCGTGGACTGGCCAGACAATTGGCGGCGTTTCGCGGCGTTGAGCCAGGTCGGCGGCGACATT
The DNA here is from genome assembly GCF_040324155.1 of Mesorhizobium sp. M0011. Classification (NCBI taxonomy): domain Bacteria; kingdom Pseudomonadati; phylum Pseudomonadota; class Alphaproteobacteria; order Hyphomicrobiales; family Phyllobacteriaceae; genus Mesorhizobium; species Mesorhizobium sp. M0011. The sequence goes on along the minus strand of NZ_JAMYVQ010000001.1, from coordinate 247,003 downwards.
GCCGGTGGCGCCATCTCGGGCTACCAGCCCGACATCGTCCACGCCCATGACTGGCAGTCGGCGATGACGCTGGCCTATATGCGCTACGGCAAGGCGGTCGGCGTGCCATCGATGATGACTGTCCACAACCTCGCTTTCCAGGGCCAGTTCGGCGCCGCCATCTTTGGCGAACTCGGCCTGCCGGCAGCGGCGATGGCGCTCGACGGCGTCGAATATTATGGCGGTGTCGGCTTCCTCAAGGCCGGCCTGCAGGCCGCCTGGGCGATCACCACGGTCAGTCCGACCTACGCGCAGGAGATCCGCTCGGCGGAATTCGGCATGGGCCTCGACGGCCTCATCAACATGCGCTCCAGCGATCTCTATGGCATAGTCAACGGCATCGACACCGACATCTGGGATCCGGAAACCGACAAGCACCTGGTGTCCACCTATACGGCTAGCACGCTGAAGGCGCGCGCGCCCAACAGGGTTGCCGTGGAAGACCGCTTCAGCCTTGAGCGCGACGACAGCCCGATCGTCTGCGTCGTCAGCCGCCTGACCTGGCAAAAGGGCATGGATACCTTGGCGACAGCGGTCGACGGCATTGTTGCGACCGGCGCGCGCCTGGCCATCCTCGGCTCGGGCGATGCCGGCCTCGAAGGCGCGCTGCTCGCCGCCGCCGCCCGGCATCGCGGCCGCATTGGGGTCGTCGTCGGCTACGACGAGGGGCTGTCGCACATCATGCAAGGCGGCTGCGACGCCATCGTCATTCCCTCGCGCTTCGAACCGTGCGGGCTGACGCAGCTTTACGGCCTGCGCTATGGCTGCGTGCCCGTGGTCGCGCGCACCGGCGGTCTGGCCGATACGGTCATCGACGCCAATGAGGCCGCCGTCTCTGCCGGCGTCGCCACCGGCTTCCAGTTCGCGCCCAACAATGGCGGTGCCTTGCTGCATGCCATCCGCCGCCTCGTCGACGCCCATGCCAGTCCGGCGGTCTGGGAATCGTTGCAGCGCCAGGGCATGAAGGCCGATGTGTCATGGGACAAGAGCGCGGACAAATATGTTGAACTCTATCGCTCTCTGCTTTCGAAAAGGGTTGCCTGAAGCATGATACGCACCGTCCCCACCAAGCCTTATTCCGACCAGAAGCCCGGCACGTCGGGCCTGCGCAAGAAGGTGCCTGTCTTTCAGCAGGAGCACTATGCCGAGAATTTCATCCAGTCGATCTTCGACGCGCTCGACGGTTTCAAGGGCAAGACCCTGGTGATCGGCGGCGATGGCCGCTTCTACAACCGCGAGGTCATCCAGAAGGCCATCGCCATGGCAGCCGCCAACGGCTTCGGCAAGGTGATGGTCGGGCAGGGCGGTATCCTGTCGACGCCGGCCGCCTCGCATGTCATCCGCAAATACAAGACCTTTGGCGGCATCATCCTGTCGGCCAGCCACAATCCGGGCGGTCCGCATGAGGATTTCGGCATCAAGTACAATGCCGGCAATGGCGGCCCGGCGCCGGAAAAGCTGACCGACGTGATCTTCGAAAAGACCAGGGCGATTTCGAGCTTCAAGATCGCCGACATCGATCCGATCGACATCGACACAACAGGCACGGTCAAGGCCGCCGGCATGACGGTCGAGATCATCGACCCGGTCGCCGACTATGCCGAACTGATGGAAAGCCTGTTCGATTTCGATGCCTTGCGCAAACTGTTCAAATCCGGCTTCCGCATGCGCTTCGACGCCATGCACGCGGTGACCGGCCCCTACGCCAAGGAGATCCTGGAAAACCGACTCGGCGCGCCCATCGGTACCTGCCGCAATTTCAAGCCGCTGCCGGATTTCGGCGGCCATCACCCGGACCCGAACCTCGTCCATGCCAAGCACCTCTATGACGAGATGATGGGACCAGACGCGCCGGATTTCGGCGCTGCCTCGGATGGCGACGGCGACCGCAATCTGATCATCGGCAAGGGCATTTTCGTCACCCCGTCGGACTCGGTTGCCATGCTTGCCGCCAACGCCCGCCTGGCGCCCGGCTACAAGGGCGGGCTGAAGGGCATCGCCCGCTCGATGCCGACCAGTGGCGCTGCCGACCGCGTCGCCGAAAAACTCGGCATCGCCCTCTATGAGACGCCGACAGGCTGGAAGTTCTTCGGCAATCTGCTCGACGCCGACATGGCGACGATCTGCGGCGAGGAAAGTGCCGGCACCGGTTCCAACCACGTCCGCGAAAAGGACGGCCTTTGGGCGGTGCTTTTGTGGCTCAACATCCTTGCCGCGCGGGGCGAAAGCTGCAAGCAGATCGTCGCCGAGCACTGGGCGAACTACGGTCGCAACTACTATTCGCGGCACGATTATGAAGAGGTTGAGAGCGACCGCGCCAACGCATTGGTCGACGAACTGCGCGCCAAGCTCGGCGCGCTGCCGGGTGCCAGCGTGCGCGGCATGACAATCGCCAGCGCCGACGACTTTGCCTATCACGATCCCGTCGACGGTTCGATCAGCGAGCATCAGGGTATCAGGGTGCTGTTTGAAGGTGGTTCGCGGGTGGTCTTTCGGCTGTCCGGCACCGGCACGTCAGGTGCCACGCTGCGCGTCTATATCGAGCGCTACGAGTCGGACAAGTCGAGGCACGACCTCGACACCCAGGCCGCCCTTGCCGATCTGATAGCCGCGGCCGATGATATTGCCGGGATTCACAGCCATACCGGCCGCCCCAAGCCAAGCGTAATTACTTGATGAAATCTGCGATGCCGGCCGCTGATCGGTCGCGATTTGGCGGACTTGTCTCGGAGGGCGGCATCCGCTTTGCCGCTTGGTCGCAGGCCGCCCGTCGGCTTTGGGTCTCGATCTTCGACGAGCGGGGCAACCGGGAGATCGAACGGCTCGAACTGCAGCCGGAAGGTGAGGGCGTCCATGCGCTGTTCGTTGCGGGCCTTGGCCAGGGCATCCGCTACGGCTTTCGCGCCGATGGCGACTACGCGCCGGAACGCGGACTGTGGTTCGATCCCGCCAAGCTCCTGACCGATCCTTATGCCGTCGAGATCGACAGGTCCTATGTCTATGACTGGCGGCTGGCCCAGCGCCGGGGCGAGGGCGCTGATACCGCACCGCTGATGCCCAAGGCGATTGCCGCTGCGCTGCCGAAGCCGGTGCAGGCTGCCCCGCCGCTGTTCCAGCCGGGCGGCCTTATTTACGAAGTGCCGGTGCGCGCCTTCACCATGCTGCATCCGGACATTCCCGAAAAATTGCGCGGAACAGTCGCCGCACTTGCTCACCCGGCGGTTATCGAGCATCTGAAAAAACTGGGGGTTGGCGCGGTCGAACTGATGCCGGTGACCGCGTCGATGGACGAGCGACATTTGCCGCCGCTCGGGCTGCGCAATGCCTGGGGCTACAATCCCGTGACTTTCATGGCCCTCGATCCGCGTTTGGCGCCGGGCGGCGTCATGGAGTTGCGAAACACGGTCGCCGTGCTGCGCGAGGCTGGCATCGGCGTCATCCTCGACCTCGTCTTCAACCACACCGGCGAGAGCGACTGGCTTGGCCCGACGCTGTCGCTGCGCGGCCTCGACAACCAGGCGTACTACCGGCACACGCCTGACGGTAGGCTGGCCAACGACACCGGCACCGGCAACACGATCGCTTGCGACCATCCTGTCGTCCAGGAGATGGTCCTCGACACGCTTCGCCATTTCGTCAGGGATGCCGGCGTCGACGGCTTCCGCTTCGATCTCGCTCCCATTCTGGGGCGGGTCGAGGGAACATTCGATGCCGAGGCGCCGCTGCTGAGAGCGATGCGCGACGACCCGCTGCTGGCCGATCGGGTGTTGATCGCCGAGCCGTGGGACATCGGTTCCGACGGCTATCAGCTCGGTAATTTCCCGCCGCCCTTCCTCGAATGGAACGACAAGTATCGCGACGATGTCAGACGCTTTTGGCGCGGCGACGCCGGCATGGTCGGTGCGCTGGCGACCCGGCTTGCCGGTTCGTCCGATGTGTTCGCAACGGACAGGCAAAACGCCAGTCGGACCGTCAATTTCATCGCCGCCCATGACGGCATGACGCTCGCCGATATCGTGCGCTACGAGCGCAAGCACAACGAAGCCAATGGCGAGCAGAACCGCGACGGCCACAATGAAAACCTGTCCTGGAACAACGGCGTCGAAGGGGATGCGGACGATCCGGCCGTACCAACTGCTCGCCTGAACGATCAGCGCGCGCTGCTCGCCACGCTGTTTGCCTCACGCGGCACCATCATGCTGACCGCGGGCGACGAATTCGGCCGCACCCAGCAAGGCAACAACAACGCCTATGCGCAGGACAACGAGATCACCTGGCTCGTCTGGGCCGGCCGTGACCAGGCGCTGGAGCGCTACACGGTGGAACTCTCGAGGCTGCGCCGGTCGATGCCGGCGCTCTTCGATACAAGCTTCCTAACTGGCCAGCCGCAGGCAGGTTCGGGGATGCCGGACGTCGCATGGCTGACCGAGACAGGCGCGCCGCTCAATGAACAGTGCTGGCAGGACCCGCAGCGGTACCGCCTCGTCATGATCCTGGGTGGCGTCAGCCGCCTTGCCGTCATCATCAACGGCGATCGCCGGGCCTGCATGTTCACCTTGCCTGAGCGAGACGGCTTCTTCTGGGCTCCAGCCATCAAAGCGCCGGATGCGGCGGACAGTTCGCGACCGATATCGGGACGGGCGGTGATCTTCATGATCGAACGAGCGCAAGCCGGCACAGGGGAGAAGCGCAATGGCGGCAGGTGACAGGACCGGATGGTGGCGCGGTTGCGTCATCTACCAGATCTATCCGCGCTCCTTCCAGGACACCACCGGCGACGGCAGCGGCGACCTCAGAGGCATCACATCGAGGCTCGCCCATGTCGCCTCTCTTGGTGTCGACGCGGTCTGGCTGTCGCCTTTCTTCAAGTCGCCGATGGCCGATATGGGCTACGACGTGTCGGATTACTGCGATGTCGATCCGATGTTCGGCACGCTCGAGGATTTCGATGCGCTGGTCGCCGAGGCGCATCGTCTCGGCCTGAAGATCGTCATCGACCAGGTGCTGTCGCATTCGTCCGACAAGCACGACTGGTTTGTCGAAAGCCGCGCCAGCCGCGATAACCCCAAGGCCGACTGGTACATTTGGGCCGATACCAAGCCCGATGGCGGCGCGCCCAACAACTGGCTCTCCGTCTTCGGTGGCCCTGCCTGGGAATGGGATTCGACCCGCCGGCAGTATTACATGCACAATTTCCTTGCCTCGCAGCCCGATCTGAATTTCCACAATCCGGATGTCCAGGACGCGCTTCTCGACACGGTGCGCTTCTGGCTGGAGCGCGGCGTCGACGGTTTTCGGCTCGATACGGTCAATTACTATGTCCACGACCGCTGGCTGCGCAGCAATCCGCCGCTGGCGTCGAGCGTCGCCGGCACCAACGGCGAGACCAACACCTACCTCTACCAGGAGCATCTGTTCGACAAGACGCGGCCGGAAAACCTGGCGTTCCTGCGCCGCTTCAGGGCGCTGCTCGACGAATACGCCGACCGCGCCGCGGTTGGCGAAATCGGCGATGAAGGCCGCTCGCTGCAGACGCTCGCCGCTTACACCTCAGGCGGCGACAAGCTGCATATGTGTTACACCTTCGACCTGCTCGGTCCGCAGTTCTCGGCCGCGCATGTGCGTGGCTGTGTCGAAGCCTTCGAAGCGGCCGTCTCCGACGGCTGGGTCTGCTGGGCGTTCTCCAACCATGACGTGGTGCGCCATGTCAGCCGCTGGACAAGGCCGGGCAGCGATCCCGACGCGGTCGCAAGATTCTCGATCATGCTGCTCGCCTGCCTGCGCGGCTCAATCTGCCTCTATGAGGGCGAAGAGCTGGGCCTGGAGGAGGCGGAGCTGGCCTATGAGGATCTGCGCGATCCCGTCGGCATCCGCTTCTGGCCAGGCGTCAAGGGCAGGGATGGGTGTCGCACGCCAATGGTCTGGGAGGCCGGCGCCGACAATGCAGGCTTCTCCACGGCCAAGCCCTGGCTGCCGATACCGGCCAGCCATCGCACCCGCGCGGTCGACGCCCAGAATGCCGACACGGCCTCGGTGCTGAAGTCCTATCGGACCACGCTGGCCTTGCGCGGGGAGCATGAGGCGCTGGTATCAGGCTCGATCCGCTTTCTCGACGCCGAGGGTGACGTGCTGGCTTTCATCCGCGAGGGCGGCGGCGAAAGACTGCTCTGTGTCTTCAATTTCGCCGAGGGACCGGCCAGTTGGCCGTTGCCGGGGGATATCGGAGCGGTTGTACAGCTGGATGGCAATGCCGCGGTCGTCGAGACCGAGCTTTTGCTGCCAGCGCTCGGAGCCTTTGTTGGCAGGCTCGACTGATACCCGGACCGTTACTGCACCAGCACCGCACGTCCGCATGTCGCGCCGGTGACCCGGACATCGGCTTCGCCGAGATGCACGCCGAGCGTATCGAGCAGATTGTAAAGCAATGTGTCGACTGGTGCGGTCACGGTTTTCAAGAGCGTCGTCACCGCAGGTTTCACTGCGCCGAGCAGGGCGGTTACGTCAAGCCCGAGGATACCCAGCGCGTTGACGGAGAGTGACAACTTGTCGACCAGTGATGTTGTCAGCGTCTGAGTCAGGTCCCGTGTCGGCGTCGTCTTGATGGTTTTGGCGGCGATCTCGGTTTTGTTGAAGACCAGGTTGGTCGGGCTGACGTTGGTGATATCGGCACCCGCCGACCCCTTCACCAGTATTAGCGGGATTTTTAGCAGCAACAGATTGAGGCTGACATTCGCTATGTTGGCGTCGGAGAACGACTGCGGGTTGCTGAAATCGGCGAAAGCGGTGGGGCTGTTATCGGCGTCGCTGGCGGCAAGGTTCACCGCGGCGACGCCGGGCTTCGCGGCAATGGTAACCTTCAGGCTGTCGGGGCCGGTCGGGCAGCTGATGTCGGTCAGCTTGGCCTCGGCGTAGGCCACTTCGACATTCAGCGGCAGCTTGACCGACAGCAGGCTGATGCCGCCGCCCAGGTTTGGATTGCCGACGCCGACCGTGACCAGCAGCTTGATGCGCGTTTGCGCGGTGCGCACCACGGTGCCGGCTTCTCCAACCGCCAGCCATGGCGAGGATTGCGGCGGTTCGCCGATGGCGATGGCGAGCGTGGTCGACAGCACCCCGGGAATGGTGGCGCCGAGGGCGACGTCGACCTGCTTCGAACCGTTTGCCAGTCCGGCAGCGGCCGTCAGCATTCCCAAGGCGCTGGCATCGACGCCGAGGCCGGCGGGCCTTTGCCCGAGGCCCAATTTGCCGACGGAGCCGAGATCGACCAGATGACTGAGCGGGATCTTGACCGTGCTGGTCGACTTGGACGCGATCGTCTGCAGGGCGACCTTGGCCGTGTTGCCAAGCCCGGGCACATTGGCCATGGCCGTGGCGATCTGGCCGACGGTCGCCTTCGATGCCAGCACATCCGAATACGACACGCCGGTCAGGTTCAGCTGTGTGGCAACGCCGTCGACGAAGGAGAGCACGCTCACATCCGCCGAGATCAGCGCGTTGTAGTCCATGACGCTGAGCGAGATGTTGCTGCCGAGAAGTCCGCCGAGAAGCGCGTTGAGGATGCCGCCATTGAGGCTGGCGAGCCTCGATCCGACCGAGAACGTCGCCTGCGGCGTCATGCTGGCGGTGGCTTGGGTGCCGATGACGGGAGTGGGGATCAGCGAACTCGCGAAATAGCGGGCAGGGATCTTCTTCAGGGTGACGCGGACGGCATTGTAGGGTGTTACGCTGGCCTGGAAACGCTGGCCCACATTGGCGCCGGATGCCACATATCGCCCGGGTGTGACCGTCACGACGGTTTTGCCGGCCGCCGGCTCGATCGTCTGTCCCGAGCTTTGAACGACAACCCCTGGCATGCCGTTGTCGGTCAGCGTGGTGACAACCGCTGTGTTGACTTTGGTCATGTTCGAGGCGGCGGTGATCGCCGCCAGATCCACCATTGCCTGTGCTTCGCGGCGCTCGGTGTAGATCGAGGCTTCGTCGATGGCCACCGCGGCCAGCGCCAGCGCCACCGGCGCGCTCAATGCCGCCATGACGGTGAAGTTCGCTTTCCTGTCACTCAGCATCAACCGGGCAAGCCGACCGATCCCATTGCACGCATGCAGCAGCATTTAAATGCCCCCGACCCTAATCGTTGACTGGCGCTTGATGGTGGTCCCGGGCATGGCTATGCCCGGGAAAAGGTTCCAGATCGGCAGGTTGCGGGCATCGTACTGGATGGCCACCACGAACTGGCTTCCATCGGCCGCGCTGTCGTTGGCCTGGTAGGTCAACTTGCTGACATCCACGAAGGGATATCCGCCGGCATTGTTGGTGACGAAGCTGGCCACGAGCGTCTGGCGCTCGGTCTGGTTCAGCCCGGCAATGGCCGTGCGGGCCGCATCCGCCGCTATCTGCTGGATCGAGTTGGCGGCGCCGAAATATATACCGTATGCAACCATTCCGAGTAGAAGAAGAATGAAGATCGGCGAGAGTAAGGCAAATTCAACCGCAGAAGTTCCACGTTCTTCTTGAAATTTTCGCACCAATTGAAAGACTTTGGGCAATTTACTTGCTCCGTTGCTCATAGCCGCCACGCGTCTGAGATCGAACTGTATAGAAGGCAATCGTAATGTAACCTGTGGTTGCTTAAGAACGCATTAAGACATTCCGGCAAACTGGCGTGGCTCCGATTCGCGGTGAAAAATGGCGTCGAGGTGAAGAAACCAAGTCAAGCTTCTGGTTTCGGCTGGTGTTTCAGCGGCCACGCCATAGCTTTCGTCCGCCTTACTTTGGGTGACCCAGAGAGTCTGTTGAAATAAAAATTCTCCGCGTTAGTGTCTGGGCACGAGCCGCAGGACGGGAACCAGCGGCGCGCTCAAAGGGGTCAGATATCGGCTCCAGGGCGTCAACACTTAATAGGCGCGCCAACGGCAGCGCCGACAGGGAGAACTTCATGCTGAAAAACATGCTGAAGGCGACGGTGCTCGCCACGACCATGGCGCTGGCCGCCGGCACGTTCTACACGCCGGCTTTCGCCGAGACCGTCTATAACAGAGGCAGCGCCGCCGAAGCGGAGACGGTCGATCCGCACAAGACCTCGACAGTCTACGAAGCCGATATCATACGCGACCTGTTCCAGGGCCTGGTCATGCATGACCAGAAGACGAACCTCATTCCGGGCGCGGCCGAAAGCTGGACAGTGTCCGACGACGGCACTGTCTACACCTTCAAGCTGCGCAAGGATGGCCTCTGGTCGGATGGCAGCCCGGTGACGGCGGACGACTTCGTCTATTCGTTTCGTCGGCTGGAAGACCCGGCCACCGCTGCCGAATACGCCTCGATGCTGTACCCGGTGAAGGGTGCGGAGGACGTCAACACCAAGAAGGGCAAGCCGGAGGATATGGGTGTCAAAGCGATTGATGCAAATACCCTCGAAGTCACGCTGAAGGCGCCGACGCCTTACTTCCTGGAGATGCTGACCCATCAGGCCACCTATCCGGTCAACAAGGCTTCGATCGACAAGCTCGGCGCCGACTGGATCAAGGCGGGTAATCTCGTTTCGAACGGCGCCTATACGCTGGCCGAGTGGATTCCCAACGACCACATGAAGCTGGTCAAGAATCCGAAATTCTGGGACGCCGCGACCGTCAAGATGGACGTCGTCAACTATATCCCGACCGAAGACCGCTCATCGGCGATGAAGCGCTTCGAGGCCGGCGAACTCGACAGCTACGGCGACCTGCCGACCGAACAGCTCGCTGACCTCAAGACCAAGTTCGGCGACCAGGTCCGCGTCGGACCTTATCTCGGCACCTATTATTATGCGATCAAGACCGACAAGGCGCCGTGGGACAATGTCGAACTGCGCAACGCCATCTCGATGGCGATCGACCGCGACTTCCTCGCCGAGAAGGTCTGGCAGAACTCAATGCTGCCTGGCTATTCGATGGTGCCTCCGGGCATCGCGGGCTACTCGCCGGCAACGGCCAAATACGCCGACATGTCGCAGATCGACCGCGAGGACGCTGCCAAGAAGACCCTCGAGAAACTCGGCTATACGCCCGAGCATCCCTTGAAGATGGAGATCCGCTACAACACGTCGGAAAACCACAAGAACACGGCCGTCGCCATCCAGGAACAGTTGAAGCCGCTCGGCGTCGACGTCTCGCTCGTCAACACCGACACCAAGACCCACTACTCCTTCCTCGAGCAGAAGGGCGACTACGACGTGGCGCGTGCCGCCTGGATCGCCGACTACAAGGATCCGGAGACCTTCCTCGGCATCACCCGCAAGGCCAGCGGCAACAACTATTCGAGCTATGTCAGCCCGGCATATGAAGCGGCCATGGACAAGGCGGCGGCTGCCGGCGGTAAGCCGGAAGAGCGCATGAAGGACCTCGCTGAGGCCGAGCGCATCCTTGTCGATGACGTCGGTAACATTCCGCTTCTCTACTACAGCTTCCACGACATCGTTTCCTCGAAGCTGCATGGCTTCGACGACAATGTGATGGATATCCATCCGTCCCGCTTCATCAGTAAGGACTGATCCTTAGCCGGGCCGCCGCGCAACTCAATGCGCGGCGGTGCTGGTTTGCCATCGCATCGGTCCGGAAACCGGAATCGATTTTCGGTATGTCGGTGCGAAGATTTGAAGGCTAGAGCGCAACCGTCCGGCTGGACGCGCGTTGCTCTGGATCAAGCGGGGCACCGATGCTGCGATACGTATTACGGCGGCTTCTGACCGCCATCCCGACGCTGTTCGTCATCGTGACCATGGCGTTTTTCCTGATGCGCGTCGCGCCGGGCGGCCCATTCAACCAAGAGCGGGGGCTGAGCCCCGAGATCAAGGCCAATCTCGAAGCCCAGTTCGGCCTCAACGACCCGCTCTGGCTGCAATTCGTCCATTATCTCGGCAATCTGCTGCGCGGCAATTTCGGCCCGAGCTACAACATGCCGGACTTCACCGTCACCGAACTCTTCGCCAAGGGCCTGCCTATATCGGTTCAGCTCGGCGCCTCGGCGCTCGTCCTGGCGCTGCTGCTCGGTTGTGTGCTCGGCACCATTGCGGCGCTTAACCAGAACAAGCTTGGCGACTATACGGTGATCGCGCTGGCGACGGCCGGCAGCACCATCCCAACCTTCGTCATCGCGCCGGTGATCCAACTCCTGTTCGGGCTGACCTGGAGGCTGCTGCCGATCGGTGGGTGGGGCGATGGCGCTTTCATCAACAAGGTCGGTCCGGTGTTGACGCTCGCTCTGCCGCAGATCGCCATCGTCGCCCGGCTGATGCGTGGCTCGATGATCGAATCCTTACGGTCCCATCACATCCGCACGGCGCGCGCGCTCGGCCTGTCCGATTGGTCGGTGGTGGTCAAGCACGCGCTGCGCGGCGCCATCCTGCCGATCGTCTCCTTCACCGGTCCGGCGGCGGCGGCATTGCTGACCGGCTCGGTCATTGTCGAGACGATCTTCTCCATTCCAGGCGTTGGCCGCTATTTCGTCGATGCCGCGCTCAATCGTGACTACACGCTGGTGATGGGAACGGTGGTGGTGATCGCCATCTTTACCATTGTCTTCAACCTGATCGTCGACGTCATGTACGCGGTCGTCGATCCGAGGGTGCGCTATGACTGACATCGCAGCCACAGCCCCCGCCGTCATCGGCCGTTCACTCTGGGGGGATGCCTGGGCGCGTCTCAAGGCCAATCGCGCCGCCATGTTCAGCCTGTACTACCTTGCCCTGATCGGTGTCGTCAGCGTGTTCGGGCCGTGGTTCGTGCCACATCAATACACTACCATCTATGCCGACTATGTGCGCATGCCGCCAAGCCTGTCAGCCTATCCGAAGGCCGACATGGTCGAGACGGCGCTTACCGAAGCGATCAAGCGCATGCGGGTCGACATCAAGGAGTGGCGGCAGGAAGGCAACCAGGTCTTCGTCACCGTCAAGTCGACCAGGCCGATCGACGATCGCAACATCCGTTATCTCGACCGTTCCGATGCCTTTGACGGCACCAAGATCGAGAGCAAGTCGCCTGACGGTCTCGAAGTGACGATGAGCGCCTCGATCAAGCAGCAATATTTCCTGTTCGGCACCGATAACACGGGCCGCGATCTTCTCTCGCGCACGCTGATGGCCGGGCGCATATCGCTGGCCATCGGCCTGCTCGCGGGCGTCGTGGCGGTGATGATCGGCGTGGTCTACGGGGCCGCTGCAGGCTTTGCCGGCGGCAAGGTCGACGAGGTGATGATGCGCATCGTCGACGTGCTCTATTCCTTGCCCTTCATCTTCTTCGTCATCATGCTGGTGGTGTTCTTCGGCCGCAACTTCGTGCTGATGTTCCTGGCGGTCGGCGCCGTGCTGTGGCTCGACATGGCGCGCATCGTGCGCGGCCAGGCGCTGTCGATCCGCCGGCAGGAATATGTCCAGGCGGCGGAAGCCATGGGCGTCGGCCAGCGCGGCATCCTGCTGCGCCACGTCATCCCCAACCTGCTCGGCCCGGTGGTGATCTACATGACGCTGCTGGTGCCTCAGGTCATCATCCTGGAAAGCTTCCTGTCGTTTCTCGGCCTCGGCGTGCAGGAGCCGATGACCAGCTGGGGCGTGCTGATCTCGGTCGGCGCCAAGAACATCGGCACCGCCAACTGGCTGCTCCTGTTCCCCGCCTTCTTCCTCGTCTCGACGCTGTTCGCGCTGAATTTCGTCGGCGACGGCCTGCGCGACGCACTTGACCCAAGGGATCGCTAAGATGGGGATCGCCGAGATGGCTGCTTCCGAAACGATCCTCAGCGTCAAGGATCTGCGTGTCCGCTTCCGCACGCTTGACGGCGCCGTCGAAGCAGTCAAGGGCATCAACATCCATGTCAAATCTGGCGAGACCGTTGCCGTGGTTGGCGAATCCGGGTCCGGCAAAAGCCAGACGATGATGGCGGCGATGAGCCTGCTGGCATCGAACGGCGAGGCGACAGGTCACGTCGACTATCGCGGCCGCAATCTGCTGACGCTCAGCAAGTCCGAGCTCAACAAGGTCCGTGGCCGCAAGATCAGCATGATCTTCCAGGAGCCGATGACTTCGCTCGATCCGCTCTATTCGATCGGCAATCAGTTGATCGAACCGATCCGCCGGCATCGGGGCCTGAATGTCGCCGAGGCGCGTGAAGAGGCGCTCAAACTGCTGCGGCTGGTGCATATTCCCGATCCCGAGCGGCGGATGAAATCCTATCCGCACGAAATGTCCGGTGGCCAGCGCCAGCGTGTGATGATCGCGATGGCGCTCGCCAACGACCCTGACATATTGATCGCCGACGAGCCGACGACGGCGCTCGACGTGACCATACAGGCGCAGATCCTGGTGCTTCTGGCCGAATTGCAGCGCAAGCTCGGCATGGCGATCATCTTCATCACCCACGATCTTGGCATCGTCCGCCGTTTTGCCGACCGGGTCTATGTCATGCGCCAGGGCGAGGTTGTCGAGGAGGGGGAGGCGGAGGCGATCTTCGCCAACCCACAGCATGCCTACACGAAAATGCTGCTGGCGGCCGAGCCGACCGGCAGCAAGGCGCCGCCGCCCGCCAATGCCCCGGTGCTGCTCGAAGGCAGGAATGTCGAAGTGACGTTCAGGATCGGCGGCGGGTTTCTTGCTGGTGAACCGCTGATGCTGCGTGCCGTCGATCACATCTCCATCCGGCTGCAGCGCAACCAGACCATCGGCATCGTCGGTGAATCCGGCTCGGGCAAGTCGACCCTCGGCCGCGCCTTGCTGCGGCTGTTGCCGAGCGACGGGCTCATCCGTTTCGGCGATCGCGACATTTCCCAAGCCGACCGGCAGGCGATGCGGCCGCTGCGGCGCCAGATGCAGCTCGTCTTCCAGGACCCGTTCGGCTCGCTGTCGCCGCGCATGACCGTTGGCCAGGTCATCACTGAAGGACTTCTGGTGCATGAGCCTGATCTTTCAGGCAAGCAGCGTGATCAACGCGCGGTCGAGGCCTTGCGCGAGGTCGGCCTCGACCACAACGCACGTAATCGCTACCCGCACGAATTCTCGGGCGGCCAGCGGCAGCGCATCGCCATTGCTCGCGCCATGATCCTGAAGCCCAGGCTGGTGGTCTTGGATGAGCCGACCTCGGCGCTCGATCGCTCTGTGCAGAAACAGATCGTCGAACTGCTGCGCAAGCTGCAGGCGGACCACGAATTGTCCTATCTTTTCATCAGCCATGATCTGTCGGTCGTGCGCGCCATGGCCGACTACATCATCGTCATGAAACAGGGCAAGATCGTCGAGGAAGGGCCGACCGAGGCGATCTTCAGCAATCCGCAGCACGCCTACACGCAGACGCTGATGGCGGCCGCGATCGACGTGACGCGATTTCGGCTGAGCGCCTGAACCGGGCTCCGCACCAAGGCATTGGCTGTCCGCTCAATTCGCGGACCTCGGGCACTTGCGCGCTCGCACAGCGGCAATGGCATCCTGTTGCTGCTTAAGCCGGTCGATCCTGGCTGTTTCGCGGTTGGCCACCGCGGTCTTCACGCGTGAGCCGCCGAGCAGCCAGCGTGGAACATTGGTGTTGGTGACCTTGCCGCGCGTGATTGCCGTTTGCGAGATGTCACGGGCGACGTCTCCCATCGCACTGTTGAGGTCGGTGCACGTCATCGAATCGTATTTCGCTGGATCGACGGTTCTTCCGAGCGATGAACAGCCAGCGACGAGAACCAGCGTCATCACAAGGATCAAGGGCGGGATTGTGGTTGAATTCAAATTCATGTCGCACTCGGCCCGCCGTTTCAGTCTTTCATCAGGTCCATCGACCCTAAAGCCGACGCACCTTTTCGTCAAAATATGCGGCCGCGAACCTGCCACTGGGGCCGACCTTTCGGTCGACGCAGGAACATTTCAGTCACTCGAATTGCTATCTGCCGAGTGTTGGGCTCAATCTCTGGCAAAGGAAGAGTTCCGGGGACGTCGTGACGCCTTTCCTACGCTGCTTCGGCTCCTACGCTGCTTCGGCCACGAGCGTCGACGGGGGGCGACCGCCGAGCACTGTCTGAGCGATGTCGGCGTCATTTTCATCGACATGCGCCGTCACCAGAACCACCCCCTCGGCAACCTCCTGATCATCCGCTTTTATGGCGGCTATGGCGAATGTTCCAAACAGACCGCCGGCAACGCCGCCACAGAACGCGCCAGCCACCGCTGTTGGCAATACGCCCGCAGCAACAGGATTGATGCCATAGGCCGCAACGGCACTCAGGCAGACCAACCCGCCGGCGGCAGCGCCAAATAACGATCCCAAAGCGGAAACCCGAAGAGATCCCGCCTCGTCATTGTAAGGCCCGATGATCGCGATCTGTACGCGAGGAATTCCGGCCGCCACCAAGTCGCTGGCAACCCGCGCCGCATCGGCGGGGGAATCAAAAAGTCTGCTAATCGTCGGCATGGTCGCTTAACGCTTCTGGCTGTTCAGCTGCGTGTCGGTGAGGAATGACGCGGCAATCAGGTCGTCAACCTCGATTCGCCCCTCGCGACCCTCCATGATGGCCGCGACCTTCTGGAAGGTCTTCATCTCGTCTTCGGTAATCTGGGCTTCCTGCATCCTGGCTTTGATCTCTGTCATGCGCATGCTCAGGGCATGGGATCTTTTGGTCTCACGGTTCGACATGCTGCTGCTCTTAGTTTCATTGACCATTTTTTGCCCGCCACCCGAATTTGGGGCAAGGGCAAGCGTTTCCAACCTGGACTTCGGTCGGGCAAGGGCCGGACCTAAGTCTGGTCGTGGGCACATGATCGGGACGCGTGCCAAGAGGCCTCTCGTGGCCCCACTCCCATCCAAACTCGACTCCCATCAAGAATCGGGGCCGGATCCCTGCGTTAGTACCCGTCGTTCGATCACCGCGGGATGGTGCCGATGGGTTAGGACGGAGCCCGTCACGGCAGCGCTGTCGTGGTGATGATGCCGGCGCCCATGATCATAGAACGCCACGACGGAACATTAGGCGTGCCTGACGGTTTATTTCTCGCAGCCAGGATCACGATTTGGTGTCTGCTGCAGATCAGTCGGCAAAGGCTGGTCGGCCCGCGTTCTCTACCAGAGGCGCGGGCTCCCCCAGGCAACAGGAGAGAGATCATGAACAATATCATTTGGCTCGTCGGAGCTGTGGTCATCGTGATAGCGATCTTGAGCTTTTTTGGCCTCCGCTGAGCGGACGCGCGTGCCAGTCGGGATGTTTTCCGGAATCTGTCCGCGAAGCGCACGCACGAAAGCATCAGGCGGCCGGTTGAGGCCGTCTGGTTACTGTCCAGTGCAACAGCATCGCTGTCAGCCGGGCACGCGAATAAAAATTCGCCCATCCGACTGACGGGGGACGAGAGTAATCTCGCTTGAGGGGCAGGTGGAGCGCCGAAGTCGGGATGCGCTAACTCTTTGTTTTTTCTGGTCGGAGTGGCAGGATTTGAACCTGCGACCCCCTCGTCCCGAACGAGGTGCGCTACCAGGCTGCGCTACACTCCGTGACCAGACCGCGGGCTTATAGCCGCCACACTTCGTTCCTGCAAGCGGCATGGCGGCACTTCTGTCGCATTTCGTAGGCTTTCGTCGAGCATAGCCCTAAAGGCTCGGATTCCCTCCTGGGATAAACGTGGCTTAAAGCCTTCTGTGCTAAGCCGCAGTCCTCGACAACTCGTAATTTCCGTCACTCGGAGTTTTCCAGTCTTGTCCTTCAGCATCGTTGGCGACGCCCGGCCCAACAGTTTCGAATTCGAAACCGAAGCGCTGATCAAGGCGTCCGGCTTTCGCGAATATGATGCGCGCTGGTGGTTCGGCCATCCCGGTTCCGCGCAACTGCCGGAGCTCAATCTGATCGGCGTCCAGGCGCTCGGCATGGGGCTTGGCACGCTGATTCGCCGTGTCGGTGCCGGTCCCGATATCGTCACCGGGCATGATTTCCGCTCCTATTCGCTGTCGATCAAACTGGCGCTGGTGTCCGGTTTGATGGCAGCAGGCGCACGGGTGAGGGACATCGGACTGGCGTTATCGCCGATGGCCTATTTCGCCCAGTTCGCACTGGACGTGCCTTCGGTCGCCATGGTCACCGCCTCGCATAACGAGAATGGCTGGACCGGCGTCAAGATGGGCGCGGCGCGGCCGCTGACTTTCGGACCGGAAGAGATGAGCGCGCTGAAGGCGATCGTGCTGGCTGGTGATTTCGATCTCGTCGGCGGCGGCTCCTACGATTTCGTCCGCGATTTTCGCGCCACTTATCTCGACGATTTGACCCGCGACAAGCGCATCACGCGAAAGCTGAAAGTGGTCGCCGCCTGCGGCAACGGCACCGCCGGCGCCTTCGCGCCGCAAGCGCTGCAGCGCATCGGCTGCGAGGTCATCGCGCTCGACGTCGAGCTCGACCATACATTTCCGCGCTACAATCCCAATCCCGAGGACATGCGGATGCTGCATGCCATCCGGGACAAGGTGCTGGCATCAGGCGCCGACATGGGCCTTGGCTTCGACGGCGATGGCGACCGCTGCGGTGTCGTCGACAATGAAGGCAATGAAATTTTTGCCGACAAGGTCGGTGTGATGCTGGCAAGGGATATTTCCAGCCAGCATCCCAACTCGACCTTCGTCGTCGACGTCAAATCGACCGGCCTGTTCCATACCGACGCAATGCTGCGCGCCAATGGCGCCGTCACTGACTATTGGAAAACCGGCCATTCCTACATCAAGCGCCGCGTCGCCGAACTCGGTGCTGTCGCCGGTTTCGAAAAGTCGGGTCATTTCTTTTTCAATCCGCCGATCGGGCGCGGATATGACGACGGCCTGGTCACCGCCATCGCCATCTGCCAGATGCTGGATCGCAGCCCGGGCAGTTCGATGGCCGATCTTTATCGCGCGCTGCCGCTGACCTTTGGCACGCCGACCATGTCGCCGCACTGCGCGGACGAGGTGAAGTATGGTGTGGTCGAACGGGTGGTTGCCGATTTTCAGGCCATGAAGCGGGATGGAAGGGTTTTCGCTGGGCAGAAGATCGCAGACCTCATCACCGTCAACGGCGTGCGCGTCGTCGCCGACGACGGCACCTGGGGGCTGGTGCGCGCCTCGTCGAACAAACCGGAACTGGTCGTGGTGGTCGAAAGCCCGGTGTCGTCGCAGCGTCGACGGGAGATGTTCGAGGCTGTCGACGCCGTGCTGCGCCGCAGCTCCGAGGTGGGCGCCTACAACCAGACCTTTTGAATGGTAGTTGAATGACCGAGCGGATCGTCAGTTTTGTCATGAGCGGTGGCGTCGGCTCGCGGCTGTGGCCGCTGTCGCGCGAGGACAACCCCAAGCAGTTCCACGATCTGTCCGGCGACGGCTCGATGCTGGCCAAGACCTTGCGTCGGCTGACCGCCCGGCTGGAAGGCGGAACGCCGATCTTCCTGATCGCCGCGGAGCGCCATGCTGATCGCGTTCACGCCGATCTTGCTGGTCTCGACCTCGCCGGCGGCGGTCCGCTGTTCGAGCCGACCGGGCGCAACACAGCCGCCGCCGTCGCACTGGCGACGCTGCGCACACTGTCCGAATTCGGCGATAGCCTGGTGCTGGTGGTGCCATCGGATCACGAAATATCCACCGCAAGCCAATTCTGGCAGAGCGTAGAAGCCGGCACCGAGGCAGCACGCGAGGGCAGGCTGGTGGTGTTCGGCATCAAGCCGACGCAACCAGAGACCGGCTACGGCTATATCGAGGTCGCGGCCGAAAGCGGCGGCACCTTCGACGTGTCGCGCTTCGTCGAAAAGCCGGATATTGCGACTGCGCAGAGCTATCTCAAGGCCGGAAATTTCTACTGGAACACCGGCATCTTCCTGTTTCGCGCCCGCACCATGCGTGACGCCTTCATAGCGTTGCAGCCGGATATCTGGCAGGCCACCGAAGCAGCCTACAAGGCAGCGACATCGGATCTGTCCGGCCTTTACATGCCGCTGGAACTCTACGCCGCCATTCCGTCGAATTCGATCGACTACGCCATCATGGAGCGGGCAAAAGACATCGCCATGGTGCCGGCCGGCTTCCGCTGGAACGATCTCGGCTCGTGGCAGTCGCTGCTCGATGTCGGCCCCGCCGACGACCGGGGCAATGTCATCATCGGCGATGTCGTCGCTATCGATTGCGAGAATTCCTACATTCGCAGTGACGGCCGCCTGCTGTCGGCGATCGGCATGAAGGACATCGCCATCGTTTCGACATCGGATGCCACCTTCGTTGCCCCGGTCAGCCACAGTCAACACGTCAAGAAGATCGTCGAGCAGCTCGAAAAATCGGGTCGCCTGGAAACCAGGTTCACGCCGGCGCATGACCGCGTCATCGAAAGCGGCGCCTGGCGCCGGCGCGTGCATCACTGGCTGTTTCAGGAGACCTTGCCGCTGTGGTCGACATCGGGGGTCGACGAACGCCATGGCGGCTTTCACGAAGCGCTCGGCCTGGACGCCTCGCCGTTGATGAAGCCCAAGCGCATGCGCACCATGGCAAGACAGGTCTATGCTTTCGCCGTCGCCCGGGCGCGCGGCTGGGACGGCCCGGCCGATCGGTTGATCAGCCACGGCATCGCCTTCATGGCCGGCAAGGGCCGCACCGACAAAGGCGGCTGGGTTCGCACGCTGAATGTCGACGGTTCGGTCGCCGACGCCACCGAGGATGCCTACGATCATTCCTGCGTGCTCCTGGCACTGGCGCATGCGCATATGTCAGGCAATCCCGACGCCTTGCGCCTCGGCGAGGAAACCTTCGCCTTTCTCGATGCGCATCTCGAAGACAGCCGCATGACCGGCTTTCTTGAGACATCGGACGGCAAAGGCGAGCGCCGCTCCAACCCGCATATGCACCTGCTCGAGGCCTTTCTCGCCTGGCACCAGGCGACCGGCGAGCGCGCCCATCTGCGGCGCGCGGCACGTATCATCGACCTCTTCCGCAGTCATTTCTTCGATCCGGAAAGCTGGACGCTTGGCGAGTATTTCGATGCCGAATGGAAACCCTCCACCGGCGAGAAAGGGTCATGGACCGAGCCCGGCCACCATTTCGAATGGGCCTCTTTGCTGGTAGATTTCGCCGGGCGTAGCGGCCAGGCCGAGTTGAGCGGCTTTGCCCGAAAACTTTACGCGTCGGCCACTGCCAATGGCCTCAACCGCGCCACCGGGCTTGCCTATGGCGCCGTCTCCAGGCAAGGCCTGCCGCTCGACCTGATATCCCGCAGTTGGCCGCAGGCCGAAGCCGTGAAGGCGGCGATCGCGCTGGATGGCTCTGGCGGCCCCGATCTCAAGCCGGAAATCGAAGCGCGCGTCGGCCGGCTGTTCCGCTGGCACATCGACCCGGCGCCGCTCGGCCTGTGGATCGATCGCATCGACGAGCGCGGCCGCTCGCTGGCATCGGACGTTCCTGCCAGCATCTTCTATCATCTGGTCTGCGCGCTGACGCAGTATCTTGATGGGACGGTGGAGAAGGGATGAGCCCGTATTGAGAGGCCGGCCTCTCAATACGGGCTCGCTACATCCCCAGTCTCGACATACACCGACTTCAGCTGCGAATAGAGAGCCAGCGCTGCCAGCGAATTCTCACGTCCGATGCCTGACTGTTTGAAGCCGCCGAACGGGATTTCCACCGGCGTCAGATTGTAGGCGTTGATCCAGCAGGTGCCGGCCTGCAACTCGGCGATGACGCGGTGGGCGCGCGGCAGGTCGCGCGTGAAGACGCCGGCAGCGAGGCCGAACTCGGTGTCGTTGGCGCGGTCGATCACCTCGTCCTCGCCATCGAATTTCAGCACGCTCATCACTGGTCCGAAAATTTCTTCACGGGCGATGCGCATGCCATCGGTGACGCCGGTGAACACCGTCGGCTCGACGAAGAAACCGCCCTGAAAACCTTGCAACGAAGGCACGTTGCCGCCGCAGGCGAGAACAGCTCCGTCCTGCTTGCCGATTTCGATATAGCCGACCACCTTGTCGTGCTGCGCCCTGGAGACCAACGGGCCCATCTGGGTTTCGGGGTCGAGCGGGTCGCCGATGCGGATTTTTTTGGTTCGCTCGACAAGGCGCTCGACGAAGCGGTCGTGGATGCCGCTCTGCACGAAGACGCGCGTGCCGTTGGAGCAGATCTGTCCGGTCGAATAGAAATTGCCGAGCATGGCGCCGCCAATGGCGTTCTCGATGTCGGCATCGTCGAAGACGATCAGCGGCGACTTGCCGCCAAGCTCCATCGTCGCGTGCTTCATTTTCGAGCCGGCCAGCGACAGCACCTTGCGGCCGGTCGGCACCGAACCGGTCACCGAGACCTTGGCGACGACATCGTGGCCGACAAGCCCGGCGCCGACATCGCCATAGCCCTGCACCACATTGAACAGCCCGTCAGGCAGCCCGGCCTCGCTGTAGATTTCGGCCAGCGCCAGCGCCGACAGCGGTGTGTTTTCCGAAGGCTTGAACACCATGGCGTTGCCCATGGCGAGCGCCGGCGCCGATTTCCAGCCGGCGATCTGGATCGGGTAGTTCCAGGCGCCGATGCCAACGCAGACACCGAGCGCCTCGCGTCTTGTGTAGGCGAAGGGTCCGCCGAGATCGACCGACTCGCCATTGTAGGCGGCAACCGCACCGCCGAAATATTCAAGGCAGTCCGCCGCCGAAGGCGCGTCCGCCACCAGCGTTTCCTGGATCGCCTTGCCGGTATCGAGCGTCTCGATGCGGGCAAGGTCGGCATTTCGCGCGCGCAATATGTCGGCGGCGCGGCGCAGGATGCGCCCGCGCTCGACCGGTTTCAGCCGCGCCCAAGCGGGCTGCGCCGCCCGCGCTGCCTCGACGGCGAGCTCCAGCACGTTCGGCGTCGCCGAACGTAGCATGGCGATGGTCTCACCGGTTGCCGGATAGATGACCGGCAGCGGCGCGCCGCCTTCGTCCTCGATGTAGCGTCCATTGACATAGTGCGATGCCGTGGGCTGGGCGCGCATGGTTTTCTCCAGATGTATTCGCTACCAAGTCCGTTCGACAATGCCCTATCGATCCGCGACCTGCCAGCGCGGATTGATCCATGGTTCCTGGTTGGACGGCGCCAGCGGCGTGCGGCCAAGGATGTGGTCGGAAGCCTTTTCGCCGGTCATGATCGAGGGCCCATTGAGATTGCCGTTGGTGACGCGCGGGAAGATCGAGGAATCGGCGACCCGCAATCCTTCGACGCCGATGACCCGGCACTCCGGATCGACGACACTCATCATGTCGTCGGCGCGGCCCATCTTGCAGGTGCCGCAAGGATGGTAGGCGCTCTCTGCGTGATCCCTGATGAAGATGTCGAGATCGTCGTCCGACTGCACGTGGCTGCCAGGCGATATTTCCTTGCCCCGATAGGGGTCGAACGCCGACTGGCCGAAGATCTCGCGCGTCAGCCGGATGCAGTGGCGGAACTCCGCCCAGTCGTCAGGATGCGACATGTAGTTGAAGTGGATCACCGGCTTCAATTTCGGGTCCGGCGAGCGCAGCGTCACCGAGCCGCGCGACTTCGAGCGCATCGGCCCGACATGCGCCTGGAAGCCGTGCGACTTGGCCGCCGCCTTGCCGTCATAACGGACAGCCGCAGGGATGAAATGGTACTGGATATCGGGGTAGTCGACGCCGGCGCGCGAGCGCACGAAGGCCGCCGCTTCGAAATGGTTGGTGGCGCCAAGCCCGGTCTTGAGGAACAGCCACTGCGCGCCGATGAGCGCTTTCGAGAACGGATTCAGCACCGAATTGAGCGTGATCGGCAGCAATGATTCCTGCTGGATGTAGAGCTCCATATGGTCCTGCAAATTGCGGCCGACGCCGGGTCTGTCGGCCACCACGGCAATGCCGTTTTCGCGCAAATGCTCGGCCGGGCCGATGCCGGACAGCATCAGGATCTTGGGCGAGTTGATCGATGATGCGGCAACGATCACCTCACGTCGCGCCTTAACGACCTGAATCTGTTTGAGAGCTTCGATCTCGACGCCGATGGCGCGTTGATTCTCGATGATCACCCGCCGCGCAAAGCCCTTGACCAGACTCACATTTTTGCGCTTCAGCGCCGGTTTCAGATAGGCCGATGCCGCCGACCAGCGGCGACCGCCACTGATGGTCTGCTCCATCGGCCCAAAACCTTCCTGCTTGGAGCCGTTATAGTCGTCGGTCAGCTCGAACCCGGCCTGGCGGCCAGCCTCGACGAAGGCGCCGTAGAGCGGATTTTTACGCGAGCCGCGCTGCACATGCAGCGGCCCGCCGTGACCGCGCCAGCCATCCTCGCCGCCATCCGAGTCCTCCATGCGCTTGAAATAGGGGAGCACGTCGGCGAAGCTCCAGCCGGCCGCACCCTCTTCGGCCCAATGGTCGAAGTCGCGGGCATGGCCGCGCACATAGACCATGCCGTTGATCGAAGACGAGCCGCCGATGACCTTGCCGCGCGGCGTCGCCAGCACGCGGCCGCCGAGATGCGGCTCCGGCTCGCTGGCAAAGCCCCAGTCGTAGAGGCTCATGTTGAGCGGGATCGACAGTGCCGACGGCATCTGGATCAGCGGCCCGATATCGGTACCGCCGAATTCGATGACGATGACCGAATGCTTGCCGTCCTCCGACAGGCGATAGGCCATGGCCGAGCCGGACGAGCCGGAGCCGATGATGACGAAATCTGCTTCAAGCATGGTTCATATGCGCCATAAAGTCGGCGAGCGAGACATTGCCGCCGGTAGCCACAACAAGGACGATCTTGTCCTTCACATCCACCTTGCCGCCGAGCAGTGCGGCGAGTGACGCCGCCCCCGACGGTTCGAGCACCAGCTTCATGCGTTCGAAGGCGATCCGCATCGCCCGGCGGACAGACGCGTCGTCGACGGTGATGCCGCGAACACCTGCCGTCTTCACCGCGGCAAACGGCGCGTCGCCTGGCCGTCGCGACATCAGTCCGTCGCAGATCGATTTCGGCCCGATTGGCATCGTCTCGATGGCGCCATGCGCCAGCGACGAGCCCATGCCGTTGAAACCTTCCGGTTCGACGCCGATGATCTCAGTGGCGGGCGACAGATAGTGGAAGGCGAGCGAAACGCCGCCGATCAACCCGCCGCCACCGACCGAACAGAACAAAAGACCAGCGCTAGCACCTTTGGCTTCGAGTTGGTGGAGCGCTTCGAGGCCGGCGCCCGCCTGGCCGGCGACGATTTCCGGATCGTCGAACGGATGCAGCAGGGCCAAGCCTTCGGTCTCGGCGATCTCGCGCGCCTTGGCGGCCGCGACTTCCTCGCGCGCGCGCTCGCCATGGTCGGTCAGCACGACGCGGGCGCCATAGCCCTCCGTGGCGTCACGCTTGGCGGCCGGTGCGTCGATCGGCATGACGATGGTGACGGGAATGCCGAGCGCCTGGCCGGCGGCCGCCAGCCCTTGAGCGAAATTGCCGGAGGAGTAGGCGACGACGCCTTTCCTGGCCTCGTCGGGCGAAAGCTGTTCCAGCCGCCAATAGGCGCCGCGCACCTTGAATGAGCCGGCCCATTGCAGCGATTCCGGCTTGATGAAGACGCGGGCCGCCCCCGTCTCTCGGGCCAGTGCCGCCGATTCCAGCAGCGGCGTGATCTGTGTCGCCCTGGATGTAACGGCATAGGCCTGCTTGAGGTGGTCGAGGGAGGGAACGAGAAGGTCTGACATCATTCGCCTCGCGGATACCTTTTGCTCTCTTCGAGATTGTCGAGGTTCATGTGATTGCGCATGTAGCGCTCGGACGCTTTTTGCAGGGGTTGGAAATCCCAGGGGTAATAGGCGCCGTTGCGCAGCGCCGGATAGACGACCCAGCGGCGCGCCTGGCTTTCGCGGACAGCGGCGTCGAAGCCGGCCATGTCCCAGCGCGCCTGGACCTTGTCCATGAATGCCGCCACCAGGCCCGCATTGGCCGGATCGTCGGCCAGATTGTTTCGCTCGAGCGGGTCGGCTTCGAGATCGAACAGTTGTGGCGGGTCGAGTTCGCAATGGACGAATTTGTATCTGCCGTCGCGGAGCGCCACCAAAGGCGCATTGGACCCTTCGGCCGCATACTCCATCAACACCGGCGCGGTGCGCTCAATGCCCTCGGTGAGCGGCAGCAGCGACTGGCCGTCCGTCCATGGTGCGATCGCAGCGATGTCGACGCCGGCGAGGTCGCAAAGCGTCGGCGCCACGTCGAGATTGGAAACCGGCGCCTCGATCAGCCCGGCTGGCACGCCCTTGCCGGCAATCATCAGCGGCACCCGCGCCGAGCCCTCGAAGAAGCTCATCTTGAACCACAGGCCGCGCTCGCCGAGCATGTCGCCGTGGTCCGAGCAGAACAGGACGATTGTGTCGTCGGCCATGCGGGTGCGCTCGAGAACGTTCAGGATCTCGCCCAGCTTGTCGTCGACATAGGAGATGTTGGCGAAATAGCCCTGCCGCGAACGACGCACCTGTTCCGGCGTGATCTCGAAAGAAGGATAGTCGCTGGCGTGGTATAGCCGCCGGGAGTGCGCATCCTGCTCGTCATGCGCGATGAACCCGGTTTCCGGGTCCAGCGCCTGGCAGTGCTCGTAAAGATCCCAATACTGCTTGCGCGCGACATAGGGATCGTGCGGGTGCGACAGCGATACGGTGAGGCACCAGGGCCGATGGTTCGCATCATCCTGTTCGCGCGAAAGCTGATAGAGCTTCTGTGTGGCCAGGAACACGACCTCGTCGTCATACTCCATCTGGTTGGTGATCTCGGCGACGCCGGCGCCCGTCACCGAGCCCAGATTGTGATACCACCAGTCGATACGCTCGCCGGGCTTGCGGTAGTCCGGCGTCCAGCCGAAATCGGCCGGGTAGATGTCGGTGGTCAGCCGCTCCTCGAAACCGTGCAGCTGATCCGGCCCGACGAAATGCATCTTGCCCGACAGGCAGGTGTAGTAGCCGGCAGAGCGCAGATGATGGGCGAAGGTCGGGATCGATGAGGCGAATTCGGCGGCATTGTCATAGACGCCGGTGCGCGACGGCAATTGCCCGCTCATGAACGAGGCACGGCCCGGCGCGCAGAGCGGCGACGCCGTGTAGTTGTTGGCAAAGCGCGCCGAACGTGCGGCCAACGCCCTCAGGTGCGGTACGTGCAGAAACTCCGCCGGCCCGTCCGGAAACAGGGTTCCGTTGAGCTGATCGACCATGACGATCAGGAAATTGGATCGCTTAATTGTCACTGTTTGCGCCGCTCGCCAAGTTTGGTTTCGAGATAGTCCTCGACCAGCGCGATCGCGGTCGCGGCATCAGGCACGCCGTCCTTCAGCGCCCGCCTGATGTAGAGCCCGTCGATCATCGCCGCTGTCGCTTCGGCGGCGCGGTCGGCTTCGGCTCTGGGCAAGATGCCGACAAGCCCGCTCATCAGGTTCGAATGCAGTCGCCGCGCATAGACCCTGAGCAGTCGGCGCAACGCCGATGATTTCTGCGCCTCGACATAGAAGGCGAGCCAGGCGGCGATGGTTTCCGGCTGGAACTGGATGTCGGAGAAATTGACGGCGACCACCGCCGAGACGCGCTCGCGCGCGGTGTTGGCCGAACCAAGGGCGCGCAACGTGTCGGCGGTCAGTTCGGCCAGGATGTGGCGCATCGTTGCCAGCAGCAGCTCGTCCTTGGCGCCGAAATAGTGATGGGCAAGGGCCGACGAAACCCCTGCGCGCCCGGCGATTTCGGACATGGTCACGTCGAGCGAGCCGCGCTCGCCGATCGCCGAGATCGTCGCGTCGATAAGCGCCTTGCGGCGCAGCGGTTCCATTCCGATTTTCGGCATCTTGCAATGATCCCTTTCGAGAAGGATTATTTTTTATTGACGGGTCAATCAACAAAAAAATCAGCACTGGCGTCGCCTGTACCAAGCGATTGTCTGGTTCCAGCCCTTCACGAGGCGAGCAGGATTGTTTAGATTTGAACAATAGAGGCGAAATGCGCCGTGGCCCACATGCTAGGCTGGCGCCAAGGATGGAGACCGCCATGACCGCATGCATCGTTGGCTGGGCGCATTCGCGCTTCGGCAAGCTTGAGGGCGAAACGCTCGAAAACCTCATCGTCAAGGTCGCTACGGACGCGCTCGACCATGCCGGCATTGGTCCGGACGAGGTCGACGAGATCGTGCTCGGCCACTTCAATGCCGGCTTTTCGGCGCAGGATTTCACCGCCAGCCTGGTGCTTCAGGCCGACGACCGGCTGCGCTTCAAGCCGGCGACGCGCGTCGAAAACGCTTGCGCCACCGGATCGGCGGCGGTCCGCCAGGGCATCCGTGCCATCGACGCCAATGCCGCTCGCATCGTGCTGGTGGTCGGCGCGGAGCAGATGACGACAACGCCGGGGCCGGAGATCGGCAAAAACCTGCTCAAGGCGTCCTATCTGCCCGAGGACGGCGAGACACCGGCGGGTTTCGCTGGCGTCTTCGGCAAGATCGCGCAGGCCTATTTTCAGCGCTACGGCGACCAGTCGGATGCGCTGGCCATGATTGCCGCCAAGAACCACAAGAACGGCGTCGACAATCCCTATGCGCAGATGCGCAAGGATTTCGGCTATGAGTTCTGCCGCCAGGAGAGCGAGAAGAACCCCTTCGTCGCCGGTCCTCTGAAGCGCACCGACTGCTCGCTGGTCTCCGACGGCGCCGCCGCCCTTATCCTTGCCGACACCGCCACGGCGCTGAAGATGCGCCGTGCCGTTGCCTTCCGCGCCAACGAGCATGTGCAGGATTTCCTGCCGATGTCGAAGCGCGACATCCTGACCTTCGAAGGCTGCGAACAGGCCTGGACCCGGGCGTTGAAATCGGCCGGCGTGACGCTCGACGATCTGTCCTTCGTCGAAACGCATGACTGCTTCACCATTGCCGAACTGATCGAGTACGAGGCGATGGGCCTTGCCAAGCCGGGAGAGGGGGCCAAGCTGGCGCTGGACGGCACAACGGCTAGGGATGGTCGCCTGCCGGTCAATCCCTCCGGCGGGTTGAAGGCCAAGGGCCATCCGATTGGCGCCACGGGCGTGTCGATGCATGTCTTGACCGCCATGCAGCTTGTCGGTGAAGCCGGCGGCATCCAGGTGCCGGGCGCAAAACTTGGCGGCATCTTCAACATGGGCGGTGCGGCGGTGGCCAACTACGTTTCCATTCTCGACCGGATCAGATAAACCGCCCGCATTTACGGGAGGGTTCATGACAAATCCGGTTCTGATCGAAGTGTTGCGCGGCGCGATCGTCGAGAGCGCGCATCGCGGCTCAGTCGCGGTCTTCGATGGCGACGGCAAGCCCGTCTGGGAGATCGGCGACACGGCCAAGCCGGTGTTTCCGCGCTCCGCCGTCAAAGCGATCCAGGCACTGCCATTGGTCGAAAGCGGGGCGGCGGATGCCTATGGCTTCGGCAACCGCGAACTGGCGCTCGCCTGCGCCTCCCACTCGGGCGAGCCGGCCCATGTCGACCTTGCGCGATCCATGCTGGCCAAGGCCGGGCTGGACGGATCGGCGCTCGAATGCGGCACGCATTGGCCGTCCAATCATGACGCCGAGATTGCGCTCGCCCGCGCCGGCGGCTCGCCGAACGCATTGCACAACAATTGTTCCGGCAAGCATTCCGGCTTCCTCTGCACCTGCGTCCACGCCGGCATTGCGCATCGCGGCTATGTCAAGCCGGGACATGGCCTGCAGGAGATGGTGCGCGACGCCATGCAATCGGTGACGGGCGCTGTCCATGGTGAGGACCAGCGAGCCATTGATGGCTGTTCGATCCCAACCTATGCGGTGCCGCTCAGGAGCTTCGCGCTCGGCTTTGCCCGCATGGCCACGACATCAGGTTTTGGCCCAGAGCGAGCCAAGGCTGCAAAGCGGCTGCTTTTCGCCTGCATGGCCGAGCCCTTCTTCGTTGCCGGCAGCGGCCGCGAAGACGTCGCGCTGATGCAGGCCGCACCAGGGCGGATTTTCACCAAAGGCGGCGCCGAGGGCGTCCATTGTGCCGCAATTCCGGAGCTCGGTCTCGGCATCGCGCTCAAATGCGACGATGGCGCCGGCCGCGCCGGCGAAGCCATGGCTGCCGCCGTCCTTGCCAAACTTTTGCGCGCCGACGAGGCCTTGGCGTTCAAGCTGAGCGAATTGGCAAACACGCCCATCGAAAACCGCAACGGTGCCAAGGTCGGGGCGCTGAGGCCGACAGCGGCCCTCAACTGACGTGATTGCGCTCGACGGTCAGATGCGCATAGCCGCTATCGTTTGACGAGGCGAGATCGCCTGTCGCCGGCTCGGCCCAGCGCTGCCCGACAACCGCTCCGTTCAGGGCGCCGTCGATGACATTGTCTGAAATGATGGCCGTACCGGCGCCCTCGACCACGGATACGACGATGCCGGTTCCGGCCTTGCGGATGATGTTGCCGGTGGCGACGACATTGCGCAGGTACGGGCCCCAGCCGATCTGCATGCCATAGAGCGGCGTGTTCTCGATGACGTTGTTGGAAACGGTTGTGTCGGCTTCGACGCCGATGCCAACGCCAAACCCTGGCGCGTCGGCAGGGTAGGGGCCGCTGGTCGACAGATTGCGCACAATGTTGCCCGAGCAGACGTCCATGCGGCCGCCTTCGTTGAAATTGACGATCGAGATGCCGTTGGCGGCACCGTCGACGATGTTGTTGCTGATGATGGCGCCTTCGAACGAGAATTCGGAATAGACCGCCGTTTCGCCCGAGCGCGAGCAGGTGTTGCCCGATATCTGCAGGTTGCTGGCGCTGTTGGCGCGGATCGCCGAGAAGGCGCAGTCCGAGACGATGTTGCCCGAGATGACGACATTGCCGGCGCGAAAGGCATTGATGCCGTTGCCGTTCTGCCCGGTTCCGCCGCCGCGTGCCTGGATTCGTTGGACGCGGTTGCCGATGACCATGGTGCCGTCTTCCGCCGCCTGCCAGCGGTGCACGAGGATGCCGCCATTGGCGCAATCGGAGACGGTGTTGCCCGTGATAGACAGCCCGCCAGCCTCGACCGAGTAAATGCCGGCATCGGCGGCGCCCGATATCTCGCTGCGCTCGACCCGGCCGATCGCGTGTTCCAGCGCCAGCCCGTTCTTGCCGCTGCCGGTGATCTGGCAATTGTCGATGGCGAGGTGCGCGATGCGGCGCAGATCGAGCAGCCCTTGCGTGTAATCGCCCATCGTGCGGTTCGAACCATCGAAGACCAGACCGCTAAGTTCGATATGGTCGGCCTGTTCGGCCATGAACAGGTGGCCGTCACCACCGTAAACGATGCGCGTCGCGCCCGGCACGCCGGAAAGCCGCACGCGGCCGGGCAGCGAAAGATTGGAGACGACATAGGTGCCGGGCGGCAGGAATATCGGCATGTCGCGGCTGTTTGCGTCACGCAGGAGTTTGGCGAAGGCCTTGCTCTGATCGTCTGATGTGCCGGGCTGCACGCCGAGGTCGGTGGCATTGATCGAGCCGCGCATCGAGGCTTTCTCGATGCCAGTCAGGTTTGCGGCCACCGCCTTGCCAAGCGCAAGCCCCATGACGGCAAAGCCGGCGGTCCCGGTCAGCAGCGTTCGTCTGTTCAACATCGGCACAGAATCCCAGCGTTCAAGCCTGCTGTCGCAGGAATCGTGCCAGCCGTTCTGTCTCTCCTGCCGAGCGCGCGACAATGGCTTGTCGAGCAGCTTCTGCGGGCCTAAGTTCAGGAAATGAGCAGAGCTTTCACGCGCGAGGAAGACAGCGAAAATGCCATCGCCGGCGTCGGTGAACGGCCAGTCAGCCACCATCGCAATCTGGTGACAGAACGCGGCCTGACGCAGATTGAGGACAATCTCGCCGATCTGCGCGATATCTTGGCGAAGGCCGAACGCAAAGCCGACCGCGAGCGCATCGCGGTCGTGTCGCGCGACCTGCGCTATTGGACCGCCCGGCGTGAAAGCGCCGAACTCTCCGTACCGGAGCCGGGCAGTAACCTTGTGCGCTTCGGCATGGGCGTCACGATCGAGAGCAATGACGGCAGGAAGGTGCACTGGAAGATCGTCGGCGAGGACGAGGCCGATCCGGCCAAGGGCACGATTTCCCATGTGTCACCGATGGCTGTCGCCCTGTTCGGCAAGAAGGTCGGCGACTTGGCCAGCGTCAACGGCAAGGAATGGGAAATCGTCAAGCTTTCCGATGGCTAGTCTTCAAGCTTGACGACATGGTCGCGGAAGAAAGCGGCTGCACCGGCTTCATCGATCTCGCTGGCGGCAACCATCATAACCAACTGGATGATATCCGCAGGATCGGCTTCAATGCTCAACCCGTTGAAGTAGAGAAACAAGTCTGCTGCGGCAAAAGCAGTGCGTTTGTTGCCGTCAACGAAGGGATGGTTCTTGGCGATACCGAAGAGATACGCCGATGCTAATTCGCAGAGATCGGGCTCTCCATAGCTCTCTCTCTGTTGCGGCCGGTGGAGCGCCGATTCCAGCATACCCTCATCGCGGATGCCCGGCGCGCCACCGTGAAGGCGCAATTGCTCAGTGTCAAGCGCCTCGACAAATTCTCGCGAATGATGCTGACTCACTTCGCTAGTGCGCGATAAGCAACTTCATATTTTTTCATCCGTTCGCGAGCTACCTTCATTTTGTTTTCAAATTCTTCAGGATCGCTCGCAAGCCGACGAAGCCGAAGCTCGCCTGCGTTCTCGGCGGCAACAAGCGTATCTCCTGCTCGAACATTTAGCCGGTCAAGCATTTCCCGGGGCAAAATCACGCCTTCGGAATTGCCGATTTTGCGTACGGTAATGTTCATTTGTGACCTCCTTCAGTCTCCTCCTGCACGGCTAGTGGACTTGAGTTAACGCTCAAGTCCACTAGCCGTGCAGGAGGAGACACTCTATATGCTGTTGCAACAGTGATTATAACGACAAGCGTTGAATGTCAAGCCAGCAGCCGGTCCAACAAACGATCCGCTGCTTCCGGTATGACCGTGCCCGGCGGGAAGATCTCGGCAGCTCCCGCCTGCCGCACCGCGTCATAGTCTTGCGGCGGGATGACGCCGCCGGCGACGATCAGCATGTCGCCGCGGCCGAGCTTTTTCAGCGCGTCACGTAGTTCGGGGATCAGCGTCAGATGTCCCGCCGCCAGCGACGAGGCGCCGACGATGTGGACGTCCTGTGCGACCGCCAGCCTGGCGATCTCATCGGGTGTCTGAAACATCGCGCCGACGGTGACGTCGAAGCCGAGATCGGCGAAGGCCGTGGCGATGACCTTCTGGCCACGGTCGTGGCCGTCCTGACCCATCTTGGCGACCAGGATGCGCGGCTTGCCGCCGGTCTTCTTCTCGAAGGCGTCAAGCTTGTCCTGCAGACCCTCGACCACGGGATGATCGCCAAGCGCCTTGCGATAGACCCCGGAAATGGTCTGTACCGTGGCGACGTGGCGCCCAAACGCCCTTTCCAACGCGAATGAAATCTCGCCGACCGTGGCATTGGCGCGCGCGGCTCGGATGGCGAATTCCAGCAGGTTTTCATTGCCTTGCGCGGCACGGGTCAGCTCATCGAGCGCGCTTTCGACTGCGGCGACGTCGCGCGTGCCCTTCAGCCGTTGCAGCTTCGACAATTGCCGCGCCCTGACTTCGGCATTGTCGATCTTCAGCACGTCGACCTCGATGTCGGTCTCGGGCCGATGGGCATTGACGCCGACCAGCATCTGCTCGCCGGAATCGATGCGCGCCTGCGTGCGTGCGGCGGCTTCCTCGATGCGCAGCTTGGGTATGCCCTGTTCGGTCGCAGCGGCCATGCCGCCGAGCGCCTCGACCTCCTCGATATGGGCAAGGGCGCGCGCCGCCAGATCATGCGTCAGCCGTTCGAGATAGGCCGAACCGCCCCACGGGTCGATGATGCGCGTGGTGCCGGATTCCTTTTGCAGGATGAGCTGGGTGTTGCGGGCGATGCGCGCCGAATGGTCGGTCGGCAGCGCCATCGCCTCGTCGAAGGAATTGGTGTGCAGCGACTGGGTATGGCCCTGCGTTGCAGCCATCGCCTCGATCATGGTGCGGATGATGTTGTTGTAGGGATCCTGCGCCGTCAGCGACCAGCCAGAAGTCTGGCAATGGGTGCGCAGCGACAGCGAGCGCTCGTCCTTGGGCGAAAAATTCTTCTGCATCAGGGTCGCCCACAACAGGCGCGCAGCCCGCAGCTTGGCGACTTCCATGAAGAAATTCATGCCGATGGCCCAGAAGAAGGACAGGCGAGGCGCAAAGCGGTCGATGTCGAGGCCCGCCGCGACGCCGGCGCGGGCATACTCGATGCCATCGGCGATCGTGTAGGCGAGCTCAAGGTCGGCCGTCGCGCCGGCCTCCTGGATGTGATAGCCGGAGATCGATATCGAATTGAACTTCGGCATGTTCTTCGATGTGTATGAGAAGATGTCCGACACGATCCGCATCGAAGGTTTCGGCGGATAGATGTAGGTGTTGCGGACCATGAATTCCTTCAAAATGTCGTTCTGAATGGTCCCGGCGAGATCCTTCTGCGCAACGCCTTGTTCTTCCGCAGCGACGATGTAAAGCGCCATGATCGGCAGCACCGCGCCGTTCATCGTCATCGATACCGTCATCTCGTCGAGCGGAATGCCGTCGAAGAGCTGCCGCATGTCGAGGATGGAATCGATGGCGACGCCCGCCATGCCGACATCGCCGGCAACGCGCGGATGATCGCTGTCATAGCCGCGATGCGTGGCGAGATCGAAGGCGACCGACAGCCCCTTCTGGCCGGCGGCAAGGTTGCGTCGGTAAAAAGCGTTGGAATCTTCGGCCGTCGAGAAACCGGCATATTGCCGGATCGTCCAGGGCTGCTGGACATACATGGTCGGGTAGGGGCCGCGCACGAAGGGCGGCAGGCCGGGATAGGTGTCGAGATGCGGCAGCCCCTTGAGATCGCTTTGATTGTACAGATGCTTGGCAATGAGCCCTTCCGGCGTGGTCCGCTGGCCTTTGACCTCGACAGGCGTGCGGCGTGGCGGGATCCAGCCGATCTGGCCGAAGTCCGGGATCAAGAGCCGGCTCCGATCGATTGGTCGATGCGGACTGGAAACAGCGGCTCGCAGACGGCAACGCCTTCGGTGAAGGCCGGTCGCCGTTCCGCCGCCAGCGTCTCGACCGGGCGTTCGTCTTTTGATGGATAGAGCGTGGTGCCGATGATGGCCCGTTCACCTGTGCGGTAGGCTGCATTGCGCTGCTCCGCCGCTGCGTGGACGCGCTTCTGGATGTGTCCGTCCTGAAGGCTGGACAGGACACCGCCCTCGGCTTCGATCGTCTGCAATTCCGCCCAGGCCAGCTCGCACAATTCCATGGTCAGCGCCTCCACAGCGCCGGAACCATAGGCGGGATCGGCGACATGATCGATATGGCTTTCATTGGCCATGATCAGCTGCGTGTTGCGGGCAACACGACGGGCAAAACCCGCCGGCAGACCATGCGCGATCGTGTGCGGCAGGATGGAGATCGAATCGGCGCCGCCGCACGCCGCAGCAAAGCATGCAATGGTGGTGCGCAGGATGTTGGTCTCCGGGTCCATCGCCGTCATCATGCGAAACGACGTCTCGGCATGGATACTGGCCGTGGATGTCGGGATCGAACAAGCCTCCTGCACCCGCGCCCAGAGCCTGCGCAGCGCCCGCATCTTGGCTATCGACAGCAACTGGTCCTGGTCGACGCTGAGTGCAAAACCGATATGAGGTGCGGCATAGACAAGCGGCTGCCGCGCCGTCTCGAACATTCTGAGGTAGGAGACAGCCGAAGCCAGCATGATGCCAAGCTCCTGCGCTTCCGTGGCGCCGGCATTGTGGAACACGCGCCCGTCAGCTTCCAGCAGCACGCCCGGAACGCCCATCGCGAAGAAATGCGCCAGCGACTGCGGCATGGAGGCCTGCAGCGCCTCGATCGACATGCGCAGCCGACCGGTTCCCGCGAAGATCGCCGCTGGATCGATGCCGAAGGAGAGGTTGAGTTTTGCCGGGTCCGACCGCCGCTTGCTCAGGAAAGCGACCAGCCAGTCGGCCACGGCGCGGCTCCAGGGATGGGCGTCGATGCGAACCTGGATGCGGTTGAGCGGTATGCCGTCCAGCACCGCCTCCAACGCCTCCGCCGTTCTCGGCAAGCCGTATCCGAACGCGTTCGGCGCCCCCTCGAAGACCAGCGACAATCCCGTGGCACCCTGTGCCACATCCTCCAGCGCTTGGCTTCTGGCGCGGTTGGTGTCGGGATCGTCGACTCGCTGGCTGACGATCCATGGCGATTTCGGGTTTGCGCGCACGGTCGGTTCCGCCGCGGTGCTGCGATCGTAGAGCGGTTCGATACGGATGTTGTCGTCGCTGTGCGAGACCAGCCTTTCCTCGAAAGAAGCGCCTGCCAAAGCCTTTTCCGCCAAGGCGAGCCATCGCTGGCGCTCGATGTTTTCGGGTTCCACGTCCTGGATCAAGGCTCCGGCGCCCATCCGTCCTCCTCGTTTCATGCGGCCGCACCGGCCGGGAGTGGTTCAGTCTACGGTCCCCGGTCCGATATCGCAATGCAATGCGCTTTCAGAGACCGGATTCGATCCATCAGATATAGGTCGGTCCGCGTGGACGACGATTGCCAAACAGCGGCAAAATCCGCAAGCTCCAAAAACCCGATTTGAACGAATGGGGCCGATTTGGACGAATGGCCCGGATTTGGACGAATGGCCCGGATTTGGACGAATGGCATTGTCGCTGTGCAATGGCCTCACTATACCTGCGGCAAGGCCACTGGCTTTAGACACATCAGTTTGCGGAGACCGTGCATATGGCTGACGACAGCAGTATTTTCATCGGCGCCAGCCGCAAGCCCGACGACAGCTATCAGCGTGCCGAGCAGCTGTTGCTGCAATATGGGAATCGTCATGGCCTGGTGACGGGCGCCACCGGTACCGGCAAGACAGTCACCTTGCAGATCCTGGCCGAAGGATTTTCCAACGCCGGCGTGCCTGTGTTCTGCGCCGACATCAAGGGGGATCTGTCGGGCATCGCGATGATGGGCACGGCACAGGATTTCCTCGTCAAGCGGGCCGAACAGGTCAAGCTCGATCCTTATGACTTCCAGGAATTCCCCGTCATCTTCTGGGACTTGTTCGGCGAACAGGGTCATCCGATCCGCGCCACGGTCTCGGAAATGGGGCCGTTGTTGCTATCGCGCCTGATGAACCTGACCGAGGCGCAGGAAGGCATCATGAACATCGCCTTCCGCCTGGCTGACGAGGAAGGCCTGCTGCTGCTCGACATGAAGGATCTGCAGGCGCTCTTGGCCAACATCGCCGAGCGCGCCGACGAGATCGGCTCACGCTACGGCAATGTGACGAAGCCATCGGTCGGGGCTATCCAGCGCACGCTGCTGGTCCTGGAGCAGCAGGGCGCGGCGAACTTCTTCGGCGAACCGGCACTGCGTATCGCCGATATCATGCGCACCACCCGCGACGGACGCGGGGCCATCAGCGTGCTTGCCGCCGACAAGCTGATGATGAATCCGCGGCTCTACGCGACCTTCCTGCTATGGCTGATGTCGGAACTGTTCGAGGTGCTGCCGGAAGTCGGCGACCCCGACAAGCCAAGCTGGTGTTCTTTTTCGACGAGGCGCATCTTCTGTTCGACGAAGCACCCAAGGTGCTGATCGATCGCGTCGAACAAGTGGTCCGACTGATCCGCTCGAAAGGTGTCGGCGTCTATTTCGTCACGCAGAACCCTTTGGATATCCCTGAAAAAGTCCTGGCCCAGCTCGGCAATCGCGTCCAGCACGCGCTGCGCGCCTATACGCCGCGTGAGCAGCAGGCAGTCCGGACGGCAGCCGAGACGTTTCGGCCAAATCCCGATTTTGACTGCATGACCGCCATTACCCAGCTTGCCACAGGCGAAGCGCTGGTCTCGACGCTGGAGGCCAAGGGTGTTCCGTCCATGGTGCAGCGGACGCTTATCCGCCCGCCATCCTCGCGGCTTGGACCCATAACTGCCGCTGAGCGGCAAAAGCTGATCCAGGAAAGCCCGGTCGCCGGCCAGTACGATCAGGCCGTCGACCGCGAATCGGCTTTCGAAATGCTGCAAAAAAAGGCCAAGGACGCGCAGGATGCCGAAGAGCAGGCCCAGCAGGCCGGCAGCGGCGGCTCGCGCTGGACCATTCCGGGCTTCGGCAATGACGATCCCGCGCCGCAATCGGGTGGCAGGCGCACATCTGCACCGCGCCCGTCCAACCGCCAGACGGTGGCCGAGGCGGCGATCAAGTCGGTGGTGCGCTCGGTCGGCTCGTCGGTCGGCCGGGCAATCGTGCGCGGGATATTGGGGAGTCTTTCCAGGGGGCGGTGAGCTTCGGATCTGAGGCAGGGGCATCCGCTTTGGCGAAATGCCCGTGGCTTGAAGCCGCATTGGATAGGCGGCATTGGGACAGCCGGTTTGGCGGACAGACGTTGGTTGGCCGGTTCGAGTAGGGGCCAAACCGACCTTTTCTGCGTCAGGTCGCTTCGAGCACCATGTTGAGTGGGGTCTGGGCAGCCCGCCGGACACGAGAGAACCCACCCGACCGGATCACTTCCGTCAGCCGGTTCTCTCCTGCTTGAGCTCCGAGCGCGAGGCCCGTCTCCTGTGCCAGTGATGTGGGAACGCAGATCATCGTCGAGGCCGAGTAGTACAGCCGTCCGACCGGATTGATATTTTCCTCCAGAGTATCTCCCGCCATGGGTTCGACGATCATCCAGGTGCCGCCCTCTTTTAGCGATTTGCAAATATGCACCGCCGCGGCCTTTGGGTCGCCCATATCGTGCAGGCAGTCGAAGCAAGTGATCAGATC
Source organism: Mesorhizobium sp. M0011 (assembly GCF_040324155.1). Taxonomy (NCBI): domain Bacteria; kingdom Pseudomonadati; phylum Pseudomonadota; class Alphaproteobacteria; order Hyphomicrobiales; family Phyllobacteriaceae; genus Mesorhizobium; species Mesorhizobium sp. M0011. The sequence goes on along the minus strand of NZ_JAMYVQ010000001.1, from coordinate 209,201 downwards.
GAAGTCGCGCCCGCCAAAATCCTGGGCCCGGCCGACCTCGAAATTCAGGTTCGTCAGTCCATACGACCGGGCATGCGCGGTCGCGGCGGCAATCGAGGCCGGATGGAAGTCGTAACCTATGAAGCGGGAGGCGGGGAACGCCTGCGCCATCAGGATCGTTGACAGACCGTGCCCACATCCAACGTCGGCCACCGATGCCCCTGCCTTCAACTTGGCGACGACTCCGTCAAGCGCCGGCAGCCAGTCCTTCACCAGGGCATTGACATAACCCGGCCGAAACAGACGTGACACGGCGCAGAACAGACACCCTGCCTGATCGCCCCAGGCAACGCCTCGCCCGGTCCTGAAAGCCGATTCCACTTTTGGCTGGTTCTCGACCATAGCAGCCGCGGTATCGAACCCGCCAATCAGATGGACCGGGCTGTCGGGTTCGGCAAATACGAATGACTGCTCGGGCGTCAGCGAAAACCGTCCATGTTCATAGTGCACGTAGCCGGACGCCGCCTGCGCCGACAGCCATTCGCGAACGTAGCGACGCGCGCATCCTGCAGCATCGGCAAGTTCGTCGGCCTTCGTAGGGCCGATTTCCTTGAGCGTTTTGTAGAGACCCAGCGCATCTCCGATCCGAACCAACGGCACGCTGACCGCACCACCAAGGTCGCCCAGAACGCGGCCTACCAATTCATTGAGCCTGGTTTCATTGAGTTGCGTCATGTCGGGTTCCTCCTGATCTTCGGACGACGGCTTGTCGCTCCGCCGATTCCGAGGATGAGACCCCCTCTGATGATGGGCATGATGCAGCAGTCCCGTGGGGGAAGTGAAAGCGAATGCAAATAGGGACAGAAGTCCCTTATTTGTGGTCTGCGAGGAACTCAATCGGGCTGGGGCGCTCGCTCTCTGTCGGACAGCGTCATCACGATTGCCTGGGATCGGCTGTGGACGCCGAGCTTGCTGAAAATCATCGACAGTTGATTGCGCACGGTCTTCACGCTCTTGCTCAAGCGCTGCGCGATCGCGCGGTTGTCCAGCCCCTGTTTGACCAGATCCAGAAGCGCCGCCTCGGCAGGTGTCAGGCCGGCCTCTCGGATTGCGCGCGGCTGCCTGGGCCGCTCATGTCCGAGGAAGGCATCGAGTTCATCCTGGAACACCTTCCAGGCTGGCTCGGTCGGCAGGAGAACATGATTCTTGCTTTCAAGCGGCAGGAAGCGCGCTCCAGGGATCGCTGCGGCAAGCTTGCAGCCTTCATCGAACGGCACGCGCATGTCCCCGCGGCTGTGCGCGATCAACGTCGGGACGCGGAGTTTCACCGCGAGGTCGAGGACGTCGATCCCCTGCATCTGCCAGAGCAGGCGGGCGGCTACGTCGGCGCTTGCCGTCACGCGCTCAAGATAGCCCCACCAGCGGTGCTGTTCTTGTGTCCCGTTGGGAATGAAAAGGTTGGTGAAGAACTGGCAGAACGCAGGATTTTCGCGTCCCCAGCCAATGCGCACGAAATTGACGAGTGTTTCGGCTTCCAACCGCTCGGCCTCGGTCTGCGCTCGAACTCTCGCACCCTGGCCGTAGGCATTCAGCAGCACCAGATGCGACACCCGCTCAGGATGCCGCAGCGCATAGGCGATGCTGAGAGCGCCGCCTTGCGAAAGACCGAGCAGAACGAAACTTGGCTGCTCGATGGTCGCCGTCACGGCGTCCAGGTCTGCGTGCCACGCTTCGATCGAGAGGTCGGCGACATGGCGATCCGACAGACCGCAACCGCGTGGATCGTAGCGCACAAACTGGTTGTGGGCCGAAAGGGCCTGGAGCCATGGCCGCCAAACCGGGCTTTCGAGATCATAATCGACATGGCTCAGCCAGTGCGCCGCCCGAACGATCACCTTGCCTTCCCCGCATGATGCGACAGCGATGCGGGTACCGTCCTCGGACGTGCAGAACCGTATGCTCTGGCTGAGTTTCATCACCACAGAATATCGCAGTGGGCCGCCACGCGACAGACCGGTCTCCGCCGATGCAGAATCGGTTCCGTTTCAGAGAGACAATCCGGTGAAGGAGCGTCGTAACCGCCGCCCCTTCGCCTGCTCAGAAGATCGAATTGGTAATCGCCTTGACCGGTCCAAGCAGCACCGAACCGTCCGGCACGCCGGCGTCGATCGGGATCGCCTGTCGGTTGGCCGTCGCCACCATGGGTTGGCTGGCGTCGCTGGTCACGACGACCGGCGTCTTCGAGGGCACGCGATCATAGAGGTCGATAATGTCCTGGTTCATCAGACGCACGCAGCCTGACGATACCGACTTGCCGATCGACCGCCATTCAGGCGAGCCGTGCAGACGATAGAGCGTGTCGACATTGCCCTGGAACAGATAGAGCGCGCGTGCGCCGAGCGGGTTCTTGAGGCCGCCGGGCATGCCGCCATTGTCGGCGCTGTAGGGCTTCAATTCCGGCTGGCGGGCTATCATTTCGTCCGGCGGCGTCCACTTTGGCCATTTCTGCTTCCACTGAACGACGGCGTCGCCGGACCATTCGAAGCCGGCGCGGCCAAGGCCGACGCCGTAGCGTATCGCCTGACCGCCTGGACGAACCAGATAAAGGAAGTGGCCGGTGGTATCGACGACTATTGTTCCCGGCTTCTGTCCCGTCGGGTCGGGAACGATCTGACGCAGGAACTGCGGATCGATCTTGTCGATGGGGATGGCCGGCAAATCGAAGCCGCCGTCGCTGACTGCCGCGTACATCGCCACATAATCGGTCAGGGGCGGTTCGACATAGGCTGGCGGCGGCGGCTCGACCGGGCCCGGCCCGGTAGTGGCGCATGCGGAAACCGCGATCGAAGCGGCGCCCAGGGCTGCGGCGTTGAGAAAGCCGCGACGGCTCAGGCGAAAAGATTCGATTTCGGTTATGGACATGGTTGCCTTCTTTAAGTCTCAAATCGCAACAAAGCGTGAATTCGCCGACAGTTCCGCGGGGTGCCTGACAACACCTGGGGCGATAGGCGGTTCCGATTCTGGCCCGAACGTGGGCAAACAAAGGCGAAGCTGTGACCGAGCCGCTACTGTGGCGCCAGAGACACAGGTCTCCTAGCTGCCGGGCACAAGGGCTTCGAGCGATGGCAGGATAAGGGCCGGTGGGAAGTCCGGATATTCTTCGGGCTGGTTGGAGCGGTTGATCCACACCGTGCGAAAACCGAATTTGGTGGCGCCTGCAATGTCCCAGCGGTTGGAGGACTGGAAGGAAACCGCGCCGGGGTAGAGGCGCCAGCCGGTGGCGACCATATCGTAGACAGCCGGATCGGTCTTGAAGCGCCGCACCCTGTCGACGGAATAGATGTCATCCAGAACCTGGTCGAGCGCGGCGGATTTGACCGCTGCCTGCAGCATTTCGGGCGAACCGTTTGACAGAATCGCCAGCCTCGCTCCCGAAGCCTTGAGCGCCTTGAGCACGGCCGGCACTTCCGGATAGCAATCCAGCCGCCAGTAGGCATCCAGCAATATCGCCTTGAGACCGGGGTCGGCCGAGGGAACCTTGCGCAAGGCGAAATCGAGCGCCTGTTCGGTCAGTTGCCAGAAATCGGCATAGGCGCCCATCAGCGTGCGCACCCAGGAATATTCGAGCTGCTTGGCGCGCCAGATCTCGGACAACAATTGGCCGTCCGGCCCGATCCGGTCTGCATGACGGCGCACGGCGGCATGCACGTCGAACAGCGTGCCATAGGCGTCGAAGACATAGGCGGCGTATTGCATGACAACAGTTTTGAGGGCAGGTGCGACAAGGTGCAAGCGTTGATTGCATTGCGCCCCGGCACTGGCCTCAACAAAACTCCATGATGCCGGTTGACGGCGCCCGCCAAAGCATCTTCCAATGGCCGTCACACGAGACCGATTGAGGCGGGACGACACGATGACACTGGCGGCTGCGGCGCAATCCGCGACATGGACTTTCGTCGATGGTGATTGGCACGAGGGCAACGTCGCCATTCTGGGGCCGCGCAGCCATGCCATGTGGCTCGGCACCAGCGTGTTCGACGGCGGCCGCTGGTTCGAAGGCGTGGCGCCGGATCTCGACCTCCATGCCGCCAGGGTGAATTCCTCGGCGATCGCGCTCGGCCTGAAGCCGAACATGAGCGCCGACAAGATCGTCGGGCTGACATGGGATGGGTTGAAGAAGTTCGACGGCAAGACGGCGGTCTATATCAGGCCGATGTACTGGGCCGAGCATGGCGGCTATATGGGCGTGCCGGCCGATCCCGCCTCGACCCGCTTCTGCCTTTGCCTCTATGAATCACCGATGATTCCGGCGACTGGCTTTTCGGTGACCGTGTCGCCGTTCCGGCGTCCGACCATCGAAACCATGCCGACCAACGCCAAGGCCGGCTGCCTTTACCCCAACAACGGTCGGGCCATTCTCGAAGCCAAGATGCGCGGCTTCGACAACGCAATGGTGCTCGACATGCTGGGCAACGTCGCCGAGACCGGAACCTCGAACATCTTCCTGGTCAAGGACGGTCACGTCTTTACGCCTGCGCCGAACGGCACCTTCCTGTCCGGCATCACCCGCTCGCGCACGATAACGCTGCTCGGCGAATACGGCTTCAAGACCACCGAAAAGACGTTGTCGGTGCGAGATTTCCTCGAAGCGGACGAGATTTTTTCGACCGGGAACCATTCCAAGGTCGTGCCGGTCACGCGTATCGAGGATCGCAATCTGCAACCCGGGCCGGTGGCCAAAAAGGCGCGCGAACTCTATTGGGATTGGGCGCATTCGACTTCCGCTGCTTGAGCGGATAAAAAGGCGACCGACGCTTCATCCGGAGTTGTCCCAACCCATTCCAGACCTATCTTACTCCGGTATCGACACCGGATTTTTCCACGAGGGAGTACTATCCATGGCCTTTGAATTGCCCGCTCTGCCTTACGACTATGAGGCCTTGCAGCCTTACATGTCGAAAGAGACGCTGGAATATCACCACGACAAGCACCACAAGGCGTATGTCGATAACGGAAACAAGCTCGCCGCCGAGGCCGGCTTGGGTGATCTGTCGGTCGAAGAGGTGGTCAAGCAGTCGTTCGGCAAGAATGCCGGCCTCTTCAACAATGCCGCCCAGCACTACAACCATATCCATTTCTGGAAGTGGATGAAGAAAGGCGGCGGCGGCAACAAGCTGCCGGGCGCCTTGCAGAAGGCAGTCGATAGCGATCTTGGTGGCTATGACAAGTTCAAGGCCGACTTCATTGCCGCCGGCACGACTCAGTTCGGTTCCGGCTGGGCCTGGGTCTCGGTCAAGGATGGCAAGCTGGCGATCTCGAAGACGCCGAACGGCGAAAACCCGCTCGTCCATGGCGCGTCGCCGATCCTCGGCGTCGATGTCTGGGAGCATTCCTATTACATCGACTATCGTAACGCCCGGCCGAAATATCTCGAGGCGTTCGTCGACAGCCTGATCAACTGGGACCATGTCCTCGAATTGTACGAAAAGGCCTGATGCATGTCGCCCAAAAGTGCGCAGCGGTTTTGGGATAACGACATGCACGAAAACAAAGACTCAAACCGCGTCGTTCGAGTCCGCTTGAACACAGCGCGTTTGATGTCCTGATCGATCGTAGAGAAGCCCCGCGCGATGAACTGCTCCCCCGAAGGTTGATGCCCAACTTTCGGGGGGCAGTTCATCGAGCGGGGCTTTTCTTTTTCTGCGTCGAGATTCCCGTAACAACAAAGGTCTGGCAAAAATCATCAGGGGGAAGGGAATTTTCCCCCTGATGCATCCGTTAACGTCCTGTCCCGAAATGCCTTCATCATGGAGCCAATTGAATGAGAAAGCTTGTTATCGCCATCTCTATGCTCGCACTCGCGGCCTCGGCGGCTTTTGCCGACCCGATCCTCGATCGGCAGGCACTGATGAAGGAACGCGGAAAGATCGTCGGCGGCCTGTCGAAAGTGGTCAAGGGCGAGGAACCCTTTGATGCGGCGGCTGTGTTGACGCAACTTCAGGCGCTGCAGGCGAATGCCGACAAATTCGATGCCGATGCGCTGTTCCCGGCCGGCAGCGACACCGGCGACACCACGGCCTCGCCGAAGATCTGGGAAGACATGGCTGGCTTCAAGGCAGCGGAGGACAAATATCTCGCCGACGTCAAGGCTGCGGTCGCTGCGGCTCCCGCCGATGCCGACGCGCTGAAGGCGCAAGTCGGCGCTATCGGCTCCGATTGCGGCACCTGCCATCAAGGCTACAGAATCAAGAAGGGCTGATCACCAGCCATGGCGTGGCTGAAAAAACTTGTCGGCGCCGTCGTCATTCTGGGCGGCGTCGGCGCGGTTGCCGGGTGGGTCCTGTCGGCGCCGGTGAGGCTCGACAGGGAAACTCTGGCCAAGCTCGGTCCTGGCGACGCTGCCAAGGGCAAGCGCATCTTTTATGCCGGCGGTTGCACATCCTGCCATGCAAAGCCGGGCTCACAGGGCGACACGCGGCTTCAGCTCGTTGGGGGCCTCGAACTCAAGACGCCCTTCGGAACCTTCGTGCCGCCCAACATTTCGCAAGATTCCAAGGACGGTATCGGCGCATGGTCTGTCGAGGACCTCGCCAATGCCATGCTGAAGGGCGTGTCGCCTTCTGGTGAGCATTTTTATCCGGCGTTTCCCTATGCATCCTACGCGCGCATGAATCCGGCCGACATTGGCGATCTCTATGCTTTCTTGAAGACGTTGCCGGCCGTCGCCGGCAAGGCGCCGGGCAATTCGCTCGATTTCCCCTTCGATATCCGCCGCGGCATCGGCCTGTGGAAATTGCTCTACCTCAGCGACCAGCCGGTTGTTGCCTTCCCCGAAGGCACGCCTGATCCGGTGATATCAGGCCGCTACCTGGTCGAAGGGCCAGGCCATTGCGGCGAATGCCACACGCCGCGCGATCTTGCGGGCGGCACGAAGAAGAACGAATGGCTGGCGGGCGCCGTGGCCGCGGAAGGCAGTGGCGTCGTGCCGAACATCACATCAGGCGAGGGCGGTCTCGCCGAATGGTCGGAGGCAGATATCGCCAACTATCTCGAAACCGGCTTCACGCCCGATTTCGATTCGGTCGGCGGCGCCATGGTCGACGTCCAGCGGAACATGGCCGAACTGACGCCGCAGGACCGTGCGGCCATCGCCGCCTATCTGAAGGCGATCCCGGCGCATCCAAACGGCTATCCGGCCCGCAAGAAGACGGCGAACTAGACCGGGTCTGCGGATAACAGGTGGCGGTCGCCGAGAAAATCGAAGCCCGTTTCGAAGAAATGGTTGTAGTTGCAGGTCAGCTCTTCGCCAGGCGCGATGTCGCGCAGCGCAAAGCTCTCCTCGGGTGAGGAGACGTCGCAGTTCGGCTCGTCGGCATGGTTCATATAGCGCGCGTCGTCGGCTTCGAAGACGATGTAGTTCGGATCGCGGCGGTCGGGATAGGAGTAGCGATCGAGATAGCTCTTCACCGGGCCGGCCACGCGCTCATAAGTCTCGACCTCGATGAGCCGATCGAACCTTGGGTCCAGCTTCCAGATCAGAGTGCCGCGAGGAATGTGGTTCTTGGCAAAGACGCCGATTCCCTGGATAGGCGATTTGTCGAGATAGACGTCGACGAGCAGCATAATGGACCTTTACGCGATTGGAGGCTGTCAGGCCGGGAAAAGCCGCGCACTGGGTAGCGCGCGGTCACCGCAATTGCGAGTGAAAATGAGCAACGGGAACTTCAAAAAGTCCCTGATCACCCAGCCCTCCGGAAAGGGCGCGTCGATCATCGTCTGGAGTCAGCGTTGCTGCAGCGCCAGACGGACGCCCAAAGCGCAGTAGATGCCGCCGACAACTTTGCCCTGCCATCGTAACACTGACGGATTTCGGCGCAGGAGCGTGCCGAGCCGGCCAGCGCTCACGGCAAAGACGACCGTGCTGAAAAGGCCCAGTACGACGAAGATGACCCCCAACGCGGCCATCTGAAGCATCACCGTTCCGTTTTCAGGCCGCACGAACTGAGGCAGGAAGGCGAGGAAGAACAGAGCGGTTTTGGGGTTGAGCACTTCGGTCAGGACAGCCTGTCGAAACGCCTTGCCGGCAGAGATCGCAAGCGCGCCGGCAGCCGGATTGGCCGGTGTTTTCTCCATGATCGCGCGAATGCCGAGATAGATCAGGTAGGCCGCGCCGATGTACTTTATGACGATGAACAGCGTCGCCGACGCGGCGATGACCGCCGATATGCCGATCATCGCCATGACGGTGTGAAAGACATCGCCGGCAGCGATCCCGGCGCCCGTCGCGATGCCGACCTTGGTTCCGGAACTCGTTGCCCGGGCGATCGTCAGCAGGGTGGCGGGGCCTGGAATGAAGACGAAGCCGAAAACGACCGCGATGTAAGCGATCAGGGTGGTGAGGTCGATCATTTGTTGGTGGCTCCCGTAAGCTGCGCCTTGCCCATCACTTTCAGCGCGAAGGAATAGGTGTAGGCGATCTCTTCCAGCCGCGAAAACCGGCCGGAAGCGCCGGCATGGCCCGAATCCATGTTGATCTTGAACAGAACCGGATTGTCCCCGCTCTTGCGATCACGCAGGCGGGCCACCCATTTGGCCGGTTCCCAGTAGGTGACGCGCGGATCGGTGAGACCGGCCAGCGCCAGGATCGGCGGATAGTCGTGATCAGCGACATTGTCATAGGGCGAGTAGGCGGCAATGGTCCGGTAGTCGTCGGCGGACGCGATCGGATTGCCCCATTCGGGCCATTCCGGCGGCGTCAGCGGCAGGGTCGCATCGAGCATGGTGGTGAGCACATCGACGAAGGGAACCTCGGCGACAATGCCGCCAAAACAATCCGGCGCCATGTTGGCGACGGCACCCATCAGCATGCCGCCGGCCGAACCGCCCTGCGCGACGATACGGTCATGCGCCGTGTAACGCTCCGTGACCAGATGGCGCGCGACGGCGATGAAATCGGTGAACGTGTTCATCTTGTTCTCCCGCTTGCCCTCATCGTACCAGCCATAGCCCTTGTCCTTGCCGCCGCGAACGTGAGCGATGGCGAAGACGAAGCCACGGTCGACCAGCGAGAACCAGTTGGTGTTGAAGGCGGCCGGCACGGTGATGCCATAGGAGCCGTAGCCATAAAGCAGGCAAGGTGCGGATCCATCCAGCGGCGTGCCGCGATGATGCAAAAGCGAGATCGGCACCAGTTCGCCGTCGCTGGCCGGCGCCATCAGGCGCCGCGTGACATAGTGGTCCGCATCATGGCCGGACGGCACTTCCTGGGTCTTCAGCAGCACCCGCTCGCGGGTGCGCATATTGTAGTCGAACACCTGCGCCGGCGTCGTCATCGACGAGTAGGAAAAGCGCATGATCTCGGTGTCGTACTCATAAGAACCCGACAGTCCGAGCGAGAAGGCCTCCTCGTCGAGGGACAGAAGATGCTCCTCGCCGCTGATCCGGTCGCGCACGACGATGCGCGGCAGGCCTTCCTTGCGTTCGAGCCGGACCATGTGGTCCCTGAAGCCGATCACCGACAGGATCAGCCGACCGGGCTCATGCGGCACCAGTTCCTGCCAGTTGGCGCGCACGGGATCGCCCGCCGGTGCCGTCATGATCTTGAAGTCCTTGGCGCCGTCGGCATTGGTCAGGATGAAGAAGATATCGCCGCCTTCTTCCAACTCGTACTGAAGGCCAATCTCGCGCGGCGACACCAGTTTCGGCTCGGCAAACGGATCGTCGGCGCGCATCAGGCGGTATTCCGAGGTCTCGTGATCGTTGATGCCGATCATGATCCACTCGTTGTTGCGGGTGCCGTCGACATTCATGAAGAAGCCGGGATCGGTTTCCTCATAGATCAGCCGGTCGCTTTGCGGGCTGTCGCCAAGCGCATGGAACAGCACCTTGGACGGGCGGTGGTTGGGATCGAGACGTGTATAGAAGAAGCCGTCATTGCCAGCGTTCCAGACACCTGAGCCGCCGGTGTCGGGGATCTGGTCCTCAAGCTCCCTGCCGTCGGCAAGGTCACGCACGCGAAGCGTGTAGAATTCGGAGCCCTTGTCGTCGAATGCCCAAAGCAGCCTTGCGTGGTCGGCCGAATGGTCGACGCCGCCGAGACGGAAATAGGCCTTGCCCGCGGCCTCCGCGTCGCCATCGAGCAGGATATGCTCGGCACCGCCGTCTCGCGGCATGCGGAAATAGCGCGGCTGCTCGCCACCAAGCTTGAAGGACGACCCATAGGCATAGGGTCCGTCCTTCATCGGCACGGAAGAATCGTCTTCCTTGATACGGCCCTTCATCTCCTTGAAAAGCTGCTTCTGCAGTTCGACCGTGTCGGCCATCAGCTTTGACTGGTACGCGTTCTCCGCCTCGAGTTCTGCGCGGATTCCCGCATCGAGCAATGACGGGTCGCGGAACATCTCCTGCCAGTTGCCGGCCCGCAGCCAGGCATAGTCGTCGGTTCGCGTGATGCCGTGATGCGTGTCGGAAACCGGCCGCTTCTCGGGCGTAGGCGGGCTGACGATCGGAAATATGGATGTCTTGGTCATTGCGTCTCGCTTTGCAGTATCTTGAATGGGCCAGTATCTTGAATAGGCCAGTATCTTGAATAGGCCAGTATCTTGAATGGACCATCTCAAATGGAGAAATATCTTGAACGGCGAATGAACACGCCGCTCAGGGCAGGTTCAAGAGCCACAGCGTATGGGTTGTGTCGGCTCCAGGAGATGAGCCGGGAGGAGAGATGGAGAGATGATGACTATTTGGTCTCGGACTGCTGCGGCTTTCGCCGTTGCTTCACTAACTCTGGCCTTTGCCGGCCAGTCTCATGCGACCGTATTCGCGGCTTGGCAAGTGGCCAATGTGCCGTTCGGCGATACGCTCAATCTACGCAAATACCCTTCGGGCACATCCCAGAAGCAGGCGGGATATCCGAACGGGACCGTTCTGCAGATGACCGGGCGATGCACCGGCGGAATAAACCTGCTCGACATCGCCAACCAGCCGGCATGGAAGCAGGAACAGAAGATTCGCTATCGCTGGTGCGAAGTCTGGCATGATCCGGCCCAGAACGGCAATTTCATCACCGGCTGGGCCTATGGCAAATACATCACCCCGCATTGATTGACGCGGCAGCAATCAGCCGATTGGTTGGATGACAGGCATGCATGATTGCTTGCATATGACCACGGCAACCTACGGTTTTGTGGATAAATGTGAACAACCAATATTGCTCGGGCGATAGCCAAGCAAGATCAAACATTAAAACCCGTGTCGTGAGTTGCCACGAATGTAACGGCGATCTGACGTTACGTCAGCCGCCGCCGGCGGGAGCGCGAAATATCGATAAATTACACAATGCACGAAAGATTGAAGCTGATCGTGGAATAATTGATCAATATCGTTCAATATAGCGTAAGGGCCGAATTGACTTACTTGGTCTGCGCGCTCATTGATGTGCCCGCGACACGAATCGTAGAAACTCTACCTGCACAAAATTCGTGCGATGCCCTGCTTGTAAAAAAGGGCGCAGATCGATGTAACTCTTGTTGGGGCCCGAAGACCATGGATATTGTCGAAACACCTTCCAGAAACAGCGATGCGCTGATCGAATTGACCGCCGATGTGGTGGCCGCCTATGTCAGCAACAATCCCGTGCCGGTCGGCGAATTGCCGAACCTGATATCCGATGTCCATGCTGCGCTCGGGCGTGTGGGCGGAACCGCCGAACAGCCGCCTGCCGACAAGCAGAAGCCGGCGGTCAACCCGAAGCGGTCGGTTCATGACGACTACATCGTCTGCCTTGAAGACGGCAAGAAGTTCAAGTCGCTGAAGCGTCATTTGATGACCCACTATGACCTGACCCCGGATCAGTATCGCGAAAAGTGGAACCTTGACCCGACCTATCCGATGGTTGCACCCAACTATGCGGCTGCCCGGTCACAGCTTGCCAAGAAGATGGGCCTCGGCCGCAAGCGCAAAGCGCGGTAATCGCTGCCAGAGCAATTCCAGCGCATAGAGCTTTCCCTTGGGAATTGCGTTAAAATAAGCCAGATCGGATCGACATCAACGGCGCCTTCGGGCGCCGTTTGATTTTTGCGCGCCGCGACGCGCGGATCGGGTATGGAGGTGTCAGGCGGTCTGCTTGAGCGCTGCCTCGGCGTCGCGCTTGATGCGCTTGACCATCGAGCGAAGGCCGTTGGCGCGCTGCGGCGACAGATGTTCGTCGAGGCCGAGTTCTTTCAATGTCGCTTCCGCATCGGTCTGCTGGATTTCGCTGGCGGTCCTGCCGGAAAACAGCGCCAGCATGATCGCAACCAGTCCACGCACGATGTGAGCGTCCGAATCGCCGGTGAAGGTGACGATCGGGTCGGTCCCGGCTCCGCGTTCGGTGGTCAGCCAGACCTGGCTCACGCATCCCGGCACCTTGTTGGCGGCGCTGCGCTGCTCGTCGGGAAATGGCGGCAGCGCCTCGCCGAGTTCGATGACATAGCGATAGCGGTCTTCCCATTCCTCGAGGAACGAAAAATCGTCGCGGATCGTCTGGATCGTGGTGGTCATGGCCCGGATATAGTCACGCGGCGGCGCCGCGTCACGGAAAAAACAAGGACACCGCGGGCGTCGAGAGGGCAGACAGCCCGCGGTGCGCCGTCGAAACGGCTTAATTCTGAGGCGGCAGGTTGACGGTCTCGGGCAAGACGATTTCTTCGGGCAGGCTGCCGGTCATCGTGGATGTGTCGGGGCTGGCGGCGGACTTGTCGTCCATTATCGCTGCCGCGATCTTGGCGGTCTCCTTGGCGCGGGCGGTGATGGTGTGCATTGCCGACTTGCCGGTCTCGCAGACATCGGGCTTGCGTTCGCAAATGCCGGCGATATCGCCAACCGCTTCGCGTGCCGCAAACAAGGCCTGGATCGGCCCGACGCTTTCGCGGCCCGATTCATCGGGGCCGACAGTCAGCGGCAGCGCCAGCAGCACCAGCGAAAACCAGAAAGCCATTCTTATGAGGAAGACCATGCCCTTGCCCTCTCGTCGTGACCGGATCATGCATCCATATGGCATGACCTCTTTTGTAGGCAGGATCTTGGCACACAGGCGCAAAGGACGGCTTGCAGGCAAAGAGAGAATTTTCCTCAAATTTTAGGCAAATTCGAGACGAAGCGTTCTGCAATCGTTTTGTCTCAATTGCCAGTGATTTTCCTTAACAACAAATAACCATATATCCCCATGATTTTCCTGTATTTTTCTTGGAATGTGGAAGTCCGAGTGCCGTGTGCGTCTTTCCGATAGGTGCCGTCGCCGGATAACTCTCCGTTTACTATGGCTGCATTTGCCCGTGCTTTCGGCGGCCGGCATCCCGATATTTGCCGCAGGCCAGGGCCTTGGTCGGCCCTGCCTTATCCATTCCTTAAACGCTGGATGCGAGTTTCAAAGCCAACCAGAACCATCTGCAAAGCAGAGTTGTCCACGACAAGTGCGAGTGCGTTGAGTTGAGTTCAATCAAGGCCAGATACGTTGAATTGCCTGGCGCGATTTCTGCCGGTTGCGAACGTATGGTCCATCCGTCCATCCTTGGGCGGAGCGACCGCGAGCGCCAGCGCCGTTTCATCGGCGTCATGCTCGCCGCTCCTTTCTTTGCCGCCGGCGCCGCGGTCACGCTGGTCACTTCAGGCATGGGCGTTGCCGTCACCATGGCCGCCATCTTCGCCGCCTTTGGCCTGTGCTGGTTCGTCGCCTTGCTGGTGGCGGCGAACGGCAAGATGGCGATGGCGAGTCGGGTCGCCCTGGTGCTGGCCGGCATTTCGCTCGGCAGTCTCATTGCCGCCGCGGGCGGGTTGGGTTCGCCTGTCGCCATGCTTGTCTTGGCGCTGCCTTTCGAAGCCTGGTGGATCGGCGGCTCGCGACGTGCAGCACTGTGGGGAGCCGTGTCGGCCGCTGTCGCCATCCTGGCTCAGCCTTTGGCTGGAACCGTATTTCCTTTCGCAGGAGCGCAGATCGCGGCGTGGCACTGGCTGGTGCCGTTGGTGTGGGCGCTGACACTGATGCCGCGTGCATCGGCGTTTCAAAACACCGCCGACGCGGCTGTGGTCGACACTGCCGACCGGCTCGAAGACATCATCGATGCGGTGGTCTTGCGCGTTGCCCGTCATGGCGAGGTACTGGACGCGTCGCCAAAGGCCCGCACGCTTTTGAAACTGCCGCCCGAACTGCTGTCCGGAAACGGCCTCTTCGATCGCGTCCATCTGTCGGATCGCGTTTCCTATCTCAGCGCGATGGCCGACATGCGCGACGGTGCGCTGTCGCGCCGGCTCGAATTGCGCATCCGGCTGCCTCAGAACGGCAATAGCCTGACGGCCGACAATTACCGGCCGTTCTCGCTTGATCTGGTGCGTGGTGAGGAACAGGGTGGCGTCTTTACGCTCGTCCTGCGCGAGAATGACGAGATCAGCCGGTTGCGCGAGGATCTCGCGGCGGCCAATGAGGCGGCCGCATCCGCCGAGGTGGCGAAGGGGCGCTTCCTGGCGGTGGTCAGCCACGAACTGCGCACGCCGTTGAATGCCATCATCGGCTTCTCGGATATGCTGCTGCACGAGATGTTCGGCGCCTTCAAGGATCCGCGCCAGAAGGAATATGTCGGCTTGGTACGGGATTCGGGCCAGCATCTGCTCGCCGTCGTAACCTCGATACTCGACGTGTCCAGGATTGAATCGGGCGTTTACGCGACCGAACCCGAGCCGTTCCGGTTCGCGGAAGCGGTCGACATGTGCCAGTCGATGATGCAACTGCAGGCGCAGGCCAAGAACATCGATCTGCGGGCGCAGATCGCGCCGGACGCCGGCGACATCAATGCCGATCAGCGCGCCGTGCAGCAGATGCTCATCAACCTGGTCTCCAACGCGATCAAGTTCACCCCCGACGGCGGCGACGTCGTCGTCGGTGCCAAGCGGATCGGTTCGCGCCTGCATTTCTGGGTCAGGGACACCGGCATCGGCATCGCCGAGGAGGATTTCGCCAATCTCGGCAAGCCCTTCATGCAGATCCAGAACGACTATACCCGCTGTTTCGAGGGGACTGGTCTTGGCCTTTCACTTGTCAAGGGTCTGGTGGCGCTCCACGAAGGCACGATGTCCATCGAAAGCATGCCGGGCGAGGGCACCACGGTGACCATCAGCCTGCCGGTGAACGGACCGAAGGGACATCAGGCGGAGAAGGCCGGCGTGCTGACCATGCCTGTAGCGATGGCGAAAGGGGACAGAAATGGCTCGCTCCGCAAAACAGGCTAAGGCGGTCAAGCGCCGCAGCAACGCCTTTCAGGACGGCGCTGTCGCCGTCGGCGGCATGATCTCGCGCAACCCTGTCCTGGTGGGCGGCTCGACGGCATTCCTGGTGACGCTGTTCTACGTCTCCGCAAATGCCTTGTGGTACCAGCCTTTCCCGCATGCCGGCGCATTCTTCGCGACCCGCAGCATTGCGGGTTTTCCGCACGCGGCGCCCGACGAGCCGGAAACGACGTTCAACATCGTGCGGCCATCCGGCGCGCCGGCACCGATCAAGGGCGATCCGGTTGTCGAGCAGGTGCAAGGCATATTGAAGGATCTCGATTTCTATTCGGGAACGGTCGACGGCATTTCCGGACCCAACACCCGCAAGGCTATCCAGGACTATCAGCAGAAGGTTGGGCTCAACACGTCCGGCGAGATCGACGCGCTTCTGCTCGATCAACTGGGCGCGACGCCGAAAACCGCTTCCGTGGTACCCAGGCCGCAGCCGCGTCCGGATACGCCGGCCGCCGTTCCGGTGTCTTTGCAGACAGGTTCGGGACAGACAAATTCCGGACAGGCGAATGCCGCGACGCAAGCGCCCGATGCCCGCATCGTCAAGATCCAGGCCGGGCTCAAGGCGTTCGGCAATGACGACATGCAGCTGGATGGTGTCGTCGGCGCGCGCACCAAGGCAGCGATCAAGGAATTCCAGTCGCTGTTCGGGCTGCCGCAGACCGGCGAGCCCGATGAGATCGTCTACGTCAAGATGCGCGAGATCGGCCTGACCAACTGACGGCTGAAACGACGGCTCGCCCAGCGGCGGAAATATCGACAAAGCAATTCCAGGAAAAGTGTGAAACGGTTTTCCGTCCGGAATCGCGTCAAACAAGGGCTAAAGTAGTTTGCCGTTTCCTTGAAACGGCAAACTACTTTAGAGAACCCGCCTGCCTTGTTCTCATGCATGCCGTTGTTCCAAAACCGGAACCCACCTTTTGGGCGACATGCATTCGCGGAGTTTTCTCATGCGTGTCACATCGGATCTGTGGGTCTCGGCCCTGTTGCGCCGGGTTTTCAGCGCCGGTGGATTTGCCGCCGTGGTCAAGCGCGGCGCGACCGAGGCCGGCGCTGTGTTCGTGCTGGCGCGGGGCAGGCTGGGTGAGGTTGCCCTGTTCGGGCCGGCGCCGCAGACAAGCTATGATTCGGCCAAGCCCGACGACCGGTTTTTCACTCTGCTCGGAGCCGGCGAGGATGCCGCGGTGCTCGACGCCAAGCTGGAAAGGGAGAAAAAGTTCGATCCCGATATCTGGGTGGTCGAGATCGAGGCCGGCACCGTGCCCGTCGAGGAGCTTATTTCCGTGAAGACGCCCTGAGGCCGGAGGTATCAGCCGCATCGTCGCTGTTCGAAGCGGTGCCTGTATCGCTGTTGGCAGGTGCTGCGCCGCGAACCGCCCTTGAAAGGGTTTCCGCCCGCCACGACCGCATCTTGTCCTGGGCCGCTTCGCGATGCAGCAGCCGGTAACGGTCGAGGAAAGTCCGGATAGCCTGCGGATGCGGGAACTGGCTGGGATAGACGGCAACCGTGATCAGGAAGGCCCTGTCTTCGCTGAGGTCGAGCGAGCGTAAGGCGGCAAGCAGCGAGGCATAATTCTGGTTGGCGGTGAGCGATCGCGCGATCTCGAAATCGATATCGAGTGCATCGGCGAGCGCGGTTTGGAAGAACGCGGCGTTTCCCGTCAGAGCTGTCTCGCGCAATTTCACATAGGTGTCGGCGCCCTTGAAAGGATCGGCGTTCGTCGCTGCCGCCTCGTCGCCGGTGCGCATCATCGAGCGCAGCCTGCGCCGTGCATTCTCGGCCGCGATGCCGAGTGCCTGTTCTCGGGCGGGCTCGCCGGAGGCGCTTTCCGCGCTCGCTGGCGCGATCTTGTCTGCTGCAGCGGCGTTCGCATCCGGGTCCGGCGCACGCACCAGGGTTGGCCTCTCGAGGGCCCTGATCAGATCAGCAATGGTCGGGTTCAAGCTCTTGCGGCGCGCGATGGCACGCGCATGCGGCAGGCCATGTCGCCCGATCAGGGCGATGAGATCGATGTCGCTGACGGCGCGTGAGCGGATGAGCAGCGGCGCGGCAATGTCGACCGGTTCCTCGCAAAGGCGGCGCACCAGGGCGGCGGGGGCGTATTCGCATTCGGAAAGGGCGGCTGCCACGTAACGGCGAGATTCGACGGACACGTCATTGAACAGCGGCAGTGTCAGGTCTTCGAGTTGACCGATTTCGCGACGTGAAGGGCGGGTGAGCGAGCAGAACGCCGACACCGCGGCGCGGAACAGCCTTTCGGCCTTTCCCGAGTTTTTTCGCACCGCAATTTGCCTGAAGTCCGAAGATGACACGAAGGATACGCCCGTACTCGACACAAGCTTGGCCGCGCTCGACCGGGACTGTGCCGGTTTCGCGAGCGCCAAGAACAAAGATCAAGTTAGCGGCGATCCGTTAGCGTTCCGTTAACCCTCTGCCGGCCTTAATGACATTTGGAGGCGTTGCGTTGTGCTCCGGGGAAACCGAGAGGAATGCGCGAACCATGGGCATGGTACTGTCTTTCGTGCCGCGTACGGCACCAAACACCAGAGTAAAGCAAACCGTCGAAATGCCGGCGGCGGTGATCATCTTTCCCGGCATCCGCTACGAGCGGCCGTGTGCCGGCGAAGTGCGGCCGGTCGATCCCGACAAGCCGGGCTCGCCAGGGACGAAGCCGGTCCCGCATCACTAGAAGTCCTGCAACTCGCAGGAACTCTGTTCGAAGGAGTGCGACACGATCGGCTTCCAGCTGCTGTCGGGCACGAAGGCGCGGATGACGAAGATGCCTTCCTCGATCGGCGCTTCGACGAAGATCGCCCCCTGAAGATCCTCGGGAAGGTCCTTGCGCACGTCGATCATTTGCGCCGGCGTCAGCACGACGGCATCCAGAACGCCGCCGGTCGCTGTGTGGTCGTTGAAGGAATAGATGTTGTGGCCGCTGCGGTCATAGACCGAGACCGACCAGAACGGGACATGTCCAGGTGCCTTGACGCGGACCATGCCTTCGCCCAGATCGAACCGGCAGGCCGTCGCGTAAAACAGCGGGTCGACGGATTTCACCACGGGCGCGCCACCGGCCTCGGCATCGAGCCGCGTCATCTTGTATAGGTCCGACGCCATGGACAGCCGCGACCAGGCATCGCGTTCGGAAAACTCGGGCACCAGCAGCAGCACGGCGATGTGCACGATGCCGGCGCCGAGCAGGCCGAGCAGGACGGCATGCAGAAGTCCGCGCATCGCAGCGTAAAAACTACGCATTGCAGCCGACCTTGACGATTTGCGGCAGCGAGACGTCCGACAGGCCGGTGCTGCTGGCGATCGGCGTGTCGTAGAAGGTCAGCACGAAATACATCCTGCCGGAGCCGTCTGTCAGCAGCCAGTTGCCCGGCATCGGGTGATGGCCGGCGGAAATGATCACCGAATTGTCGGGCTGGCGCACCACCCCATAGGATTGCAGCGCCGCCAGCCGGGGTTTGCCGGTTTCGACCACGCCGAGCGACTGGTCGGCGGCATAAAGCGTCCAGAACCGTGCCGTCGGAAAACCACCCTCGATTGTGTAGGTGCATTCGCGCTTGAGCTCGGCGCCGCCCGTGTCGCGCTCGGCGACGAAGGACAGCCCTTCGGCGCGGCCGAGCGCAAGTACGCCCTCGCGCGCCACACGGGCCTTGGAATAGGGATCGGCGGCCGGCGTGCCGATATCGGGAAAGGCCGTCCATTGGCCGATCCGGATGGCGCCGACACCATCCTGGACTTTCAGCGCATACCAGACGCTGCTGCCACCGCCGACGATGGCTATGGCAAGCGAAAGCAGCGTCAGGAAGGCAGTTTTGAGCATGAGGGGCCGGGAACACGAAGAGTTGCCGCTCGGGGATATCGCGGCGCGGGGCCTTGTGGCAAGCGGGCCGATGGATTTGCCGCCCCGGACCAGTCGAAAGACCTGCCCAGTCGGAAAGATCACAGCGCCGACAGCGTCTCCGGCGGTTGAGGCGTACTGAGGACGGGGGCCGACTGGAACAGCGTGGTCATGTCCCGCAGCGTCTGGGTCGTGCGGCTGGACAGCACCGGCGGCCGCTCGGCCGCCGCATTGGCCGCCGCCTGTTCGTCGCTCTTCTTCAGCGCTTCCTCGGCCTTGGCCGCGATCTCCTCGTCGACGAAAGGTTTGTCGATGCCGGGGATCGGCTTGAGGTCGATATTCTGGTGCGCGTAGACCATCAGTCGCTGCCACACCATCGCCGGCAGCGAGCCGCCGGTCATGTTCTTGGTCGGCGTGAAGTCGTCATTGCCCATCCACACCGCCGCCGTGTAGTTGCCGGTGAAGCCGACAAACCAGGCGTCGCGGTAGGATTGCGTCGTGCCCGTCTTGCCGGCGACGACGATGTTGGGAAGTTGAGCCCGCCGCGCGGTGCCCATCACCGGCACTGCCGCCAGCATGGTGTTCATCGATTTCAGTGCCTGCTCCGACAGCACCCGGTGCGGCGGCGGCGCATCCTTGGCGAAATCATAGACCACCTCGCCGGTGCGGGTGACGAGCTGGCTGACGCCGTGCCGGGAGCCGACGAAGCCATTGTCGGCGAACACGCTGTAGCCCGTCGCCTGGTCCATCACGGTCATGCCCGAGGTGCCGAGAACCATCGTCTTGTGTGCTTCGATCGGCGATTCCACACCCATCGCCTCGGCCATGGCCTTGATCGGGCCGATGCCGAGATGATCCTTGGCCAGCCGCACCGGCACGGTGTTGATCGATTTGGCCATTGCCATGATCAAGGTGACGTTGCCCGCCGACCCGCCGTTGTAATTGTGCGGTGACCAGCTGCCCCAACTGATCGGGCCGCCGGAAATAATGGAGTTGGGAGTGAAGCCGTGTTCCATCGCCGTTGCGTAGACATAGGGCTTGAATGACGAGCCGGTCTGGCGCAGCGCCTTGGTGGCGCGGTTGAACTGGCTGGCGCCGTAGTCGCGGCCGCCGACGATGGCGCGCACGGCGCCGTTGGTCTCGATGACCACGACCGCGCCCTCGGTGACGTTGTACTCCTTGCCGAACTGGCGCAGGTGGAATTCCACCGATTCTTCCGCCGCCTTCTGGATGTTGGCGTCGAAGGTCGTGTGGGCGACGAGCGAGTGCTGGCCGGGCTTGGCGATCTTCTTGACCTCGTCGAATGCCCAGTCGAGGTAATAATCTGGGCTCTTCTGTTCGCCTCGATCGACGACGTCGGCCGGATGCAACCTTGCCTGCAAAACCTGGCCCTCGGTCATGAAGCCGGCATCGACAAGGTTGGACAACACCACATTGGCGCGCGCACGCGCCGCCGGCAGGTTGATGTGGGGGGCGTATTTGGTCGGCGCCTTGAACAGACCGGCCAGCATCGCCGCTTCGGCGAGGTTCAGGTCCTTGACGCTCTTGCCGAAATAGAAGTCGGCGGCCGCCTCGATGCCGAACGTGCCGCCGCCCATATAGGCGCGGTCGAGATAGAGCTGCAGGATCTCCTTCTTCGACAGATTGGCCTCGAGCCACAGCGACAGGAAGGCTTCCTTGATCTTGCGCTCCAGCGTGCGCTCATTGGTGAGGAACAGGTTCTTGGCCAGCTGCTGGGTGATGCTCGAGCCGCCCTGGACGACGGAGTTCGCCCGCACATTCTCGAAGATGGCGCGCGAAAGGCCGAGCACATCGATGCCGTAGTGATCGAAGAAGCGACGGTCCTCGGTGGCAAGCACCGCCTTGATGACGTGATCGGGCATCTCGTCGACCGGCACGGAATCGCGCTGGATGATGCCGCGCTGGCCGATCTCGTTGCCATAGCGGTCGAGGAAGGTGACGGCGAAGTCACCCTGGGCGCGCCAGTCGCCGGCCGTGTCCTGGAAAGCCGGAATGGCCAGCGCCAGCATCACCACGATGCCGACGGCGCCGAGCGTGAAACCTTCGCTCAGCAGTTCGATGATGCCACGGCGCCAGCCGTTGACGCGGAAGCGCCGCGAGAAGATCGTCGCCGATTCCCAGAACTGGCGCGCCTTGAAGCCGATCTCGTAGAGCGACGAATCGATCCACGCATCGAGCGCCAGTAGCCGGGCGGCGATCGGACCTCTTCTTTTGCGCGGTTCGGGACTGGCCATTCGGAATCCGGCTAGCAATTGCACGACCTGAGAACCGCAAACCGGCAATTTCAGGGCGATGCATTCCGGGAGACTATTCCTCCATTTTTCCAGCACTCACAAGGGCGGCGAAGACACAGTATTGGGTTTGTTGCTGACGGGCCGGCCCGAGAATACAGCCCGGCGCCTACAGCATGTGCCCGCGCCTCCAGCGGAGGCGTGAGCTTTTTATCACTGCAGCACGGCGCGCCTCATGCGGCTCGCAAGCTTTCTTTCGTACGCAAATTCTGGTTCATGCGGAACAGGTTCAGCGGGTCGTAGCGCTGCTTGATTTCCACAAGCCGTCGATGGTTGCCACCATAGACCGCTTCGACCCGGTCGACCTCGTCCTCCGGCATGAAGTTCACGTAGGCGGTGCCGGCGGCATAAGGTTTGGCCGCCTCGTAGATTGAACGAGCCCAGTCGGTGCAAGCCTTGTCCATCGTGGGTTCGCGCCAGCGGGCGTGAACGTTCATGACGAAATGCGAACTGCGCTGTGGGAACGCCGTTGCATCCGCCTTGACGCGACCTGCCGCGCCGCCGACATGGCCGATAAATATCTCGCATTCGGGTCCCGGCAGCTTGGCTATTGCCCCCCTGACGACCGCAGCCGCCTCCTCGGAAAACTCGGTGAAGTCATGGCTCTTCCAGTAGTTGCGGGCGCCGGGCGTGAGCAGTGGGTCGAATGCCTGCTGCCAGCCGGTGAACGGGCTGGGGCCCACGACATCGGCAATCGGCGTGCCGATGGCTCGAAGCTTTTGCGTCGCCTTTTCACCTGCCTCGATGTCGCCGCAATAGCACATGGCCAGCACCAGAACCTCCTTGCCATGCCATTCCGCGGGCAGGAAGGGCAGCGGCGGCGCCTGCCGCATGACTACCCAGCAGGTCAACTCGTCAGGAGCGGTTTCGAGCGCCTTGCTATACTCCCGCAGCACCTTTTCGGCATCGGCGAAGGGATGGACGACAAGCCCTGCCAGCACTTGCGGTCCAAACTCATGGAGATGGAACTCGAATGCCGTGACGACGCCGAAATTGCCGCCGCCGCCGCGCAGCGCCCAGAACAAATCGGGATTTTCAGTCTGGCTGGCCCGGAGCAGTTTGCCATCGGCGGTGACCACATCGACGGAGGCAAGATTGTCGATGGTCAGGCCGAATTTGCGGGTGATCCAGCCGAAGCCGCCACCCAGCGTCAGGCCGGATATGCCGGTGGTCGAGTTGATGCCGGTCGGTACCACCAGCCCGAAGGCCTGCGTTTCCTTGTCGACATCGGCAAGCGTCGCGCCAGGCCCGACCCATGCCCGCCGCGCAGCGACATCGACCCGCACCGATTTCATCAATGACAGATCAATCATCAGGCCACCATCGCAGACCGCACTTCCGGCAATGTTGTGGCCGCCGCCGCGCACCGAGACGAGAAGCCTGTTCTCCCTGGCGAAATTCACGGCACTGATGACATCGGAAGCTCCGACGCAGCACACGATCAGCCCGGGCCGTCGGTCGACCGTGGCATTCCAGACGGTCCGTGCTTCGTCATACGCGGCATCGCCTTCGCTCAGCATTTTGCCGCGCAATTGTGCCGAAAACGCTTCCAGGGCTGCGGCGTCGACTGTCGTTTTGCCGCGTTCAAGCGTGGTGAGGCTCATGGTGTTCATGCTTTCCTCCCGATTTGCAGATGAGCTGTCCTCTCCCAAAAGACGTTTTTACTGTGTGCTTATATTAGCTATCGCGCAAGTTTCGCATCGGGCAGCGTTGCGACTCGCAAGCGGGGCACACGGTGCCGCCAGCCGGCGATCTCAGCCGTTTTGCGCGCGCGACCTTGCACCCTCGGCCGCCCGGATGCCGATCATGCTGACGAATGTGAGCGAAGCAGCGTAGCGCTATCCCACTCCTCAGGCCGGTTCGCGCTTCAGCGCCTGCGCCATGCAGTGGATGCCGCCGCCGGTCTTCGAGATCTCGCTCATGTCGACGGCCGCGACCTCGAAGCCGCGCGCCTTGAGCTGACCGATCAGCGCCTGGCTGGAGGTCGGCGCGATCACCCGGTCCTTGCCCAGCGACATGAAGTTGCAGCCGAGGGCCATCGTATCCTGGAACGGCACGTCGATGATCTCGTGGCCCTTGCCCTTCAACCAGTCGACAATGCCGGGTTCGGTGCAGGCGAGGCAGACGGCGGTCAGCTTTTCGGCGATCGGCACCACCATCAGGTCGATATGGACGTAGTATTCGTCGATGAAGGCGATGCGGGTTTCCCAGCCCTCCTTGTCGAACCAGGCTTGTACTTGGCGCGCGCCTTCCTCCTGCGTGCGGGCGCCGCCGCAGCCGATCAGCACGACGCCATCCTCGATGACGTTGAAGTCGCCGCCCTCGAACGTACCAGCCGTGACCATGTCGTAGATCGGGATGCCGAGCTTTTCGTAGGTGCGGATTGCGGCATAATTCTCGCCGCGCCGCCACCAGTTGGCCATGGCGGTGATGAAGGCGCCGTAGGGCGTCATGACGCTGGAATCGCGGGAATAGACCTGCATCGGCAGCTCAGGCGTCGGCTCGTGCCAGTGGATGTTGACGCCGAAATGCTCGTAGGCGGCGACCAGGTCCTTGTGCTGCGCCTGGGCGATCTGGACGTTGCAGGGTGCCTCGCGCAGATGCTTTCGCGACAGCGAGCTGGTCGACAGATGGCGCAGGAAATTGGGCGAACCGAGCAGGACGTCGGTCAGCACGTCGGTCTCGTTGGCGAAGCCCCAGGCGGTCAGCGGCTTGGTGCCGCCGGCGGGGTTGCGGCGCTGCAGCGAAAACGGCTCGGCGACAATGCGGTCATGAACGGTCATGGGGTGCTCCTTATGATCAGATCAGCGGTCATTTGGCTTGGGGAATGCTCGGTATCCACCAGTCCCGTCCGCGCGGGGTGGTGACATATTCCGGCCAACGGAAATGGATCGGCGGTTCGTAATCGCAGAGCGGCGCGATCCAGTTCGAGCCGCCGATTCCGCCACCGGTGCGGGCGACGAATTCATTCATCGCCGCATCGCGGGCGGTCTGGTCTTCCAGCAGGCGAAGGGCGGCGAGCGCAATCGTGCGGGAGGCGCAAGCCACCATCGGGTCGATGGTGGCGGGAATACCGCCCAATGCACTCATTGCCCATGACGGATAGGGATAGCCGGTTTCCGAACGCAGCGCCGGGCGGGCGACATAGAAGCGCGCCGTCGGCGTATGCCAGCTCATGTCGGTGTAATCGTCGGAGGTCGAGTTGACCTGCGAAGGCGGCAGGTCGCGGCGCAGGATCGCTTCCGCTGCCTGCGGCTCGATCAGGCGCTCCAGCTCTTCGATGAACGGCTCGTCGCTCGCCATGCGCCCGGCATTGACCTGTATTTCGCGCGCGACTGCCTTGGCGTCCTCGTCCCAGCGCGGCGGCCCCACGGTCGACAGTGCTTCATAGGCGATCTCGGCCATTGCATGATTGGCAAGTCCCGGTCGTGACTTCGACACCCAATGCCGCTCGATGCGGCAACCACTCATCGCTGCCGCCGCCTCGGCATTGCGGTCGAGCACCGCGGTGACCTGCTCGGCCATGGCAAGCGTCGGCACGCGGATCATGTACTGGATCTCGGCCAGCCCCGCCGGCAAATTGTCGGCGGTCGCTTGCCCCGCCGTCAGGATCGCCTCGCTGATCGACCAGCCGCCCTGGTGAGGCAGCATGGAATCGCGCAGAGCCTTGGAGGCCATGTACATCATCATCAATGCGTCGTTGGCGCCGGGCGCGCGCGCCGCCGAATGTGCTTGCGGAATGGGTGCGGCACCCGCAGCCAGGGCCCAGCGCTCCGGTTGGTCGCAGATGAAGCGGTAGATCATCGCGTAGGCCGCGCCGCAATGCGTGTCCCAGCGCGCCGTGTTGCAGAGCGGCAGCATGTAGAACGGATGAAAGGAGATCATGCCGGCAAGGCCGTCATAATAGCCCTTGGCGGCATGGATCGGCTTTGACCCACGCACCTTTTCCGCCGGCTCGCCGGTGAAGCGCAGCGTGCCTGATATGCCGTGGCGCTGCATCGCTGCCTTGGTCGCCAGCAGCCCGCCGAGGCTCGAAATCCCGAGGCCGGAATGCGGGTCGGTATGGCCGCCGGCCTGGTTGCCAAGTCCCCGGCGCGGACGCTCGACCGTAGCGGCATCCTGGCAATTGCCCGGCACCGCGTCGTATTCGGCGTACATGCCGATGGTCGGGCCGGGGCCGTTGGTCCAATGCGCGCAGAAGGCGGTCGGCATGCCGCCCGAACCTTCTTCGACGGAAAAACCTTCGAGTTTCAGTCGCTCGACATACCAGGCGGCTGATTGATACTCCCGCCACGCGGTCTCGCCGTAATCGAAGATGGTGCGTGTCCACGCGGACAACAACGGCTGGATGCCGTCGAGACAGGCAAGGGCGGTTGCTTGCGCCGAGGTGGCCACCGGTTTCTCCATGGCATGAGAAGAAAGCAGTGAAGCGGTTCGCTAAAAAGTGATATGTTTTCCCGGTTCGTGCAAATTCGGTTCACCTGAGGCTCCTTGCGTATACCATCGACACAAGCGCTGCGCGCGCTCGACAGCTTCGCCCGGCACGGCAGCGTCTGGCGCGCCGCCGACGAGTTGCACCTGACCCGCAGCGCTGTTAGCCATCAGCTTCGCCTGCTGGAGCGCGACCTCGGCTTCGACCTGCTCGAACGCATCGGCAAGGGTGTGGCGCTGACGCCGCGCGGCCAGCGCTACGCCAGCGACGTGCGCAAGGCGCTCACCGTTCTTGGGGACGCGGTGACGCGTAATGCCGGCACCGGCGTCGGCGGCTCGTTCGCCGTCAGTTGCACGCCCGGCTTCGCCTCGCTGTTCCTGTGCACCCATATCGGCGAGTTCCGGCAGATGTATCCCGACGTGGCGCTGCGCATCCTGACGCCGCGCCGGCTCGACGATGTCAGCAACGCCGACGCCGATGCCTTCATTGCGTTCGGTGTCGGCAATTGGCCGAACCGGGCGGTCGAACCGCTCTGCGAAATCTCGTTCACGCCGCTCTGCAGCCCGACGCTGCTCAACAAGATCGGCGGCTTTTCCCGGCCGTCGGACGTGCTGCGCGCCAACCTGCTGCATCTCGATGACACCGAGGATTGGGCGCGCTGGCTGGCGCTGTCCAAGGTGGAAAACCCCGACATTGAGGGCGGCATCTTCTTTTCGGACATGAACCTCGTCTTCTCGGCGGCGATTGCCGGCCAGGGCATCGCCATGGGCGACGAACTGACCAGCCGGCGGGCGCTGAGCGAGGGCCGGTTGGTCAGGCCGTTCGATATAGCGATCAAGTCGCCGCGCTCCTATTTCCTGGTCTCCGAACATGCCAAGGCTTCGCATCCGGTTCTGGAAGCGTTCACGGGATGGCTGCGGTCGAAACTCCAGGAGAACCGCATTCTGCCGTATTGAGGGCAGTTGGCGACATCTCGCCATAGATGAATGGAATTTGCCGATCACGCGAAAACTATTCGGTTGCGGTGAGCCGGCACCCTGCCTACGATTTCGACAAGCGTTAGGGAAAGGGCAGTATGCAGCAACCCGGCCGTGCCGCAGAGATCAAGGCAATCGGGATCGGCAAGAGCTTCGGCTCGTTCCGTGCGCTGGACAATCTGTCGCTCGATATCGGCCGTGGCGAGTTCCTGACCCTGCTCGGGCCGTCCGGTTCGGGCAAGACCACCTTCCTGATGATCCTTGCCGGCTTCGTTCAGCCGACCGAGGGCAAGCTGTTCAGCGACGGCGTCGACATCACCGACCGGCCGGCAGAGCAACGCGCCGCCGGCATGGTGTTCCAGGGCTACGCGCTGTTCCCGCATATGAGCGTAGAAGCCAACATCGCCTTCCCACTCAAGGTGCGCAAGAAATCGGCCGCCGACATCAAGCGCCGTGTCGGCGAGATGATCGAGCGCGTCGGCCTCAAGGGCCACGAGAAGAAACTGCCGGCGCAGCTGTCGGGCGGCCAGCAGCAGCGCGTGGCGCTGGCGCGAGCGCTGGTGTTCGAGCCGGGCGTGCTGTTGCTCGATGAGCCGTTTTCCGCACTCGACAAGGGCCTGCGCGGCCAGATGCAAGCCGAGATGAAGCGGCTGCATCAGGAGACCGGAACCACCTTCGTCTTCGTTACCCACGACCAGAGCGAGGCGCTGGCGCTGTCGTCGCGCGTTGCCATCTTCAACCACGGCAAACTGCTGCAGGTCGGAGCGCCCGACGAGGTCTACGACCGGCCGGACAACCGCTTCGTCGCCGAATTCCTCGGCGAGATCAACATGCTGCCGCTAAAGGGCGTCAAGCCCGCCGGCAATGGCTCGACTGGCCTGTGCGAAGACCGCGCGGTCAGCATGGGCTGCAAGGCCGAACTCGTGCGCGGCGATGCCATCCTGGCGATCCGGCCCGAATACATGTCGATATCGGGCGAGGCGGCAGATGGTGAGAATGGGATCGCCGCTACCGCCACCAACTCCACCTACCTAGGTGCTGCAACGCGGCTCGACCTGACAACGCGGCAAGGCGCCAAGGTCACGGTCTCGGTGCCGAACGAGGTGGCTGCCGCGGCCTTGAGCAAGGGCAACTCCGTCTGGCTCACCTGGCCGGCGGAAAAGGGTTTCCTCCTTCCGCATGGAGGGCAATGACGAACGGTGTGGCGAGATATCGCAGCACCGTTTTCCGGCACTATCAACAACAAAAAAGGGGAACTGACATGACACATGACACCAAGAAACAAGCCATCGAGAGCCTGTCCGCCAGGGCAGGTCGCGGCGAGATCTCGCGCCGGCAATTCACACAGTTGGCGGCACTCGTGCTGGCCGGCACGCCGATGCTGCTGCGCTCGACAGGTGCCTTTGCGCAGGCTAAGGAACTTGTGCTGGTCAACTGGGGTGGCGATGCCATCACCGCCTACGATGCCGCCTATGGCCAGGCTTTCACCAAGGACACCGGCATCACCGTCAAGATGGACGGTTCGGGTCCGACCGAAGGCGCCATCGCCGCGCAGTTCAAGAGCGGCGCGCCGACCTGGGATCTCGTCGACGTAGACCCGTTCTCGGCCATCACGCTCGGCGCCCAAGGGGCTCTCGAGCCGATCGATTACAACATCGTCGACAAGAAGAAGATGCGGCCCGGCTTTGGTTGGGAATACGCCGCCTCGACCTATTTCTTCTCCTATGTCATCGCCTATGATTCCGAGAAGTACGGCAAGGACGCGCCGACCGGCATGGCCGACTTCTTCGACGTGAAGAAATTCCCCGGCAAGCGCTCGCTCTACAAATGGGGCGTGTCGAGCTGGGAAGCAGCCCTGCTGGCCGACGGCATCGCGCCTGCCTCGCTCTACCCGCTCGACCTCAAGCGCGCCCATGACAAGATCGCCGCCTTCAAGGAAAACGTCGTTGCCTATTGGGGCGGCGGCGCCGAAAGCCAGAGCGTGCTGCTCAATGGCGAGGCCTCGATGGCGATCGTCTGGTCGACCCGTGCCTCGCTGATCGAGCAGGATTCGGGCGGCAAGATCAAGTTCATCTGGGACCAGGGCCTGATCTCGCCCGGCGCGCTGGCCGTGCTCAAGGGCAACCCCGGCGGCAAGGACGCTGCGATGAAGTTCATCGCCAGTGCCCAGGACCCTGAAAAGCAGCTGGTCATGTTCGACAAGCTCGGCCAAGGTCCTGCAAACCCGGCTGCCGACGCGCTGATCCCCGCCGACAAGAAGCGCATCAATCCGGTCGATCCCGAGAACATGAAGAAGCAGATCGCGCTCGACATGGACTGGTACGCCAAGAATTACGGGCCGGCGCTCGACGAATACACCAAGATCATCTCGGCCTGATCAGGGGCGGGGTAATCGGGTCGAAATGAGATCCTATCTCTCCGACAGGATGGGCGCGGCGCTGTTGATGGCGCCGCTGCTCCTGTTTCTTGTCCTGGCCTATGCCTGGCCGTTCCTCGGCGTCGTCAAATGGAGCTTTACACTGCCGACGCCCGGCCTCGGCCAGTATGAGGCGCTGCTCACCGACGATCTTGTGCAGTCGGTGTTCATCCGCACGCTGCGCATCGCGGCGGTCGTCACTGTCGTTTCGGTGGCCGCTGCCTACGCCATCACCGTCGTCTGGGTGCGTGGAACCCCGGCACAGCGCCTGATCGCCGAGTTCTGCATTCTCGTCCCCTTCTGGATTTCCGTGCTGACCCGTGCTTTCGGCTGGGTGGCGCTGCTCTCCAATCGCGGCCTGATCAACACCTGGCTGCAGGCGATCGGCTTCATTTCCGAGCCGCTGGCGCTGGTGCGCAACGAATTCGGCGTCATCGTCGGCATAACGCACTTCCTCATTCCTTTCGCCGTCTTCCCGCTGGCGTCGGCCATGCGCAGCCTCGACGACCGCGTGCTCCTGGCCGCGCGCGGCCTCGGCTCCAGCCGCATGCGCACCTTCTGGACGGTGTTCGTGCCGATGACGCGCTCCGGCATCATCGGCGCGGCGATGATCGTGTTCGTCTTCTCGCTCGGCTTCTTCGTCACGCCGGCGATCCTCGGTGGCGGCCGCAGCGTCATGATCGCCGAGCTGATCTATCTCAGGATCTTCCAGAGCCCGGACTGGGGGCTGGGTGCAGCGATCAGCGTCGTGCTGGTGCTGTTCGTCGGCGCGCTGATGGCGCTTTTGTTCCGCTATGTCAGACCGAAGCAGTTGATCTGATGCCGACCTACCGCCCCGGTCCCGTCTCGCTGATCATCGCCGCCTTCGTGGCGCTGTTCCTGCTGATGCCGCTGCTCGCCGTCATCCCGGTGTCGCTGACGCCGAGCCGCATGCTGGCGATGCCGTCGGGCGAACTGTCGCTGCGCCACTACCGGGCGCTGATCGAGGATCCACGCTGGCTCCAATCGATCCTGCTCTCGATCCGCATCGGCGTCGTCAGCAGCGCCTTTTCCACCGTGCTCGCGCTGTGCTTCAGCCTTGGCGTCTGGATGTTTCAGCCGCGCTTTACCGCAGCCCTGGTCGGCTTCGTGCTGCTGCCGATGGTGGTGCCGCCGGTGGTCTCGGCGATCACGCTCTACTTCCTGCTGACCTCGATCTCGGGGTTCAGCGCGTTCTTCGGCTACGACACCTGGCTTGGCGTCGCCATGGCGCATTCGGTGATGACCGTGCCCTTCGCCACGGTGCTGATGCTGGTCTCGCTCAGCCAGCTCGACCGCCGCATCGACCTTGCCGCGCGGGGCTTAGGCGCCACTGTGTGGGAGCGCGCCACCCGCATCATCATGCCCAACATCAAGTTCGGCATCATTACCGCGGCGCTTCTCTCCTTCGTGCTGTCCTGGGAAGAAATCGGCGTCACCCTGTTCATCACCTCGGTCAACGCCATCACGCTGCCCAGGCTGATGTGGATGGGCCTGCGCGACAACATCGACCCAGCGATCGCCGCGCTCTCGGTGATCCTGATCATCATCACCGTTCTGGTGCTGGCGGTGCGCAGTTTCGTGGCCAGGCAGCGTGGGGGCTATTAGACAAACCGCACGGAGACGCTGCCGAACCTGCCCAAATCGCCAATGACTTCGTCGCCGGCCTCGACCCCAATCGGCGTCACGCAGGTACCTGTAATCACCACCTGTCCCGGTTGGAGCGCTATGCCCAGGCCCGACAACTCGTTGACGAGCCAGGTGAGCGCGATGCGAGGATCGCCCAACACGGCTGCTCCCGATCCGCTATGTTGCGACCTTCCGGAAACGGAGGCGACCACGGGGTGCTTTGCAAGGTCCGCGTCCCGCCAGTCGTCTTCCGCCGCCTCGCCGATGACAAACAGATTGGCGCAGGCATTGTCCGCAATGAGCTGCGGCGCCCCGACGGCGCAGAAATCGTCATACCGTGAGTCCGGGATTTCGATCGCCGGATGCAAGGTCGCCACGGCTTCCATCACCTCGGCGATTTCATAGGGTGCCAGACGAGGCGGCAGCTCGCGGCCGAAGCGGAAAGCGAATTCGATCTCGGCCACGCGCATCTTGCTCGTCGCCAGGGAAACGGTCCCGCCGACCTCCACCGCTTTCTCGGCCAGGAGACGTCCGGCCATCGGGCCGTCGACGTTGATGTGCCTTTGTCCGGCCAGACTGGTCGCGGCAATCTCCAGCCGAAAAGTGGGGCCACCGAGCGATCCATGACATGCGACTGGATGGCGTAACCTTCGAGCCGTGTTTGTGGGCGCAACGCCTCAGCTATGGCGTCGAGACGGGTGCCCTTGTCCCAGTGGCCTACCAACAACCGAGACGCAGCCCTGGTGTTTTCTGCATCGAGCATCATCAGCTTCCGAAATGGCTTCGTGGATCAAAAACGGCAAGGAACATTGCGTCATGCGACCCTGTAGAGCGAGAATATGTGACCAGGAATCGAGTGTCTATGCTCCCGGCGCGGTGCCCGCGGACGATGGTGTTGGTAAAGTCGCCTTTCGAGATCATCGGCATCATTACGATGACGAATCGCCATCGCCTCCGCGCGTCGAATGGCTATATCTGTCAGAACACGCAGAACGCGGACAGGCTTCCGAAAAGCAATAGTCGGCAGCGCAGGAACCGGAGGAAAAGACGATGACCGCGCCAGGCGATTTACAGCAGGCACTGTTTCTCAGGCTGAAAAGCGATGCATCGCTGTCGGCCTTGCTGGGCGGCGCCGGACTGCTCGAACGGCCAACCGATAATGCCGCTTTTCCGTACGTGACCTGGGGCCATACCTCCGCTTTCGACTGGGATACGGGCACCGAGAACACCGACGATCAGTTGATTACGCTGCATGTCTGGTCGAAAGCCCATGGCGACGCGGAAACGCTTGCCATCATGGCCGCCATCCAGGCGCGCCTTGCCGACGCAGCATTGGTGATCGGCCCTCGCGGCCAGACACGACTGTCGCTGGAATTTGCCGAAGCCCGCCATGACGAGGATCTGCTCGTGCATCACGGGCTGCTGCGTTTTCGCGCGATAACGCAGGAAAATGCCTGATGCGCTTTCAATATGGTCAAAACCGAGTCTAGACTGGACTTTCGCGGGATTTCACCTGTTCGAGGCGGTGAAATTCCAGGTTGATTGTCTCGCGTTGCAGGGGTGTGGCGAGCATGTTTTCAGCGACGTTCACCGTTCATTTCACGTTCAGCACCGATGCGTTACAACGCCGGTCATGAAAACGCTTCGCTCCCACTTCCGAACCGCGACACTGGCGCTTTGTGCTGCCGGACTGTTCGCGTCGCAGGCGATAGCGATACCGGTCATCGCGCCGCCCGACCTGGCCAGTCCGATCGTACTGGCGGCGTCCGATTGCTACGCCATCGGCCAACAGGTGGCCGAACAGAATGGCGGAACGCTGGCCAAGGCCTCGCAGTCGACGCGCGGCGGCCAGCCGGTCTGTGTCATCGTCGTGCTCGTTCCGGGCAAGGACGGACAACGTCCGCGCCGTTCCGAAATCGTCGTTCCGCTGAACTGATCTAATCAACCTTAGGCTACGTTTCCCAGGCCGCCGGAATCGGCCTATATCTGCCCCAGTCTTCAATCTGACAAAGCTCTTCAACAGGTAAAGCTCTTCAACAGGTATCGAACTCCGCATGCGTGTACTCGTCGTCGAAGATGACAAGGATCTCAATCGGCAGATATCGGATGCGCTGGTCGATGCCGGCTATGTCGTCGACCGCGCCTTCGACGGCGAGGAAGGCCATTTCCTTGGCGACACCGAGCCCTACGACGCCGTCGTGCTCGATATCGGCCTGCCGCAGATGGACGGCATCAGCGTGGTCGAGCGCTGGCGGCGCGGCGGCCGCAAGATGCCGGTGCTGATCCTGACGGCGCGCGACCGCTGGAGCGACAAGGTCTCCGGCATCGATGCCGGCGCCGATGACTACGTCACCAAGCCGTTCCACATCGAGGAGGTGCTGGCCAGGCTGCGGGCCCTGATCCGGCGGGCTGCCGGCCATGCCTCGTCCGAACTGACCTGCGGGCCGCTGCGTCTCGACACCAAGGCCTCCAAGGCCGATGTCGACGGCGTGCCGCTGAAACTGACGTCGCACGAGTTCCGCCTGCTTGCCTATCTGATGCACCATATGGGCGAGGTCGTCTCGCGGACCGAACTGGTCGAGCATCTCTACGATCAGGATTTCGACCGCGATTCCAACACCATCGAGGTGTTTGTCGGGCGGCTGCGCAAGAAGATGGGCATTGACATGATCGAAACCGTGCGCGGCATGGGCTACCGCATGCGTGAGCCGGAGGCGTAACTCGGAACCGCTCAAACCAACCGCAAGGGCGCCGCTTTCGCTTCGTTTGTGGCCGCGTTCGCTGACGTTCCGCGTCATCGCCTTTTCCACGGTCTGGGCGATCGTGACGCTCGTTGTCATCTTCACGTTGATAACCACGCTCTACCGCCAGGCCAGCGAACGCGGCTTCGACAGCCTGCTTTCGGCGCATCTGTTCAACCTGATCGGTTCGATCGGCATCTCCGACAGCGGGGCGCTGACTGGCGCGCCAGACCTCGGCGACCTTCGGTTCTCGGAGCCGAATTCGGGCTGGTACTGGTCGGTGGAGCCCGCTTCGGAAGGTGTGCATGGTGATCTTCATTCGTCTTCGATGTTGAAAAACATCCCGTCGCCGAGCGTTGCCGATGTGCCGTTCAACGCCAGCTTCCAGCGCAGCTATCCGACCGAAGGCATCGATGGTGAGCAGCTCGAAGTGTTCGAGAGCGAATTCGTTCTCGATTCCAAGAACCGCGCCGCGCGCTTCCGCGTCATGGGCAACCAAAGCGAACTCGAACAGGAAATCGCTACCTTCCAGCGTCGCCTGCTGACTTACCTCTCCCTGTTCGGCGTCGGCATGATCGCCATCAACGCGATCGCCATCCTGCTTGGCCTGCAGCCGTTGCGCCGGGTCAGGAACGCGCTTGCCATGGTGCGCGAGGGCACCGCGCAGAGGCTCGACGGCCAGTTCCCAGCCGAGATCGAACCGCTTGCCAACGAAACCAATGCCTTGATCGAAAACAACAGGCGCATCGTCGAACGGTCGCGAACACAGGTCGGCAATCTCGCCCATTCGCTGAAGACGCCGCTGGCGGTGCTGCTCAACGAGGGCCGCGCGCTCGGCGGTGCCAAGGGGCAGCTGATCGCCGAACAGGCCGCTTCCATGCAGAAGCAGGTCGAACACTATCTCCAGCGCGCCCGCGTCGCGGCACAACGCGACAGCGTCGTCTACCGCACGCCGGTGATGCCGCTGGTGCAGCGCATGGTGCGGGTTCTGCAGAAGCTCAATCCGCAGACAAATCTGTCGCTGTCGCTGCCGGCAACCGAGATCGTCTTCGCCGGCGAGCGCGAGGACCTTGAGGAACTGTTGGGCAATCTCCTTGAAAACGCGATGAAATGGGCAAAGAGCGCGGTGCAGGTTTCGGTCGTGCCCTTGACCGGCAAGGACGACCCGGCCGGCATGTTCGAGATCAGCATAGAGGATGACGGTCCGGGCATTCCGGAGGACAAGGCGCGCGAGGCGCTGAAGCGAGGACGGCGTCTGGACGAGACAAAGCCCGGAACAGGTCTGGGGCTGGCCATTGTCGCAGACCTTGTCAACGAGTATGGAGGCGTTCTGGCGCTCGAACGGTCCGGTATGGGCGGATTGAAGGCGGTGGTGCGATTGCGGAGCCTTCAGTGATGTTCACTAGGGCCAATCGACATAGAGGGACGGGAGATGTTATTGGCGGCATGTCGATTGGTCCTGCAGTGGGCCAGCGGCCAAATTTCCGACAAATATCAATACTATGGCCACGCCAACTTCTCCGATGACGCGGCCCCCGGCGCATCCATGGCAGGCTCCCACTCAAGAAAATCGGTTGTTGGCATGAAGATTCGCGTCGCTCTCGTTTCCGCATTGCTGGCCGTTTCCGGCTGCACCACCTTGAGCGGCAAGGGTCCAACTGTGTCCGCGACACCGGCCTCGACACCTCCTTCCAGCGGCAAGGTGACCACGACGATCATTTCGGCGATGGGCGGCGGCCTCATCGGCGGGGCGATCGGCAACGGTCTCAGCGAGACCGAGAAGCGCAGCGCGCTCGAGGCTGAATACAAGGCGCTAGAATATACGACCAGCGGCCAGAAGGTGACGTGGAAGGGCGCTCAGGCTTCGCGCTACGGCGAGGTGGTTCCGGCCCAGCCCTACCGCGTCGGTTCGCAGGACTGCCGCCAGTACACGCAGACGGTGTTTTCCGCCGGTGCCGGGGTCACGGCGCGTGGAACCGCTTGCCGCAACGCCGATGGCAGCTGGACGCCGCTGACCTGACGACCGTCTGCCGATGATTGGCGGCTGGCGTCGTCAAAGCGTCGCAGCATGCATCTGTTGGCACGGCAGAGCTCTGCCGGTATTGGAAGAACCATGCTGTTCTGGGTCATAGCCGCCATTCTCACGCTGGGTGCAAGCCTGGCGGTGCTGCTGCCGCTGGCCGCCAGCGCCAAGGGCGCGTCGTCGAGCGGCGATCACGATCTCGAAGTCTATCGCGACCAATTGTCCGAGCTTGACCGCGACGCCGCGCGTGGCTTGATCCAGCCGGCCGAAGCCGCCGAGGCCCGCGCCGAGATCGCTCGCCGCATCCTTCGCCTTGACAATGCGGGTACCGCCGGCGGCGCAAACCCTGGCCGAGCGTCGATCACGGCAAGGCTGGTGGCAACCGTAGCCGTGCTGGCGGTGCCGCTGGTCAGTTGGGGGCTCTATGTCAAGCTTGGCTCTCCTGACCTGCCGTCGCAACCGCTCAGCGAGCGGTTGGCCAAGAATCCCGCCGACAGTTCGGTCGACGAGCTGGTGGCGCGGGCCGAAGCCCATCTGGCCGCCAATCCCACTGACGGCAGGGGCTGGGACGTGCTGGCACCGGTCTATCTGCGCATGCAGCGCTTTTCCGACGCGGCAGGAGCCTATCGCAACGCCATTCGGCTCGATGGCGACAGCGCCGTTCGCCAAGCCGGTCTCGGCGAGGCGATCGCCAGCGCGGCAGGCGGCATTGTCTCGGCCGATGCCCAGGATGCTTTCGAAGCAGCCCTGAAGCTCGATCCGGCCAATGCGAAGGCCAGCTTCTACCTGGCCATGGCATTGGCGCAGGAGGGTCGCGCCAAGGAAGCGACCACGGCATGGCAGGCGATGCTGGGCAGATTGCCGCCGGACTCGCCATGGCGCGGTGCCGTCGAGCAGGCGCTCGCCAAATCCGGAGGCTCCGACGTCGCTTCCGGCGGCACCACCAATGGTCCCGATGCCGGCGATGTCGACGCCGCATCCTCGATGTCGCCGCAGGACCGGGAGACCATGATCAATACGATGGTCGCCGGCCTCGACGACAAACTGCGGCAAAATCCGCGCGACCCGGAAGGATGGATGCGGCTCGTTCGTTCCTATGTCGTGCTCGGCAAGGCCGATCAGGCGCGTGAGGCGCTCGGTCGCGCCATTGCTGTCTTTGGAGCCGACAGTGACCAGGCGAAGAAATTCACTGCCTTTGCCGCTTCGCTTGGGCTTGCGGCGACGGAGTAGAACAAGACATGACGCGCAAGCAGAAACGATTGTCGGTGATCGCGGGCGGGCTGGTCTTCCTGGGTGCCGCGACCGGGCTGACTTTTTACGCGCTTGGCCAGAAGGCCTCCTATTTCTACATGCCGGCCGATCTCACCACCGCCAGCGTCCAGCCTGGCCAGCGCATCCGGTTGGGTGGATTGGTCGAAAAAGGCACGATCCAGCGCGGACAGGGGGCCACGGTCGGCTTTTCGGTGACCGACACGCACAAATCGGTCAAGGTCACCTACACCGGCATCCTGCCCGACCTTTTCCGCGAAGAGCAGGGCGTCATCACCGAGGGTACTTTCGGCCCGGACGGGGTTTTTGTTGCCGATAGCGTGCTGGCCAAGCATGATGAGCGCTACATGCCCAAGGAGGTTGCGGACGGCCTCAAGGCCAAGGGCGTCTGGCAGGAGAACAAGAGTGAATAGCTCCGGCAGGAGAGCGACAATGGATCACGGGCATGGTTGAAACGGGACATTTCGCCCTCGTCCTGGCGTTTGCGCTTTCGCTGGTGCAGACGGTGGTGCCGCTGTTTGGCGCGCGCCTGAACAACCAGCGCCTCATGGCCGTCGGCGGTCCGGTCGCAGTGACCGGCTTTGCCTTGACGGCGCTGTCCTTCGCAGCGTTGGCGACTGCCTATGCAAGCTCCGATTTCTCGGTGGCAAGCGTGTGGGAAAACTCGCATTCCTTGCAGCCGTTGATCTACAAGATCACCGGAACCTGGGGCAATCATGAAGGCTCGATGCTGCTTTGGGTGTTGATCCTGACCTTCTTCGGCGCGCTCGTCGCCGCTTTCGGCTCCAACCTGCCGGCGACGCTGCGCGCCAATGTGCTTGCGGTGCAAGGCGCCATCGGC
The DNA here is from genome assembly GCF_040324155.1 of Mesorhizobium sp. M0011. NCBI lineage: Bacteria > Pseudomonadati > Pseudomonadota > Alphaproteobacteria > Hyphomicrobiales > Phyllobacteriaceae > Mesorhizobium > Mesorhizobium sp. M0011. Next base: position 171,401 of record NZ_JAMYVQ010000001.1, on the reverse strand, counting down.
GCCGCCTTCTTCCTGTTCATCCTGGCGACGTCCAATCCGTTCATCCGGCTCAATCCGGCGCCGATCGAAGGCCGCGATCTGAACCCGATCCTGCAGGATCTCGGCCTCGCCATCCACCCGCCTTTCCTCTATCTCGGCTATGTCGGCTTCTCGATCTGTTTTTCCTTCTCGGTTGCCGCTCTCATCGAAGGCCGCATCGACGCGTCCTGGGCGCGTTGGGTGCGGCCGTGGACGCTGGTCGCCTGGATGTTCCTGACCGGCGGCATCGCCATGGGATCGTACTGGGCCTACTACGAACTCGGTTGGGGCGGTTTCTGGTTCTGGGATCCGGTCGAGAACGCCTCCTTCATGCCGTGGCTGGCGGGGACCGCGCTGCTCCATTCGGCCATCGTCATGGAAAAGCGCTCGGCGCTGAAGATCTGGACGCTGCTGCTCGCCATCCTGACCTTTTCGCTGTCGCTGCTCGGCACCTTCCTCGTGCGTTCAGGCGTGCTGACCTCGGTGCACGCCTTTGCCACCGATCCGACGCGCGGCGTGTTTATCCTGTGCATACTGACGCTGTTTATCGGCGGCTCGCTGGCGCTGTTTGCGCTGCGCGCTTCCCGGCTGACGACCGGCGGCCTGTTCCAACCGATTTCCCGAGAAGGGGCGCTGGTCCTCAACAATCTGTTCCTGACGACGGCGACGGCGACCGTCCTCGTGGGCACACTCTATCCGCTCGCCGTCGAAGCCTTTTCAGCCGACAAGATCTCGGTCGGCGCGCCGTTCTTCAATCTCACCTTCGGACCGCTGATGGTGCCGCTGCTGCTCGTGGTTCCGTTCGGGCCTTTGCTGGCCTGGAAGCGTGGCGATGTCTTCGCCGTCGCGCAGCGCCTTATGGTGGCCTTTGCAGCGGCGCTGCTGGCGACGCTGGTCACCGTTTTGTTCATCGACGGCGCCTCGGTGTTCGCAGCCCTGGGCGTTGGCCTTGCCGTCTGGCTGATCCTTGGCGCGCTCACCGACCTCGCCGTCAAATCGGGGGTCGGCAATGTCGCAGCGGGGATCATGGTCAGGCGCTTGCTCGGCCTGCCGCGCTCGGTCTTCGGCACCGCCTTCGCTCACCTTGGCTTGGGCCTGACCACGCTCGGCATCGTCGGCACACTTTGCTTCGGCACCGAGAAGATCCTGTCGATGCATGCCGGTGAGACCGTCGAACTCTCCGGCCGTACGCTGCGTTTCGTCGGGCTTTATCCGGCCCAGGCACCGAATTACAGCGAGGATCTCGGCCGCTTCGAACTGATCGGCATCAGCGGCAGCCCTGTTGGCGAAATCAGCTCCGCCAAACGGTTTTATCCGGTGCGGCAGATGACGACGACGGAATCGGGCATCAGGACGATTGGTTTCTCGCAGCTCTACATCTCGCTCGGCGACGAGGGCAATGACGGTTCCGTCGTCGTGCGTTTGTGGTGGAAGCCGCTGGTGACGTTGATCTGGGGCGGCGGCCTGATGATGATGGCGGGCGCGGCGATGTCACTGATGGACCGGCGCCTGCGCGTCGGCGCGCCGTCGCGACGGCGCAAGCAGGCGAGCGCGGTGCCATCCGCGACCCTGCCATGAACGCGCGGCTTTCTCTGACCTCCATTATCCTGCTGCTGGCGCTGTTCTTTGCCGGCACGGCCTCGGCGGTGAAGCCTGACGAGGTGCTGCCTGATCCAACGCTGGAGGCGCGGGCGCGGGCGCTGTCGGAAGGCTTGCGCTGCATGGTCTGCCAGAACCAGTCGATCGACGAATCCGATGCCGACCTTGCCCGCGACTTGCGCGTCCTTGTGCGTCAGCGCCTCGTCGCCGGCGACACCGACCAGCAGGTCATGGACTACGTGGTTTCGCGCTATGGCGAGTTCGTGCTGCTGAAGCCGCGTTTCGACCTGCGCAATGCGTTGCTATGGGGCACGCCCGTCCTGCTGTTGCTGATAGGAGGCGTTTTCATCGTGCTGACCGCGCGGTCGCGCCGCGTGCTGGCGACCAATGCGTTGACCACTGAGGAACAGGCGGCGCTGGACAAGATACTAGGCAATTAGCTTGGCCATTCCTCCGAGGGCCAGTCTCGCGACGTGTGAATGACGCGCAGGATAACGACGCTCTGACGGCCAGCGATTGGGCGCAACTCATAGGCAATGATGTAGGGCAGGCGGTCGATGAGCTTCTCATATGTGCCTGTCACTCGGCCTGGGCGGCCCGTCGCCATCTCACCAAGGCCCTGGCCCATTTCATGAATACGATCCGCCAGGCGTCGGGCGGCAGCAGGATTGTCCTGAGCGATAAAGGCAACTTGCTGCTTAAGATCGTCCAGCGCTTCTCGCGACCAGGCGACGAACCGCTTCACGCCTTGCCCAAGCGCCTGGCTTCCGCCGATTCGATGACTGCGTCGATTTCCGCCATCGCATCGTCGTGAGGCACGACACGGCCAGCCGCCGCATCTTCCATGCCGCGTTTGATGCCTTCAATGATATCGAGTTCGCGATCGACGTAGGCCGAGACCGCCTCGGCGGCGAGGAACGATTTGCTACGCCGGGTGTCGGTGGCGATCCGCTCCAGCTTCAGCTTGGTTTCGGAAGAGACCCGGATGGTCATGGTGGTGCTTGCTGTCATTTATGAAAGCCTTGTGCTGAGTTGTGTACAAGATAGCACATCGGACATGGCAGCCAAGGGGATTGTACGTCCCCTGACTCCCAAACATTACCAAAGTTTCATGTGTCGGAAATGGCGCTGTAATGTGTGCCGCTCTAATTCTCCTTTCCTGAGGATGCCGACCAAGCAGCGTCCGTTGAAAGAGGATAAGAAATCCATGAATATTGCCCCCAATTCATATTCCGTCACCCGCAAGCGTCTCATGGCTGCCGTCGCATCTGTCGCGGTGGCCGGTGCGATCGGCGTCGGCGCGCTGACCAGCGGAACCAGCCCTGTTCTGGCCGATGCCGTGCGCGTCGAGGCGCCGCAGGTGCCGGGCTTCGCCGATGTCGTCGAGCGCGTTTCTCCCGCCGTTGTCAGCGTCAAGGTCAAGGCCAAGATCAGCCCGGCCGCCGATGATGGCTCCGACCCGTCCGACGACCAGGATGGCATGAACAACCTGCCCAACAATCCACAGCTGCGCCGCTTCTTCAAGGAATTCCGTGGCTTTGGTGACCAGGACGGCCAGGGTGGCGGCAACAGGCGCTTCAGCCACCGCGACCGCAACAACGACCAGCCGCGGCCGGTTGCCCAGGGATCGGGCTTCTTCATCTCGGATGACGGCTATCTCGTCACCAACAACCACGTCGTTTCGGAAGGCTCGGCCTTCACCGTGGTGATGCATGACGGCAAGGAGCTCGACGCCAAGCTGATCGGCACCGACCCGCGCACCGATCTCGCCGTGCTTAAGGTCGACGGCGTCGGCAAGTTTACCTATGTCGACTTCGCCGATGACTCCAAGGTTCGCGTCGGCGACTGGGTGGTGGCCGTCGGCAATCCGTTCGGCCTTGGTGGAACCGTCACCGCCGGCATCGTCTCCGCCCGCGGCCGTGACATCGGCGCTGGCCCTTATGACGACTTCATCCAGATCGACGCATCGGTCAACCGCGGCAATTCTGGCGGTCCGACCTTCAACCTCAACGGCCAGGTCGTCGGCATCAACACCGCGATCTTCTCGCCGTCAGGCGGCAGCGTCGGCATCGCCTTCGACATTCCCGCTTCGACCGCCAAGCAGGTCGTTCAGGACCTGATGAAGAGCGGTTCCGTGCAGCGCGGCTGGCTCGGTGTCGAAATCCAGCCGGTCACCTCCGACATCGCTGAGTCGCTTGGTCTGAAGTCCAACAACGGCGCACTAATTTCCAGTGCCCAGGACGATGGTCCCGGCAAGAAGGCGGGCATCACGGCCGGTGACGTGATCACCCAGGTCGACGGCAAGGATGTCGCTTCGCCGAAGGAACTGGCCCGGCTGATCGGCGCCTATTCGCCTGGCAAGTCGGTCGACGTCACCGTGTGGCGCGACGGCAAGAGCCAGACGGTCAAGGTCGATCTCGGCAAACTGCCTTCGAGCGACAAGCAGGCCTCTGTCGATCAGCAGCAGCCCGCCGCCCCGGCCAAGCCCGACACGCTGGCCGATTTCGGCCTGACCGTTACCAACTCTGAAAACGGCAAGGGACTGGTGGTGACCGATGTCGATCCCGACAGCGACGCCGCCGATCGCGGCATCCAGCCGGGCGACGTCATCACGTCAGTCAATTCGACCGAAGTGAACGGCACCGAAGACGTCACCAAGGCGATGACCGAAGCAGTCAAATCCGGCCGCAAGGCAGTGCTGATGCAGATCACCCGCGACGACACCAATCGGTTCGTCGCGCTGCCCGTCGCCAAAGGCTGAGGTCGGTCCCGGAGCGTTCTCTCGGCCTTTCCAGGTGGGTGAGGGCGTTCCGGCGGCAGGTTGGACTTTTCCAGTGCGGCAGTTTCAATACCCCGAGCCGCCGTGCGGGAAAGCATGGAGGAGCGCGCGTTAGTCAGTCATCGCGCCTTCCCCCGGCGGCAGCGGGCTTCCCATCGTCCGCTGCCGCACACTTTCAAAAGCGCTTCCGCGATCCGATGCAAACGACATCGGCGGCGAGCAGCTTTATCGCGCACGGCTTCGGGCAATCTTGATCGCGGTGCGCTTTGGCAAAGGCCACAATGCAGATGTCTGCCACTCAACCTTCCGGCGAAATCGCGTATAACAGCCCTATGAAGATTCTCGTCATAGAAGACGATCGCGAGGCTGCGGATTACTTGCAGAAAGCCTTTGCCGAGGCCGGTCACACCGCTCATGTCGCCGGTGACGGCGAAACCGGCTTTGCGCTCGCCGACGCCGGCGACTACGACGTGATGGTGATCGACCGGATGATGCCGCGTCGCGACGGCCTGTCGGTCATTGCCGGTCTCCGGTCCAGGGGCAACACAACGCCAGTGCTGATCCTGTCGGCGCTCGGCGAAGTCGATGATAGGGTCACGGGGCTGCGCGCCGGCGGCGACGACTACCTGACGAAACCCTATGCCTTCTCCGAGCTTCTCGCCCGCGTTGAGGTTCTGAACCGTCGCGCCAGCGCCAAGGAAGCCGAAACCGTCTACCGCGTCGGCGATCTCGAACTCGACAGGCTGTCGCATTCGGTCCGCCGTGCGTCACGCGAGATAACGTTGCAGCCCCGTGAATTCCGCTTGCTCGAATATCTGATGCGGCATGCCGGCCAGGTGGTGACACGCACCATGCTGCTGGAAAATGTCTGGGACTACCATTTCGATCCGCAGACCAATGTCATTGACGTCCATGTCTCCCGCCTGCGCGGCAAGATCGAGAAGGGCTTCGACAAGCCCATCCTGCATACGGTTCGCGGCGCCGGCTATATGCTGAAGAGCGGCTAGCTGCGGCATGGCTCTTTCCGTGCCAGCCATCATGAAGACGACGGCAGCGCGGCTTTCGGCGCTCTACTTCCTGCTCTTCGCGCTGTGCGCGGTGGCACTCGTCTTCTACATGACGTCGCTGTCGGCGCGAATGCTGACCGCGCAGACGCAGGAGACCATCAATGACGAAGTGCTCGGCCTTGCCCGCGCCTACCAGCGCGGTGGCCTGCCGATCCTGGTGCGCGTGGTGGAACAGCGCTCGCGCCAGCCCGGCGCCAACCTTTACCTGATCGCCGACGCCAACGGCCAAATCCTGACCGGCAATGTGCAGAGCCTGGAGCCGGGCGTTCTCGAGAACGAAGGCTGGACCAGCAGTCCGTTCTCTTATCAGCGCTTTGGCGAGGGAGAGCTCGAGCGCCTGCGCAACCTTCCCGCCGAGCAGGGTACCACCACCCAATCCGAGCAGAACGATGCGCAGGCGCAGGGCGAAAAGGGCCACAACGCCATTGCGCTGGTGCTGCGGCTGCCGAACCAGATGATCATGCTGGTCGGCCGCGACCTTGGCGAGCCGGAGCGGTTTCGTGCGGTCATCCGCCGTGCGCTGATGCTGGCGCTCGGCATGATGGGGCTGGGCGGATTGCTGATCTGGTTTTTTGTCGGCCGCGCCGCGCTGAAGCGCATCGACAGCGTGTCGGAAGCCAGCCGCCGCATTATGGGCGGCGATCTGTCGGGCAGGCTGCCCGTGACGGGGGTTGGCGATGAGTTCGACCGGCTCTCCGAAAATCTCAATGCCATGCTGGCCAGGATCGCCGCGCTGAACGAAGGCCTGAAGCAGGTTTCCGACAACATCGCGCATGATCTGAAGACGCCGCTGACCCGGCTGCGCAATCGGGCCGAAGCGACGCTTTCGGGCAAGCAAAAGCCTACCGACTACCGGCAGGCGCTGGAAGGCACCATTGCCGAGTCAGACCAGTTGATAAAAACCTTCAACGCCATCCTGATGATTTCCCGGCTGGAGGCTGGCTACTCCTCGGAGAACACCAACCGCGTCGATCTGGCGGAGGCCGTGCGCGATGTCGTCGAACTCTACGAGCCGGTGGCGGAAGAGGCAGGCGTATCGCTGGAAGCAGACGCGCGCGAGGCGGTGTCCGTCAACGGCAACCGCGAACTGATCGGTCAGGCGCTGTCGAACATCGTCGACAACGCCATCAAATATTCCACAGGCGCCAATGCCCAGCCGGCGGTGCGCGTCACGCTCGAGCGAGCCGGTGCGGACGTTCGCCTGTCCGTTGCCGACAATGGACACGGCATTCCCGACGATGGCGACCGCGCCCGCGCCACGGAACGTTTCGTGCGGCTGGAGAAGAGCCGTTCGCAGCCGGGTTCCGGTCTTGGCCTCAGCCTCGCCAAGGCGGTCATGACGTTCCACAATGGCCGGCTTGAACTCTTGCCTGGCAATCCTGGACTATCCGTGGTCATGAGTTTCCCGGCTCGGGAGGATCACTGATGAGCACTGCAGCGAAGCGGGTGGAGACTGGATGGCTGCTGAAGCCGGCTGCCAAGCTTGCTCCGCTCGACAAGGACCGTGCGCGGTTGGAACTGGCCGAGATCGCTTCCGCCGCGCGCGAAGAAGGACTGACGCGGCTGGCCAAGTTCCTGGCAGGCAAAGGGGAGGGCCAGGATTTCCTTGCCGCAGTCTTCGATCTGTCGCCGTTCCTGCGTGATACCGCACGTCGCCGGCCGCAAATCCTGGACGGGCTGTTCGAGCAGACGATCGAGGCTCGGCTGAAGGCGATCGGCGCCGCCATCGACCAGGTGCATCTAACCGAAGCAGTCTCGGAATCCGGCCTGATGATGGAGCTGCGCCAGTGGAAGGCGGAGGCGCATTTCCTGATCGCGCTGGCCGATCTTGCCGGCGAGGCCGAAACGGCGCTGACGGTCCGGCGATTGAGCGATCTTGCAGACGCCTGCACCCGTGCGGCCGTCGACTTCCTGCTGCGTGACGCGCATGGCCAGGGCAAACTCAAACTGCCGGATGTCGACAATCCGTCGAAACAGTCGGGCTGGATCCTGCTCGGCATGGGCAAGCTCGGCGCGCATGAGCTGAATTTTTCCTCCGACATCGATCTGGTGGTTTTCTTCGATCCGGAAGCGCCCGCCGTCGTCGATCCGCTCGACGCCACCGAGTTGTTTTCGAGGCTGACGCGCCGCCTGGTGCGCATCCTGCAGGACCGCACCGAACACGGTTATGTCTTCCGCACCGATCTGAGACTGCGCCCAGACCCCGGTTCGACACCGCTGGCGATCCCGGTCGAGGCGGCATTGCGCTACTATGAGGCACGCGGCCAGAACTGGGAGCGCGCCGCGATGATCAAGGCACGCCCGGTGGCAGGCGATCTGGCCGCGGGTGCGGCCTTCCTCAAGGAGTTGCAGCCCTATATCTGGCGCAAATACATGGACTACGCGGCGATTGCCGACGTCCATTCGATCAAGCGCCAGATCCACGCCCACAAGGGCCATGGCGAGATTGCGGTCAAAGGCCACAACGTCAAGCTTGGCCGCGGCGGCATTCGAGAGATCGAGTTCTTCGTCCAGACCCAGCAGCTCATCGCCGGCGGACGCTTCCCTGAACTGCGTGGCCGCGAGACCGTGCCGATGCTCGGTGAGCTTGCGACCCGCGGCTGGATCACCACCGAGGCGCGCGATGCGCTTGCCCGCCAGTACTGGTTCCTGCGCCGCGTCGAACATGCCGTGCAGATGGTTGCCGACGAGCAGACGCACACACTGCCGGAAGATGATGAAGGCCTGGAGCGCATCGCCCGCATGCTCGCCTTTGCCGACGCTTCTGCCTTTTCCCAAGCGTTCCGTGCCTCGCTGCAGCAGGTCGAACGCCACTACGCGGCACTGTTCGAAACAGCACCCGAACTATCGACCGGCATCGGCAACCTGGTCTTCACCGGCGATGTCGACGATCCCGATACGCTGCAGACCTTGCACGGGCTCGGCTTTCAGCGGCCAAGCGACATCTGCCGCGTCATCCGTGGCTGGCATTTCGGCCGCTATCGCCTCACCCAGTCGGCGGAGGCACGCGAGCGGCTGACGGAACTGACGCCGGCGCTGCTGCGCGCCTTCGGCCAGACGCGCCGGGCCGACGAAGCTCTGATGCGCTTCGACGAGTTTCTCGCCGGCCTGCCGGCTGGCATCCAGCTGTTCTCCCTGCTGCAGTCCAATCCTGCCCTGCTGAAGCTTCTGGCGACGATCATGGGGGCCGCCCCCCGGCTGGCGGCGATCATCACCCGCAGGCCGCATGTCTTCGATGGTTTGCTCGACCCGGCCTTGCTCACCGAACTACCGGACCGCGCCTATCTGTCGGCGCGGCTTTCCGCCTTCGTCGAGGGCGACCGACTTTACGAGGATGTGCTCGACCGGCTGCGCATTTTTGCCTCCGAGCAGAAATTCCTGATTGGTGTCCGGCTGCTCGCCGGCTCGATCGATCCGGCGCGGGCCGGCCGCGCCTTTTCCGATCTGGCGGATCTCACCATCGAGGCTGCGTTGAAGGCGGTGACGGCCGAATTCGCGGCACGCCACGGCATCATTGCCGGCGGCGTGGTTTCGCTGCTCGGCATGGGCAAGCTCGGCAGCCGCGAGTTGACTGCCGGATCGGATGTCGACCTGATCCTGCTCTACGACCACGCGCCGGATGCCGAAGAGTCCAACGGCGACAAGCCGCTGGCGCCTTCGCATTACTACACCCGCATGACGCAAAGGCTGATCGCGGCGGTGTCCGCGCCGACGGCGGAGGGGGTGCTCTACGAACTCGACCTGCGCCTGCGGCCGTCCGGCAACAAGGGGCCGGTGGCCACCCATATCGATGCCTTCAAGAAATACCAGCGCCAGGAAGCTTGGACCTGGGAACACATGGCGCTGGCCCGCGCCCGCGCCATTGCCGGCGACGCCAGCCTGTGCGGCGAGGTTGAAGCGGAAGTGGCGACGGTGCTTGGACAGCCGCGCGACGCCGCCAAGGTGATGGCCGAGGCTGCGGACATGCGGGCTATGATCGAGAAGGAAAAGCCGCCGCGCGATCTCTGGGACATCAAGCTTATTCCCGGAGGATTGATCGATCTGGAATTCATCGCCCAGGTGGCCGTCATCACCGGGCAGGTCGAGACCGGGCGCCGCGCCACCGGCACCGCCGAGATCCTGTCGCGCCTCGCACCGGGCTTCGCCGATGCCGGGATAAGGCAGGAGCTTGGCGATGCCTACGCGCTCTATCTTGCACTGACCCAGATGACGCGGCTGTGCCTCACCGGAGCCTTTGAGCGCGACGACGTTCCGCCGGGGCTTTCGGATCTGCTTCTGGCGGTGACCGACTTGCCGGATTTCGGTGTGCTGGAAGCACACCTCAAGGAAACGTCGCAGAAGGTCAGGAAGGACTTTGATCTTTTGTTTCGTTCGGGATCACCGTGAAGCGATCGTCCCTTGGAATTGAAGACGTTTCGTGTTTCCAGTCTCATGCAGCTACTCTGTTCGCCGAATCTGCCGGAGCGCGCGGCGTGCGTGAGCCTGCAAAATTCTCTCCCGCAGATAGGCGTAGAAGCGCGGCGGCAGCATACCATAGTCGAATCGGGACGGTTTGCTTCCCGCGATGGGCCTGAGATCGGGACCCGGCCAGAGGAAGTCATTGGTTTCGGTCACGACGATCCATGACGGCGTGTCATCGAGGCCGAGATGGGCTTTGAGTGGCGCAGGTATTTCTACTGCATCGGCAGGATCAGCCGGTGGCGAGTGTGTGACCGGAACGACCGTTATGACTTCACGGCCCTCCACGACCCGGCGCGCGGCGACAATGGCGCATGGTCGGTTTTTGCGACCTTCTTCGGCACCCTTTCGTGTTCTCTCACCCAGAGGTAAGAATAGGAAATCACCAGACCCGGGATAGGTTTGGGCAGGCTCACGGTGTCCAGTCTTTGAGCATCGCATCGAGCCCGGCATATTCGCTCGGTACGGCGCTTTCGGCGATGGCGTTCAGCGTCTCATCATCCAGTTCTTCCGCGTTACGGGCGACTCGTCCCTTGACCAACACCTCGAACATCGCCGCCGACAGGAGTACCGTGTGGGTCCGGCCATTCTTTGTGATTGCGACCGGCGCACGCTGGGCAGCGTCCTGAAAACGCCCGACATTCTGCTGGAATTCTGTTGAAGTCACTCGCATGACAAAGTCTACCTTTCTTATCTAAGGTGGATAAATAGATAACTTTGTCAAAGCGTTTCACCTCGCGTCCATGAGGTGGGATCAGGCCTGGGATGGTGATAAAATATTCACGCTGCAACCTTGATCGCCGGCACGGCCCTCTTCACCGGAATGCGCACCGACACGATCGTGCCGACACCTTCGCTCGACCGGATCTTCAGCGCGCCGCCCTGAAGCTCGGCCAGCGAACGTGAGATGGCAAGGCCAAGGCCGGACCCGGCATGGCTCTTGGAGAACTGGTTCTGCACCTGTTCGAAGGGCCGCCCGAGCTTGCCCAGCGCATCCTTGGGGATGCCGCAGCCATTGTCCTCGATCGTCAGCACCAGCGCGCCGGATGTGTTGCGGGCCCTGACCGATATGTGGCCGCCCTGGCCGGTGAACTTCACCGCATTGGACAAAAGGTTGATGACGATCTGCTTGATCGCACGGCGATCGGCGACCAGCGTCAGCGCATCGGCAATGCGCGTTTCCACGGTGATGGCCTTTTGCGCCGCCTGCAACGAAACGACGCGTACGGTTTCGCTGATCAGCGGGCCGAGGTCGATCTCTTCCCGGTCGAGAGAGAACTGGCCGGCCTCGATCTTGGACATGTCGAGAATGTCGTTGATGACGCCCAGCAGATATTTGCCGCTGCTGTTGATGTCGGTGGCATATTCCTCGTAGCGCTCCGATCCGAGCGGGCCGAACAGCCCTTGTTCCATCAGTTCGGAGAAGCCGATGATGGCGTTCAGCGGCGTGCGCAACTCATGCGACATGTTGGCCAGGAATTCGGATTTGGCCCGGTTCGCAGCTTCGGCGCGTTCGGTTTCCTTCATATATTTGCGGTTGAGGTCGACCAGTTCGCGCGAACGCTCCTCTTCGGCCCGCCGCGCGAGGCTGAGATCATGGATCGTTGCCATCAGCCGGCGCTCGCTGTCGACCAGCTTCTCCTGGTGCAGCTTGATCTGGGTGATGTCGGAGCCGACCGAGACGATGCCGCCGTCCCTGGTCTTCAGTTCGTTGACCTGCAGCCATCGGCCATCGGCCAGTTGCCGCTCGAAAGTGGCGCCGCCCTGCAGGCCGCTGGTGTGGGCAAGCCGCCGTTCGGAAGCAAAGGCCAGCATGCGTTGTTCCAGCGCCGCGCGCGCGGTGCCCGGCATTACGTCGCGGTCCGAGAGCCCGTTGTCCTGCTGGTATTTGGAATTGCACATGATCAGGCGCTGCGTCGAATCCCACAGCACGAAGGATTCGTTGATGTTCTCGATCGCCGTTCTGAGGCGAAGGTCGGCAGCCTCGGACCGCAGCGCCAGATGACGCTGTTCGGTGACGTCGACGGCAATGCCGATCAGCTGGATCTCCGGCGCTTCCGGATCGATGACCTGTGCCCGTGCGCGCATCCAGACCCATTGGCCGTCGGCATGGCGCATGCGGAACACCTGGTCGATGTGGTCGATCTCGCGTGCGACGATTCTGTTGGCGAGCTCGAACAGGTCGCCGTCCTCGGGATGGATGATCTGATCGACCTCGCCGAAGGACAGCATCGTGTCGCAGGGCTTGTAGCCGAGCATATCGTACATCGAGCGCGACCAGTACATCTTGCCGCGCACCATGTCCCAGTCCCACAGGCCGCAGCGGCCGCGAACCAGCGCCATGTCGATGCGCTGATGCGCTTCGAGGTAGATGCGGTCGGCCGCCTGCGCACGTGCTGCCTGGCCGAAATAGGCATAGAGGATGACGATCAGCACACCGGCCGTCAGCACGAACAGGGTGACGTTCAGCGAAACAGTCTTGCGCCAGGCATCGAAAACCGCGTCCTGTGGCACCAGGGCCGCCGATGCGCCCTTGCCGCCATTCGCCAGGCTGACCGCCGCGTACCAGTCCCGTCCGTCGATGTTGACGTCCATGACGCCGGCACGATCGCCGAACATGAACAAGGGCTGGCCGCCCTCGACGAGGCCGTCGAGCGAATGGCCCTGCCATGGCATGGAGCGCGGCGTCACCGCGACGATCTTGAAAGCGCTGTCGGTGATGACAAGCACATGGCTGCGGCCCATCGCGCCCTGGCGGCTGGTGGTCTCCAGCAGATCCTGTATGGCGCCGGGCACCGTTTCCGAGGTGGTGGCTAGCGAACTGGCCAGTTGGCCCGCCGCCAGCGTCAGGATCGCCTTGGCATTGCGCTCGACATCGTCACGCTCGTTCATCAGCGACAGCACGCGCAGCGCCGCGATGACGATCAGGAAGGTGATGATGAGGACGGGTATCGATCGGCGCAGCAGCGGCTCGGCGGCCAGAAGCCGCCGGTAGGCCGGTTCGGCGATGAGCCGCGTATTCCCGGCAAGACCGTCGCCGCGCGTCTCGCGATGCGCAAAAACCGTCCCTCCGGGCGCGCCCCACGCGTCCGCCTTCGCCATAAATGGCACTCCCCGAATTGCCTATGCTGCTTGGTGATCCGGCAAACGCCGCACATCCGAATCGTCAGTAAAGAATCAAAGGTGATTCGCCTTGTCCAGTGGTCCGGCCAAAAAAGATTAAAAATAGACTAAAATAATGCTCAAATGGTCGATCTCCCCTCTCGTGGGGAGATCGCTCCCCCTACGCCAGCGTGCGCTCGACGATATCCCGCAAATCCGCCGACAGGTTTTCGGCGCCGGCGATCGACAGCAGCGCTTCCCTGGCCTTGGCCTGCCGCAAAGATTCGAGCGAGCGCCAGGATCTGAGCGCCGTCGCCAGCCTTGCCGCCACTTGCGGGTTGCGTTTTTCGACCTCGAGCACGGTTTGAGCAAAGAACCAGTAGCCTTCGCCGTCAGCACGATGGAAGCCGGTCTGGTTGGCGCTGGAGAAGGTGCCGATCAGCGAGCGAACCCGGTTCGGATTGCCCATCGAGAAGGCCGGGTGGTTGGTCAGGGCCTTCACGGTGTCGACGGTTTGCGGCCCCGGAACGCTGGCCTGGATCTGGAACCATTTGTCCATGACCAGCGGGTCTGACCCATAGGTCGTCTCGAAAGCCGCCAGCGCCTCGACCGCCTCGGGCGAACCGTGGTGACGATGCGCGAGCACGGCAAGTGCTGCCGCGCGGTCGGTCATGTTGGTCGCCGACTGGAAATGCCCGGCGGCGAGTGCCGCTCCGCCCGGCTGCATCGACAGATAATCCAGCAAGGTGTTGCGCAAGGCGCGTCGTCCGGCGCTCGCCGCGTCGGGGCTAAACGCATCTTTGTCGGCAAGGATGCGGTAGAGGCCCGAAAAAACGTCCCGGTTCGCAATGCCGATCGCCAGCGCCAGCGCCTCGCGAGCCGCATAGATGGCATCGGGGTCGATGTTCCTGCCGATGTCGCGGGCAATGTCGGCTTCGCCTGGCAGTGCCAGCGCCAGCGCCCGATAGGCCGGCTCCAGCGCCTCGTCACCGGCAATGCTGCCGGCGAGTTCGATCAGCCGCGGCGCAAAGGCCGGCTGCTTGCCGCCAAGGATCTCGCGGAAGGCTGAGATCAATGCATCGGTCAGCAATGTGTTGAAGGCTTGCCAGCGCGAAAAGGCGTCGCTGTCATGGCGGGCGAGGAAGAACTGGTCGTCGGCTTTCTGCTCGACGGACAATGTCACCGGCGCCGAAAAGCCGCGGTTGAGCGACACGGCCGGGCGCTCGGTGACGCCTGAAAACCGCACCATGTGGCGGCGCTTGCGGATATGGATGACGCCGTCCTCGACGCTGGCGCCCTCGACGCCGCTATACGGCACAGGCTTGCCGCCGGCGCCGATCAGGCCGAAAGCCAGCGGGATGTGCATCAGCCGCTTGCGGCTTTCGGAGGGTGTCGGCGGCACCGACTGCTCGATTTCGAGCGTGAATTCTTGCGCGGCCGGATTGTGCGTCGAACTGATCGTCAGGTTCGGCGTGCCTGCCTGATGATACCAGAGCGCGAACTGCGACAGGTCGCGGCCGGACGCATCCTCGAACACCTTGATGAAATCCTCGATCGTCGCCGCGTCACCGTCGTGTCGCTCGAAATAGAGGTCCATGCCGGCGCGAAAGACGTCGGCACCGAGAATTGTGCGGATCATGCGCACCACTTCGGAGCCCTTCTCGTAGACCGTCGCGGTGTAGAAATTGTTGATTTCGCGGTAGCGGCGCGGCCGCACCGGATGCGCCAGCGGACCTTGGTCCTCGGGAAACTGGTGGGCGCGCAAGGTGCGCACTTCGGCGATGCGCTTGACCGCGCGCGAACGCTGGTCGGCGGAGAATTCGTGGTCGCGGAAAACCGTCAGGCCTTCCTTCAGGCAGAGCTGGAACCAGTCGCGGCAAGTGATTCTGTTGCCTGTCCAATTGTGGAAATACTCATGCGCGATGATCGCCTCGATATTGGCGAAATCGGCGTCCGTCGCGGTCTCCCGGTCGGCCAGCACATATTTGTCGTTGAAGATGTTGAGGCCCTTGTTCTCCATCGCGCCCATGTTGAAGTCGGACACGGCGACGATGTTGAAGACGTCGAGATCGTATTCGCGGCCGAACGCCTCCTCGTCCCATTTCATCGACCGCTTCAGGGCATCCATCGCGTAGCCGGCCAGGTTCTCCTTGCCGGGCTCGACATAGATGCCGAGTTCGATCGTGCGGCCCGATAGCGTGACGAAACTGTCCGCAAGCTGGCCGAGATTGCCGGCCACCAGCGCGAACAAATAGGACGGCTTGGGGAAAGGGTCGTGCCACACTGCATAGTGCCAGCCGTCGCCGAGGTCGCCCCTGTCGACCGGGTTGCCGTTGGACAGGAGCAGCGGCGCTTCGTCACGTATTGCCTCTATGCGCACCGTGTAGACGGACAGGATATCGGGACGATCGAGGAAATAGGTGATGCGGCGAAAGCCCTCGGCTTCGCATTGCGTGCAGTAGACATGGCTCGAGCGGTAGAGGCCCATCAGGGCTTCGTTGCCGGCCGGCGCCACCTCGGTCTCTATGAGCAACTGGAAGCGACGCGCCGCCGGCGGCTTGAGGATGGTCAGTTGATCGGGCGTCGCCAGCAGATCCGCCGGCTTTACCTTGTTGCCGTCGATCTCTATGCGCTTGAGGGTCAGCCCGTCGCCGTCGAGCACCAGCGGTGCCGACACGGAGACGTCGTCACGACGCTCTATCGTGAGCACGGCGGTGACACGCGTTGCGTCTGGCGAAAGGCGGAAGGTAAGGTCGGTTTTCGGAATGAGGTAGTCGTTGGGGCGATAGTCTTCGAGTTTGAAGACTTGGCCGGTGTCCGTGCGCATTCCGTGGGTTTTCCTGTCGATTGCGTTGGCGGCGGATTGTGTCCGCTGGTCCAAGAAATTTGAAGTCCGCGCTCTTTACACGAAACCGCCCCTCGACAAAACTGAGGCAATGCCTATTTCAGGCGTTCCTTCTCCTGTCATCATCACGAGGCATCCATGACCGTCGTCACACCGAAATTCGGCATGGGCGCATCCGTGCTGCGGCGCGAGGATGCCGCCTTCATCCAGGGCCAGGGCCGCTATACCGACGACATCCAGCCGGCTGGCGTCCTGCATGGCTATGTCCTGCGCTCGCCGGTCGCCAAGGCCAGCTTCACCATCGGTTCGACCGAGGCGGCGAAGGCGGCACCTGGCGTCCATCTGGTGCTGACCGGCAAGGATCTTGCCCATCTCGGCGATCTGAAATCCGGCGTCATGCAGGAACAGCCGGACGGCACCAAGGCTCCGACGCGCGACATCCCGATCCTGTGCCGCGACCGCGTCAACTATGTCGGCGATGCCGTTGCCTTCGTCGTCGCCGACAGCCGAGCCTTGGCGCAGGATGCCGCCGAACTGATCGATGTCGACTATGACGGCGAAGACGCGGCCTCGGGGACGGCAAATGCACTTGCCGAAGGCACGCCGCTGGTCTGGCCGGAGCTTGGTTCCAACCGCGCCTTCAGCTACCACATGGGCGACAAGAAAAAGACCGAAGCGGCTTTCGCCAAGGCCGCCCATGTCACCCGCATCGAGTTCGTCAACAACCGGCTGGTGTGCAACTACATGGAGCCGCGCTCCGCGATCGGCGAATGGAACGTCGAGGAGAAGCGCTTCGTGCTGACCACCGGGTCGCAAGGCGTGCACTCCATGCAGTATATCCTGGCCAGCGTGTTCAAGATCAAGAAAGACCAGCTGCGCGTCATCACGCCTGATGTCGGCGGTGGTTTCGGGCCGAAGAGCTTCGTCTACCGCGAATATCCGCTGGTGCTGGAAGCGGCAAAGCGGCTTGGCCGCCCGGTGAAATGGGCCGGCGACCGCACGGAACACTTCCTGACCGACGCGCAAGGGCGCGACAATTTCGTCACGGCCGAAATGGCGCTGGACAAGGACGGCCGCTTTCTCGGCATGAAGGTGGACCTGCTCGCCAACATCGGCGCCTATATCTCGCAATACGGTCCGTTCATCCCCTATATCGGCGTCACCATGTCGACCGGTGTCTATGATATCCAGGCGCTCGACGTCTCGGTGACCGGCCTCTACACCAACACCTGCCCGGTCGATGCCTATCGCGGTGCCGGCCGACCGGAAGCAGCCTTCCTGCTGGAAAAGCTGGTCGATGCCTGCGCCCACGATCTCGGCCTGCCTGTCGAGGAGATCCGCCGCCGCAACTTCATCCGGCCGGAGCAATTTCCCTACCGGACGCAAACCGGCCGCCTCTACGACACCGGTGAATTCGAAGGCCATATGGAGCGCGCCATCGAGCAATCCGAATGGAAAGCGTTTCCGGAGCGGCTGGCGCAATCGAAGGCCGGCGGAAAAATCCGCGGCCTCGGCATGGCGACCTATATCGAGGCCTGTGCCTTTCCGGGCTCCGAACCGGCCTTCGTTGAACTCAATGGCGATGGCACGGTGACGCTGAAGATCGGCACCCAGACCAACGGGCAGGGACACGCCACCGCCTATGCGCAGTTCCTGTCGGAAAAGCTCAATCTCCACATCGACAAGATTCATGTCCGCCAGGGCGATACCGATGAGCTGAAGGCCGGCGGCGGCACCGGCGGCTCGCGCTCCATTCCGCTGGGAGGTGTATCGGCTTCCCGCGCGGGCGAGGATCTGGCCAACAAGATCAAGCGCATCGCAGCCGACGAACTGGAGGCTTCTGCCGGCGACATCGAATTGTCCGACGGTGTCGCCCGCATCGTCGGCACCGATCGCTCGCTCGATTTTTCCGCTATCGCCAAGGCCGCCAAGACGCCGGACGATCTCAAGGGCTTTGGCGAGTTCGTGCAGGACGAATGCACCTATCCCAACGGCACCCATATCTGCGAGATCGAGATCGATCCCGACACCGGCGCGACCGAGATCGTCCGCTACACCATCGTCGACGATTTCGGCGTCACCGTGAACCCGATCCTGCTCGCCGGCCAGGTGCATGGCGGCGTCGTGCAAGGCATCGGCCAGGCACTGACCGAAGACACTATCTATGGCGAGGATGGACAGCTTTTGACGGCGAGCTTCATGGATTACGCCATGCCGCGCGCCGACAATTTCCCGTTCTTCCATTTCGAGACCCGCAACGTGCCTTCGACCACCAATGCACTCGGCATCAAGGGCGCGGGCGAGGCCGGCACCATCGGCTCGACGCCGGCGGCACTCAATGCGGTGACCGACGCGCTCTGGCGCGCTTACGGCGTCAAGCACATCGACATGCCGGCAACGCCGGCGCGTATCTGGGCGGCGATCCGGGAAGCGTCGGGAGCGTGACAGCAGGCCCCGGCAGCCCCCCGGCCACAGCCAGCGATGATGCCGGCGGGCACGACACGCTTACCGGCATCATGCTCAAGATCGTGTCGGTGGCGGTCTTCGTCGGCATGCAGACCTGTATCAAAGCCGCAGGCACGATTCCGGCCGGCCAGATTGTCTTCTTCCGCTCTTTTTTCGCCATCTTCCCGATCATCGCCTTCCTGGCTTTCAGGAAAGAACTCGGCACTGCCTTCACCACCAGGCGTCCGTTCAACCACATCGCCCGCGGCCTGGTCGGCGTCTGCGCCATGGGGCTCGGCTTTTTTGCGTTGACCCGACTGCCGCTGCCGGAAGCGATCACGCTGAACTACGCGCAGCCGCTGCTGGTGGTGGTGTTCAGCTCCATCTTCCTCGGCGAGGCCATCCGTGTCTATCGCTGGAGTGCGGTCGCGGTCGGTCTTGTCGGCGTGCTGATCATCTCATGGCCGGAACTGACGCTGCTGAGTTCCGACGAGGCGCTCGACGATCAGGAAGTGCTTGGCGTCATGGCCGCTCTTGTCGCGGCGGCGATCTCGGCCGTCGCCATGCTCTTGGTGCGCAATCTCGTGCAAAGCGAGCGCACGGCGACCATCGTGCTGTGGTTTTCGGTGACGGCAAGCGTCATGTCGCTGCTGTCGCTGCCATTCGGCTGGCAGGCGCTGACGCCGCTCCAGGCAGCTCTCCTTGTTGCCGCCGGCTTCTGCGGCGGCCTCGGCCAGATCCTGATGACGGCGGCCTATCGCCATGCCGAGGCCTCGGTGGTGGCGCCGTTCGAATACACCTCGATGATCCTCGGCGTCGTCGTCGGCTATCTCGTCTTCGGCGACGTCGCCACGCTCCATATGCTGGTCGGCGGCCTGATCGTCGTCGCCGCCGGCATCTTCATCATCTGGCGCGAACGCCAGCTTGGCCTGGAACGGACCCGCACGCGCAAGGCGGCGTCGCCGCAGGGGTGACTATTTAAACGAAGCTTGAAAAGCTGGCGATCCTTTACACCCCCCTCTGGCCTGCCGGCCATCTCCCCCGCAAGGGGGGAGATCAGATGTCACATCGGCTTTCGCCAATCACCAACATTGAAAGCGAGAGCCAGCGGTTGAGCTGCCAATCTCCCTCCTTGCGGGGGAGATGTCCGGCAGGACAGAGGGGGGTGCTGTCCCTCGGCCTTGCCGACTACGACACCTTCGCAGCCCGTTCCTTCGCCAATCGCACCAGCACAGTCCTCGTCTGCTCATCGGCCGGGAAAAACGATTCGATCGCCAGTTCCGACAGCGTCACGTCGAGCGGCGTGCCGAACACGGTGATGGTGCTGATGAATGACAGCACCTGATCGCCATAGGCCAGCCTGAGCGGGTGTACGATGGCATTTGGCTCGACCGGTGTCGGCCGGCTGCCTTTCAAGCCGGACGGATAAGTCCTTAGCTCACGCTCGAGTTCGATCAGCACCTCGTCGCCGCTGGCATCGTTCTGGTGTTTCAGGCGCTCAAGGAGATTCGTCCGCCACTCCGCGAGATTGACGATGCGCGGTGCGATGCCGCCGGGATGCAGGCTGAGGCGAAGCACGTTGACCGGCGGCGTCAGCAGCGAAGCCTCGCTGACATCGGCAAGGAAGGGTGCAATGGCGGCATTGGCCGAAACCAGGTTCCAGTGGCGGTCGACGGCGAGTGCCGGGAAAGGCTCGTGGCCTTTGAGGACGATCTCGACGGCCGCCATCGCCGGCGCCATCGTGATGTCGGTCAGCGAGCGCTCGCCGAAGCTCGGCGCAAAGCCGGCGGCGAGCAGCAACTGGTTGCGCTGCCTCAGCGGTATCGACAATTGCTCGGCCAGATGCAGCACCATGTCGCGTGAGGGCGCGGCGCGGCCGCTTTCGACGAAGGAGAGATGCCGCTGCGATATCTCGGCCTCCATGGCGAGGTCGAGTTGCGACATGCGGCGGCGGGTGCGCCACTCGCGAATGAGGCTGCCGGCGGAGGTTTGGGCTGTTGTCATGAGGGCATGGTTAGTCCGAGAGCAGACGTAATTCAATTACCTCGGAGGTTATCGGTACAGCATCCACGTTCGAGATTGGCGAAAGCGGAGGTGACAGCCAATCCCCCCTCGTGGGGGAGATGCCTGGCAGGCAGAGGGGGGCGCTGTCCCGCCGGCGTTTCGGCAGGCCGCGACGACTGCATCGTCAGGCGAAACCAAAGGGAAGATTGCAAAGGCTTGCGATCCTTCGCGCCCCCTCTGTCCTGCCGGACATCTCCCCCACGAGGGGGGAGATTGGCCAATCACCCAACTTCTCGCAGCTTTGCCTTCACTTCAAGAAAATCCCGCCACGCCAGCTTCTTGTGCGACGGGGTTCGCAGGAGATAGGCCGGATGCAGCGTCGGCATGGCCGGGATGGCGATGCCGGACGCCGTCGTGTGGACGCGCCAGTTGCCGCGCAGCCGCAATATGCCTTCCGAGGTGTTGAGCAAGGTCTTGGCTGACGGGCCGCCAAGGTTGATCAGCACCTTGGGATTGACCAGCTCGATCTGTCGCTCGATGAACGGCCGGCAGATCTCGGTCTCGTGCGGCGTCGGCGTGCGATTGCCCGGCGGCCGCCAGGGAATGACATTGGCGATATAGACTGAAGTGCGGTCGAGCCCGATCGCGGCCAGCATGCGGTCGAGCAGCCGGCCCGAGCGGCCGACGAAGGGCAGGCCCTCGATGTCCTCGTCGCGGCCGGGTGCCTCGCCGACCAGCATGACGGCGGCTTCCGGGTTGCCGTCGGCGAACACCAGGTTCTTGGCGGTGGCCTTGAGATTGCAGCCGTCGAACGCCGCCATGTGCTGGCGAAGCTCGTCAAGCGTTGTTGCTGTGGTCGCCAATTGGCGGGCCAGTGCTGCCTGCGCTTCGTCGGGAACCGCAGTCGTCGCAGACGGCGACCGCGCAACGGGTGGTGCATTTGCTCTGTCCCCGGCTTCGCCGCGGGACATGGTCGTCGAGCGCAGCGGTGCGGCGGTGTCACCCGAAGGCGCTGCGTTCGGCGCGCGCTCCATCGGCTTTGGCGCAACTTCGGCGAACCGGTTCACCGGCTGCTCTTCGAGCGCCTCATCGACACCAACGCTGGCATAAAAGGCCAGCAGGTCGGCGATATCAGGTCTGTTGGTTGGGGAAGCGGCAGTCATCGATTCACATTCGTCCGCGTGACGGCAATTTGCAAGACTGGCAGCTTCTCTACCAGGGCAACGAACCAGGGTTAACGGGTTCCTTCGGAGCCTTTCGCCGGCGCGTCGGCTGACGGAGCATCAAACGAAAAACCCGCCTGTCCGGCGGGTCACTGGCGCAAATCAGCACCATAGGCAAAAATGTACCATAGCTGAGGTCACCGAGTCAAGAAAAAATTCCTATCGTCTACCCCGTTGGTATGCGCGGATCCTGCACCAGATAGAAAGTCCAGCGCGGCGTGTAGTCGGTCATCAGGAATTCGAACCTGGCGGTTTTCAGCGGGTCGACCTTGCCATTCCTGAACAGCAGCCGGTCATAGGGTTCGAAATCGCGATCGAAATCGGCGAAATTGCTCGACAAAATATTGTCCGGCGTCTTGTTGCGCTGGTCGAAGGAAAGCCCGTCGCCGAACACGCTCGGCCGATTCAGGATCTCCTGCAATTCGAACTGGAATTCGACCCAGGCCTGGCCGCTGTTGTTGAGTACATCGATGCGCATATACATCATGCCGTTTGCGAATTCGCCGGCCTTGCCGAAGGCCTGGATCGGCTTTGTCGTGCGGATCGTCAGCGTCACCGGCGTTGACGAATTCAGCTCTTCGGTGATGACGAACGGATCGTCCTTCGTTCCGATGCCCGAGGCGCCGGTGATGCGGAAGCCGCCAAGCTCGTCGGAGAAGGAGTAGGCGCCTGCCGCCCAGACCTTCACTTCGTCGGCGGCAGCGTGATGCGGCGCCAGCATCAGAAGGGCCAAAAGGAGCGCCCGGCGGATCCGGCCGGGCGGGAAAAGAAAGCGCGTCGATGAAAAGCCGGCTGGCCCAGGAATGCGCATGGCGTGAAGTATGGCCGATAAGCAAGCCGTCGAACAATTAAAAACGCGCGCCTCGCAGGCAATGCCGGGCGAAAAGCAGTCTTCCAGCCTCGCAATGCGCGACTTTTTGGCCAAAACGGCATTGTCACGTATGCGCCGGTTTCCTGTCGTCAATTGATGCGCTATGCAGCGCGGGAGCCAGCAAGATACCCGAATGGGATAAGCCAGTGCGGAGGGGTTGATGAGCGACATCGAACGCGAAAGCATGGAATTCGACGTGGTTATCGTCGGCGCCGGACCGGCGGGCCTCGCCGCCGCGATCCGCCTCAAGCAGGTCAATCCCGAGCTTTCGGTCGTCGTCCTGGAGAAGGGCGGTGAGGTCGGCGCCCATATTCTCTCCGGCGCCGTTGTCGATCCGATCGGCATCGACAGGCTCTTGCCGGGCTGGCGCGATGAGGACGGCCATCCCTTCAAGACGCCGGTCACATCAGACCATTTCCTGGTCCTTGGCCCTGCCGGCTCGTTTCGCCTGCCCAACATGCTGATGCCGCCGCTGATGAACAATCACGGCAACTACATCGTCTCGCTCGGCAATGTCTGCCGCTGGCTGGCGACCAAGGCCGAAGCGCTCGGCGTCGAGATCTATCCGGGCTTTGCCGCTGCCGGCCTGCTCTACAATGAGCAAGGCGCCGTCACCGGCGTCGTCACCGGCGACATGGGCATCGAGAAGGACGGAACGCACGGTCCGGGCTTCGCACCCGGCATGGCGCTGATGGGCAAATATGTGCTGATCGGGGAGGGCGCTCGCGGCTCGCTCGCCAAGCAACTGATCGCCAGATACAAGCTTTCCGATGGCCGCGAACCGGGCAAATACGGCATCGGCCTGAAGGAACTCTGGCAGGTCAAGCCGGAGAACCACCGTCCGGGGCTGGTCCAGCATTCCTTCGGCTGGCCGCTTGACTTGAAGACCGGCGGCGGCTCGTTCCTCTACCATCTCGAGGACAATCAGGTGGCGGTCGGCTTCGTCCTCCACCTCAATTACAAGAACCCCTATCTGTCGCCGTTCGAGGAATTCCAGCGCTTCAAGACCCATCCGGCGATCAGCGGGACTTTCGACGGCGCCAAGCGCCTCGGCTATGGCGCGCGCGCCATCACCGAGGGCGGCTGGCAGTCGGTGCCGAAACTCTCCTTTCCCGGTGGTGCGCTGATGGGATGTGCGGCGGGCTTCGTCAACGTGCCGCGCATCAAGGGCTCGCACAATGCCGTGCTGTCCGGCATGCTGGCGGCCGAGCATGTCGCAGAGGCGATCGGTGCCGGGCGCGCCAACGACGAACTCGCTTCCTACGAGGAAGCCTGGCGCGCGACCGACATCGGCAAGGATTTGAAGAAGGTGCGCAACGTCAAGCCGCTGTGGTCGCGCTTCGGCACGATCGTCGGGGTCGGCCTCGGCGGCCTCGACATGTGGCTGAACACGCTGTTCGGTGTCTCGCCCTTCGGCACGCTGAAGCATGGCAAGGCCGACTATGCGACGCTCGAGCCTGCCGCCCAGCACAAGAAGATCGCCTATCCGAAGCCCGATGGCGTGCTGACCTTCGACAGGCTGTCCTCGGTGTTCCTGTCCAACACCAATCACGAGGAAAACGAGCCGGTCCACCTGCTTGTCGGCGACATGGAACTGCAGAAGCGGTCCGAGCACGATGTCTTTGCGGGCCCCTCGACGCGCTACTGTCCGGCCGGGGTTTACGAGTGGGTCGACAAGGATGGCAATGCCGCCGCCGATCCCACGGCCAAGGATGTGCGCTTCGTCATCAACGCGCAGAACTGCGTCCACTGCAAGACATGCGACATCAAGGACCCGAACCAGAACATCAACTGGGTGCCGCCGCAAGGCGGAGAAGGCCCGGTCTACCAGGGCATGTAGGCCCGCGCCGGCCACAGCGTGCAAAGACCCCGACGACGGCTCGGGGTCTCCCGTGGCATGTGAAACATTAGGACTGTTGAAACTGCCGCACGCTTATGGTTCCATTCCTTGACGATAAGGAGATGGCCAATGCGCTTGGCGGTTCTGGCATGCCTTGTGGCGATCGGTGCGCTGTTCGGTTTGGCTTCGGCGGCCTCGGCCGGCACCAGGGTGGTGGTCAAGACGCGGACCTACGACATCACCGGGAACACGGGGCTGGCGCTGATGCAGGCTATGGACCGCAAGGGGCCGAAGCACGGCTTCATGACGCATGCCATCGCGCTGACCGGCTACGCAGTGGACTGGGACCTTGACACCAGCCAGGACAATGGCGTTTGCCGCTTGCGGCGTGCCAACGGCACGCTCAATCTCTTCTATACGTTTCCGCGTGTCGCCTCGGCCACCACTCCGACGCTCCGGAAGCGCTGGACGCGGTTCTTCGCCGGCGTCCGCGCCCATGAGGAAACCCATGGCCGCATCGCCAGGGAGATGATGCGGGCCACGGAAAGATCGATCTCCGGCCTCAGGATTGCCGACGACCGGTTCTGCTACAAGACACGTCGCGAGGCACAGCGACGTATCAAGGCCACCAATGCCGCATATGAGGCCAAGCAGCTCGCTTTCGATGCGCGCGAGCATCGCGATGGCGGCCATGTCCAGCATCTCGTCATCGCTTTGGTCAGGCCCTGATCCTTCAGCCTGGCGTCTTGCCGGTCTGGCTTATGGCCGCGGTCGCGGTTTCATGTTCGTCGAGCGGCTTTTGCTGGTTCAGCCTGAGTGAGAACTCCACCATGACCGGGAGGTGATCCGAGCCCGTGTCCTCCAGCCGTGTCGCGGAATGGATGGTCACGCCGCCCTTGCTGAAAACCTGGTCGATCGGCAGGCCGGCGAAGCGCCGCAGCAAGTCCGGCAGCTTGATGTGGATCCAGGTCGGGCCGGCGGACGGCATCACGGTCAGCCCGCCAAGCGCCGCGACCCGCCGCACGGCGGCACTCCACGGCGCGGCATTGCAGTCGCCCGCCATGATGGCCGTCTCGCCGAGCGCGGAAAGCGGCTCCGTCAACTCGCCGATCTGCCAGTACTGCTCGCGTGGCCACGGCCAACTGAGATGGATCGCGGCGACATCGACGTCGATGCCGCCGAAGTCGACGGTCGCTGTCGCCATGGCGCCGCGCCTTTCGCAACGCGCCTCGGTGTCGGCGGCAAAGGGCCGCCGCGAGAGCAGCGCGACGCCGAATATGCCGTTGGGATAAGGACAGAGGATCCGGTATGGATAGGCGCTGCTGATATAGCCAAGCTCGGTCGCCCACATCGCCGATACCTCGTCCAGGGTGATCACGTCGGGATTGGTCCGGCCGATCAGCGACAGCACCTTCTTCGGCGTCGGATTGTCGTAGCGCAGGTTCATCTGCAGCAGCTTGTAGATCGCGCGGTCTTCGTTCTTGGCTTCATAGGCGGCCTGAACCGGCCACAGGCGGGAGAAGGACAGCGACCCGGAAGTGGTGGCGAAGGCCGCCACGGCAAAAAGCAGTGCCACGGCCGCCTGCAGGCGAAATGTCGTGGCCAGCAGCGGCAGTGCGCAAAGCGCCATCAGCACGGCAAGGTGGACGCGGAAATGCGAGAAGGAATCGAAGGCGGGATGCAGCGTTCCGAAAAACCCGGCCACCAGCGCGATCGAACAGGCCAGCATTGCCAGGAATGCAACCGAAATCAGCAATGTCCCGAAGCTCGCTCTCTCCATGCCGCCTGCTTATCGGCAGAAATGCGGCCCAATCAAGATGAGAAATGCCTACGCGATGCGTGGTATCGGCCTACTGGAACGCCGTTTCCGAAAAACTTCTGAGCTTGCGCGAATGCAACCGCTCCATCGGCATTTCCGCGAGCTTCTCCATCGCCCTGATGCCGATGGTCAGGTGCTGCGCCACCTGGCGCTTGTAGAATTCGGTCGCCATGCCGGGCAGCTTCAACTCGCCATGCAGCGGTTTGTCCGAAACGCACAGCAGCGTGCCGTAGGGAACGCGGAAGCGGAAGCCATTGGCGGCAATCGTCGCCGATTCCATGTCGAGTGCGATGGCGCGAGATTGCGACAGACGCTGGACCGGGCCACGCTGGTCGCGCAGTTCCCAGTTGCGATTGTCGATGGTGGCGACGGTGCCCGTGCGCATGATGCGCTTCAGGTCGTAGCCGGTAAGGCCGGTGACTTCGGCGACGGCTTCCTGCAACGCCACCTGGATCTCGGCCAGCGGCGGGATCGGCACCCAGACCGGAAGATCGTCGTCCAGCACATGGTCCTCGCGCACATAGGCATGCGCCAGCACATAGTCGCCCAGCGCTTGGGTGTTGCGCAGGCCGGCACAGTGGCCGAGCATCACCCAGGCATGCGGCCTCAGCACCGCAATATGGTCGGTGATGGTCTTGGCGTTGGAAGGCCCGACGCCGATATTCACCATGGTGATGCCGCCATGTCCCGACTTCTTCAGGTGATAGGCCGGCATCTGTGGCAGGCGCGGCGGTGCAACGCCTTCGCTGGGCGCGCTTTGCCCGCTCTTGGTGATGACATTGCCCGGCTCGACGAACTCCGTGTATCCGCCGCCGCCATTGGCCATCAGGTCGCGGGCGCGGGCGACGAACTCGTCGATGTAGAACTGATAATTGGTGAACAGTACGAAGTTCTGGAACTGCTGCGGTGTGGTCGCCGTATAGTGCGACAGCCGGTGCAGCGAATAGTCGATGCGCTGCGCAGTGAAGGGCGCCAACGGCCTCGGCTCGCCAAAGGCCACTTCGAAGGTGCCGTTGGCGATCTGGTCGTCGGTGCCGTCGAGATCCGGCACGTCGAACAGGTCGCGGATCGGCCGCTTGATGCGCTCCGCCGTCGCGCCGTCGACATGGGTGCCTTCAAGGAAGGCGAAATGCAGCGGGATCGGCGTGGTCGATTCCGACACCGTGACCGCAACCCCATGATTGCGCATGATCAGGCGCAACTGCTCGACGAGGTAGCTTTCGAACAGGCCCGGCTGGGTGATGGTGGTGGAAAAATGCCCAGGCGTCGGCATATGGCCATAGGCCTGGCGCGAGTCGATCTGGGTGAATGAGTTGGTGGTGACGCCGATCTCCGGATAGAAGGCCCGGTAGCGCTTGCCATTGTCGCCGCCTGCTGCCGCCAGCTCTGCGAAGGAGTCGCGCAGGAATTTGGTGTTGCGGTCGTAAAGCGCCTGCAGTGCCTTGACGGCTTTTTCGGCGCTATCAAAGCTTTGCCGGCCAAAAGGCTCCGGCATGACGACAGATTCGATGGCTTGTGGGTAGATTCGCTTTTCCATGGCTCAATATAGAGACTTGGATCGGCACTTGGGAGGGGTGTCGCGACCGAAGGCGGCCAAAGCGCCGTTTTTCTTCAACCGCGCTGCAGGCTGACCAGGAGCACAAAGCCGACGCCGGACTTCTTCAGGGCAGGTGCGTCGATCGTCGAGCCGGCATCGGAGCGCATCATCGGCACGGCCAGAACCGGAGCGGCCAGAACCGCCAGGATAAGCGCCGCCCGCGGCAGAAGCCGAATGGTCTTGAGAGCGTTGGCGGCGATGCGGTTCATGGTGTTTCAGCTTTTCTTTTCGAGGTCTTGGTTCTTTGTTCAGTTGCGAAGATGGGTGGGGCAGGCGAGGCGGCAGGTTCCGGAACTGGCTTCGTCCCAGGCGCGGGCCGGACGGCCCGCTTCGGCGACGAGGATGGCGAAGAACATTCCAAACAGGCTCACCAGCAGGCAGACGATGGTGAAGCGGCGAGCAAGCATTGGGTCGGTCTCCTTCAACACGCCGGAGAATGCCCTGATGCAACTGAACCGGCTCTGATGCCGGCGTTCATCTGCGGTTCAAGATGGTTGACGGGGTTTCGACGGCGCCGGCGTCGGTTTGGATAGCCGCCGGCGGGTATCGAGCATCACCGGCGCAGCATGTGTCGACAAAACGAAAACGGGGCCCGTCGACGCCCCGTCATCATGTCGTAAGGGTGCGGTCGATCAGAGCTTATGCCAGGTCTGGCTCTTGCAGATCAGTCCGCCCAGCACGCAGCCGCTCATCTTGAGAGAGCTGCCCGACAATGTCGCCTTGCCCGAATAGGTCCTGTCGTTTGCCGGATCGGTGATGTTGCCGGCATATTTGTTGTCGCCCGTCGCCTTGAGCGAGCCGATGGTCTTGCCGGCATATTTCCCGGACCTGAGGGTGATGGAAAACGAGCCGCCGCCGGCGATGGCCGCGGTTTCGCCGGCCTGCGTCTTCCAATTGCCTTCGATCGGATCGGCCCATGCCGCACCCGCCACGATCAATGTGGCCGCAAGGGCCAGGCTCAGTTTTCGAAACATGTCTTCCTCCCTGTGGATGTCCGGCCGGATGCTCCGCCTCGCCGGTCTGCCGCTTACGCAAACGTAAGCTAATCCAGCTCCCGGCAAAACAAAAGCGGTGCCGTAGCGGAAGACTTTGGGATTTTGAAGCCGCCTGAAAGCGCCTCCTCGACGACGAAATGAAACGTTCGGCGCATCGCCTTTGTCTGCCGTGGTTAGCGAAGTCTTGCCTCCGCGTGAGAAAACTCTCGTCAAATTTGACGCAAGCAGGCTGAATTGCTGGGTTTGTATCCTTAACGATTTTCGGCGTTTACCTCTTGTTTTAGCTTTGTTTTCCTCAAATTAAGCACGCCATTTAACGACGGATTCAAGCCTGCACGGCATTCTCGAAAGCATCGGAAGAGCAGCCGGCAAGACGAAAGAAGGCAGCTCTCGGGAGCCTGACAGGGGCCGGAAAACAGGGGATTGAAATGGCACGTTTTGAAATGCTTGAAGCAGGTTTCGGCGCCATGGGAGCAACTGCCCAGGCCGACATCCTTTTCGAACTGGGCATGATGTATGCGACCGGCCGCGATTGCGAGACCGATGTCGTTGCCGCCCACAAATGGTTCAACATCGCCGCAATCAAGGGCTCGGCCCGCGCTGCCGAACTGCGCTCGGAAATGTCGGCCGCCATGTCGAAGGTCGAGATCGCCACGGCGCTGCGCGAAGCCCGCGAATGGATGACCATGCACTGAAATCTGCCGATCGCAGACAGGCTATCGACGACAGGGAAGCTCCGGGATCAAGACCGCACAGACGGCCAGACCCGGCGGAACGAAGGCCGCGCAAGACGGTCACGGTGTCAAGAAAGAGAACGCGGCAGGCCGCAAGGCCCAGTCGTGCGCGACACAGGGAAGCTGAGCGGGATTTTTAGGCGGGGGGCGCCTGGAGATTGCTCGACGGGCAAAAAAGCCACGACCAGCCGGAACAAGGCTGGCGTGGCTTTTTGCGTGGATGACGTCTCGCAGGCCCAATCGAGCGGCGCCAATGCGCCTAGACAGGCCGAATGAAGGATGAAATTGTCCGGCCTCTCTGGAAGAAGCGGGGCCGGGGCGGCCGCGCGTGAGTGGAGGAGTTCTACCATCATGAAAAAATTGAGTATTTTGAACGCGGCCATATTCGGCCTGATGATGAGCACGCTGGTTGCATTCGCCGATGACATCACCTTTGCGGTGATCGGCCCGATGACCGGACAGCTCGCCACCATCGGCGATCAGTTCAAGCAGGGCGCACAGGCCGCTGCCGACGCGATCAACGCCGCTGGCGGCGTCAACGGGTCGATGATCAAGCTCGATATCGAAGACGACCAGTGCGATCCCAAGCAGGCCGTGTCGGTTGCCAACCGCGTCGTCGCCGATGGCGTCAAGTTCATCGACGGCCATGCCTGCTCCGGTTCGAGCATTCCGGCCTCGGCCGTCTATGCCGAAGCCGGCGCGCTGATGATGAGCCCGGCTTCTTCCAACCCGGTGCTGACCGACGCGGCCGCCAAGGCCGGCTGGCCGACGATCATGCGCCTTTACACGCGTGACGATGCGCAGGGCGCCTTCATCGGCCCATGGATCGCCAAGAAGTTTGCCGGCAAGAATGTCGTCGTCCTGCACGACAAGAGCGCCTACGGACAGGGCGTGGCTGACGCCGTCAGGGCAACGATGAATGCCGGCGGCCTCAAGGAGGTCTACTATGACGGCATCAACGCTGGCGAGAAGGACTATTCGGCTCTCGTCACCAAGCTCAAGGACTTGAAAGCCGACGTCGTCTATTTCGGCGGCTACCATCCTGAAGCTGGCCTGATCCTGCGTCAGTCGGCGGAACAGAACCTGAAGTTCCAGCTGATCATGCCGGACTCCATCGCCTCGCCGGAATTCTGGCAGGTCGCCGGCCCGGCCGGCGAGGGCACCATGTTCGTCTTCCCGTCGGATCCGCAGGCAAAGCCGGAAGCCAAGGCTGCCGTCGAGAAGATCAAGGCCGGCGGTTTCGTGCCGGAGGGCTTCACGCTGTTCTCTTACGCCACCATCCAGGCATTCGCCGAAGGCATCAAGCGTGCCGGCAGCGACGACCCGGCCAAGGTTGCCGAAGCGTTGAAGAACGGCACGCCGATCAGCACCGTTGTCGGTGATGTCACCTTCGACGAGAAGGGCGACCTCAAGAATGCCAGCTACGACATCAACCAGTGGCATGACGGCAAATACGCGCCGATTGCGCAGTAATCGCCGCCCTGGCGACTGGATAGCATAGAGAAATGGCCGGGTTCGTCCCGGCCATTTTCTTGTTTGCCCTGTCGTTGGCCTTCCGAACCGTCAGCTCACTGCTGTGGTCGCGGCGTTGTGCTCCTCGACGAACCGCACCAGCACAGTCCCGTCGGTCACCTGCGCGCCCTCGGTGGCGATCTCGGCGATCACGCCGTCATGCGGCGCGGAGATGGTGTGCTCCATCTTCATCGCCTCCAGGATCAGCAGCGGCTGGCCCTTGATCACGGCATCGCCCTTTCCCACGCGCACCAGCTTGACCAGTCCCGGCATCGGCGCACGCAGGCTGCCGGTGCTTGCCGCCGCCTCATCGGCCCGTGCCAACGGGTCCGGCACGGCGAAGGTGTAGCCAACGGCGCCTTCGAACACGGTGATGTGGCCTGGCCAGCGGGCGAGGCGTGGCGCGGCGCGAAAATCATGCGAATTGGTATCGTCATAGGGCTTGTCCAGCGCGACCTGGAAGCGCCCATCCGGCCGCACCGAAACCTTCGCCGCGATATCGTCTTCACCGAACTTCAGCCATGTGCGTCGCGCCACGCTGTGGAAATGGGCATAACCGGCAAGCGCCGCCCACGGGTCGTCGGATAGCGGCGTTGCCCCGGCGCCGGAGGCCGCGACTGCGGCCGCGGCTATGGTTTCTCCGCTTGGCGGCGCGACCTCGGTCAGCGCCGTCTGGTACCTGGCGATCAGGCTGGTGTCGACGTCGCCTGCGGCGAAATCCGGATCGGCGGCGAGAGCGGCAAGAAAGGCGGTGTTGACGGTCGAGCCGGCGATCTCGGTCCGGGATAGCGCCGCGCCAAGCGCTTCCAGAGCCGCCTGGCGGTCCGTGGCGTGGACGACCAGCTTGGCGATCATCGGATCGTAGTACGGCGAGATGGCGTCACCCGCCCGCACGCCGGTCTCGATGCGCATCGTGGCGCCTTGCGGGGCCGCGTCTGGAAATCTCAGATGATGCAGCGTGCCCGTTGCCGGCAGAAAACCTTTTGCCGCGTCCTCGGCATAGATGCGCGCCTCGAAGGCATGGCCGGTAAGCGCGATCTCGCTTTGCGTCTTGGGCAGCTTTTCGCCGCTGGCGACCCGCAACTGCCACTCGACCAGATCGGTGCCGGTCACCATTTCGGTGACCGGATGTTCGACCTGCAGGCGGGTGTTCATCTCCATGAACCAGAAGCGGTCGGCTTTCAGGCCCTGCGAGGCATCGACGATGAACTCGATGGTGCCGGCGCCTGAATAATTGATCTCCTTGGCGGCCTTCACCGCCGCATCCGTCATCGCCTTGCGCAAAGCCTCGGTCATGCCGGGCGCGGGCGATTCCTCGATCACCTTCTGGTGGCGGCGCTGCGCCGAGCAGTCGCGCTCGTAGAGGTGCACGGCGTTGCCGAAATTGTCGCCGAACACCTGCACTTCGATATGGCGCGGCTTGTCGACATATTTTTCGACCAGCACACGGTCGTCGCCGAACGCAGCTTTCGCCTCGCGCCGCGCGCTGGACAACGCCTCGGAAAACTCATCGGGATGCTCGACCCGGCGCATACCCTTGCCGCCGCCGCCAGCGCGTGCCTTGATCAGCACGGGATAGCCGATCTCGCGTGCCTTGGAGGCAAGTAGCACGATCTCCTGCGCCTCGCCATGGTAGCCCGGAACGACCGGAACGCCGGCTTTTTCCATCAGACGCTTGGCCGCGTCCTTCAGCCCCATGGCACGGATCGAGGCCGCCGACGGGCCGATGAAAATGAGCCCCGCCGCCGTCACCTGGTCGACGAAATCGGGATTTTCCGACAGGAAGCCGTAGCCGGGATGAATGGCTTGTGCGCCGGTAGCCAAGGCCGCGGCGATGATCTTGTCACCGCGCAGATAGCTTTCGCCGACGGGCGAGGGGCCGATATGCACCGCCTCGTCGGCCATCTCGACATGCAGGGATCTCGCGTCGGCATCCGAATAGACGGCGACAGTGCGCACACCCAGTTCCCGAGCCGTGCGGATGACACGACAGGCGATCTCGCCGCGATTGGCAATCAGGATCTTGGCAAACATGGAGCCTCCGCATGTAAGGCTCGGAGTCCATGGGAAGCAGGGCGCTTGAACACCCCTCTCTGTCCTGCCGGCCCCCGCAAGGAGGGAGATTGGCAGCTTTGCCCTCGCTGCGAACTTTCAATGTTGGAATTTGGCGAAAGCGATAGCGACAGTCGATCTCCCCCCATGCGGGGGAGATGTCCGGCAGGACAGAGGGGGGTACTGTCCAGCGAGCCATTCCAGCCCTCGGCGTAGACCTCTCCCTTACCAAGGGAGTGCTCTACCTTGCGGTCGGTAGTATCTATTTCGATGACGAAATTGCGCAGCCGCCACTCGCGGTCTTGAGCTTCCACCGTGTCAAGCCGGCCTGGCAATTGCGCAGCGCCGTCTCTTCCGCCGCCTTCTGGGACGGCGCGTTGAGCTTCGTCCCGCAGACAATGTAGAGGTCGACGACACGCGAATAAAAGGTTGTGGCGTAGGCCGAATGGCCGCTCGCCGCGACGGAGCCCTTGTAGGCAACGTTGCATTCGCCCGAACCCAAGGTCGGCGGAAAACGCACGTCTCCCTTGCGTCCCGCGAGCGATTCCGCCGAGCCGATGCCGGTCGATGTTAATATTAGAAATACAGAAAGTATCGAAGCAGCCGTTCCCTGGCAATATTTCAGTTTCATTTCCAGCCCGTCCCCATTGCCCCATGCTGGATAAGCAGTATCGAATATTTTGCCTCGCCGCCAGTTCACTGTTTGAGATTCGAAGCCGCCTATGCTGATGAATCGGTTGGTCCATACAGTTCAGCCTTTTCGCACGGCAGCAACGGCCTGCTGGTATAGTTCCGCCGTTTGTCCGTCGAAGTTGACCGTCCATTCTCACATCCGAAACACGCCGAAGCGCGTGTCCTCGATTTCGGCGTTGAGCGCAGCGGACAGGCTGAGCGCCAGCACGTCGCGGGTCTTCGCAGGGTCGATGATGCCGTCGTCCCAGAGGCGTGCGGACGAATAGAGCGGATGGCCCTCATGCTCGTATTTCATCAGGATCGGCTTCTTGAATTTCGCCTCTTCCTCGGCGCTCCATTCCCCGCCCTTGCGCTCGATGCCTTCGCGCTTGACCATGGCAAGCACCGTTGCTGCTTGCTCGCCGCCCATCACCGAGATGCGGGCGTTCGGCCACATCCACAGGAAGCGCGGCGAATAGGCGCGGCCGCACATGCCGTAATTGCCGGCGCCGAACGAACCGCCGATGATGATCGTCACCTTTGGCACGCGGGCGGTGGCAACGGCCATCACCAGCTTGGCGCCGTCCTTGGCGATGCCGCCTGCTTCATATTTTCGACCGACCATGAAGCCGGTGATGTTTTGCAGGAAGACCAATGGGATCTTGCGCTGGCAGCACAGTTCGATGAAGTGCGCGCCCTTCACAGCACTTTCGGAAAACAGCACGCCGTTGTTGGCGATGATGCCGACCGGCATGCCATGGAGATGGGCAAAGCCGGTGATCAGCGTGGTGCCGTAATTCTGCTTGAACTCGTCGAATTCGGAACCGTCGACGATGCGCGCAATCACCTCGCGTGCGTCATAGGGCTGGCGCGGGTCGGTCGGCACGATGCCGTAGAGTTCATCCGCCGGATGAAGCGGCGGAATCGATCTCTGTAAGTTTAGGCTTACAGTCTTGTTCCGATTCAGGTTTTTGACGATGCGGCGGCAGATGGCGAGCGCATGGTCGTCGTCCAGCGCATAGTGGTCGGCAACACCGGAGAGCCTGGTGTGCACATCGGCGCCGCCGAGATCCTCGGCGCTGACATCCTCGCCGGTCGCTGCTTTCACCAGCGGCGGACCGCCGAGGAAGATGGTCGCCTGGTTGCCCACCATGATCGTCTCGTCGGACATCGCCGGCACATAGGCGCCGCCCGCCGTGCAGGAACCCATGACGCAGGCGATCTGCGGAATGCCGGCTGCCGACATGTTGGCCTGGTTGTAGAAGATGCGGCCGAAATGCTCCCGGTCGGGAAACACCTCGTCCTGATTGGGCAGGTTGGCACCGCCGCTATCGACGAGGTAGATGCAAGGCAAATTGTTCTGCAGCGCGATCTCCTGCGCCCGCAGATGCTTCTTCACCGTCAGCGGGTAATAGGTGCCGCCCTTCACCGTGGCGTCGTTGACGACGACCATCACCTCGGTGCCCTCGACGCGGCCGACGCCGGCGATCATGCCGGCCGACGAAATCTCCTCGCCATACATCGACCAAGCGGCGAACTGGCCGATCTCGAGGAAGGGTGAACCGACATCCAGCAATTGCGCGAGGCGCTCGCGCGGCAGGAGCTTGCCGCGCGAAACATGCCGCTCGCGCGCTTCCTCCGAGCCGCCGCGCTCGACGGTGGCCGCCTTCTCCGCAATGTCGGCGACCAGCGCCCGCATGCGCTCGGCATTGGCACGGAAGGTTTCGGAGGAGGGGGATATCTGGGTTTGCAGCGTAGCCATGCTATACCCCCTCCGCCATGATCTCGCGGCCGATCAGCCAGCGGCGGATTTCGCTGGTGCCGGCGCCGATCTCATAGAGCTTGGCATCGCGCAGCAGGCGGCCGGTCGGATAGTCGTTGATGTAGCCGTTGCCGCCAAGCAGCTGGATGGCGTCGAGCGCCATCAGCGTCGCCTTCTCGGCGGCAAACAGCACGCAGCCGGCGGCATCCTTGCGCGTCGTCTGGCCGCGGTCGCAGGCGGCGGCAACGGCATAGACATAGGCGCGCGCGGCGTTCATCACCGTGTACATGTCGGCCAGCTTGCCTTGCACCAGCTGGAACTCGCCGATCGCCTGGCCGAACTGCTTGCGCTCGTGCACATAGGGGATTGCCACGTCAAGGCACGCCGCCATCAGGCCGATCGGGCCGCCGGCAAGCACCGTGCGCTCATAGTCGAGGCCAGACATCAGCACCTCGACGCCGCGCCCTTCCTCATGCAGCACATTGTCGAAGGGCACCTCGACATCCCTGAACACCAGTTCGCCGGTGTTGGAGCCGCGCATGCCGAGCTTGTCGAGCTTTTGCGCCACGGAAAACCCGGCCATCGCCTTCTCGACGATGAAGGCGGTGATGCCGCGCGAGTTTTGCTCCGGATCGGTCTTGGCATAGACGACCAGGGTCTCGGCATCCGGCCCGTTGGTGATCCACATCTTGGTGCCGTTCAGCACATAGCGATCATTGCGCTTTTCGGCGCGCAGCTTGAGCGAGACGACGTCCGAGCCGGCGCCGGATTCCGACATCGCCAGCGCGCCGACCCGCTCGCCCGAGCACAGTGGCGGCAGGAATTTTTCCTTCTGCGCCGTCGTCGCCCAGCGGTTGATCTGGTTGACGCAGAGATTGGAGTGAGCGCCGTAGGAGAGGCCGACGGAGGCCGAAGCGCGCGAGATTTCCTCGACGGCGATCACATGCGCGAGATAGCCCATGCCGCTGCCGCCGAAATCGGGATCGGCCGTGATCCCAAGCAGGCCGAGCGCACCGAGTTCACCCCACAGATGCGCCGGAAATTCGTTCGAGCGATCGATGTCGGCGGCGACCGGAGCGATCCGGTCCTGGGCGAAGCGCCGCACCAAGTCGCGCAGCGCCTCGATCTCCTCGTCATGCCCGAAGCTGAGTGTGTTCGTGTACATGCTTGTCCTCCCTGCGCATGACCCCGAAAATCGCCTTTGATTTTCGGAAAGGGATCATGCGCGAAATCAAAATGCTGCAGCGTCCTTTGCGCGTCCGAAGGGACGCGCGGCGCTGTAGGCGTCGATCTTCGCGCCGACGAGCCGCATTGTCATTGAAAGATATGTCGCCGTTACTTCAGCGATCGACAGCCGTTCGCCCGGCCGAAACCAGACGATGACGCCGGTCATCATCTGGATCAGCGCCATGGCCGTCAGCCCGGTGTCGTCGATGCTGAAGGCGCCCGTCTCGTCGCCATCGCGCAGGATGGCGCGCAGTTCCTTCTCGTAAGCTGTGCGCATGCGCAGAATCTGCGTCAGCCGTTCGGGCGACAGGCTGCGCAATTCCATGTTCGACACATGCGTGGCGTGCCGTCGCTCGATGTGAAAGGCGATGTGATTGCGCACATAGGCCGAGAGCCGTTGCGCGGGATCTGCGCTGACGGGGCGGGCGGCTTCCCACGCATCGGTAAGACCTTCCATGTGCTCGCGCATCAGCGTGAACAGAAGCTCTTCCTTGGTTGGAAAGTAGCGGTAGAGCGCAGCTGCCTGGACGCCGACTTCGCTGGCCAACTGGCGCATCGACATCGCCTCGTAACCAAGGCGCGCGATGAGGTTGACCGCTGCCTCACGGATAGTCGCTTCGGTCTTTTCGCCATCGGACCCCGTGGTGCGTGCCATGTCAGCTCCTCTGCGGAGCAATAATAAAACGAACGTTCAATTAATTCAAGGCGCCCGATCCAAATTCACCTTCATGCAACGATCCTGAACCCAACAGAGGCGTTTTCTGCCACCAGCTCCTCGATGTCGACCTTGGAAACCGAAGCTCCGGCCGGCCCTTCCCAGAGGCGCTTGATCATTGTCGAGACCGCTTCATCAAGGCCTGCAATTTGCGTCGCTACGGACCCATCCGCTTCATTGCAAACCCAGCCCGCAAGACCAAGGCCTGCGGCCTCATCCCGGGCCCATGCTCTGAAGCCGACGCCTTGCACATTGCCGTAGATGCGCGCCTGCACTTTCCTGCGATGACCAGTCATGAATCTCTCCAAGCCTGTCTCGTTAAAATCTGGTGCATGGCTCAGGGAATGCAACATGAGAGTTGCGCGCACGACGCAATAGCTGGGCCCTCTGGCTTTAAATTTCATTGACTCAGTCCATTAATTTTGAAAAATGGAGCTGCCTTATTGGGAGTTGGCTGCGGATGTTGGACGAACGCAACGCATTGGTGGCCGATGTCAGGCGCTTCAATCGCTTCTACACGCGCACCGTCGGCCTTCTCGACGAGACGCTGACACAAAGTGCATTCACTTTGACCGAGGCGCGCGTGCTGTTCGAACTGGGTCACCGCAGCAACCCGGCTTCCGCCGAAATCGCGGGCGAGCGAGGTTTCCTGGCTGGGGCTTTTCGGCTGGAGAATGGCCCGGCGGCCTCCGAAATATCAAGACAGTTGCGTGTCGATGCCGCCTATCTGACGCGGATCCTGCGCAAGTTCGCGGGCCAGGGGCTGACCGAGGCCAGAACGGACCCGGCTGACCGGCGCCGAAGGGTCCTCTCGCTGACCTCACGAGGCGAGGCAGCGCTTGCCAGACTGCAAGCGGCGGCCGATCGGGACACGGCGCGGCTGATCGAAAGCGTCCCCGACGACAGGTTGCATGAACTGCGCAGCGCCTTGCGCAAGGCGGGGGAATTGCTGGGCGACCCCACCCGTGAAAGCAGCGAGGTGACGTTGCGGCCGCATCGCGTCGGCGATGTCGGCTGGGTCGTGCAGCGCCAGGCCCAACTCTATGCCGAGGAATATGGCTGGACGATCGAGTTCGAGGCCATGCTCGCCGAGATCGGCGCCGATTTCATTCGCAATTTCGTGCCCGGCCGCGATTTCTGCTGGATCGCCGAGCGCGGTGGTCAGCCGGTCGGCGCGGTGTTCCTTGTTCATCAGGACGACAAGGTGGCCAAGCTGAGAATGCTGCATGTCGAGGCGTCGGCGCGCGGCCTCGGCATCGGCAAACGACTGGTCGCGGAATGCGTGAACCGGGCTCGAGCTTGCGGCTACACCAAGCTGGTGCTGTGGACCAACGACATCCTCGTTGCGGCGCGTGCAATCTACGAACGTGCCGGCTTCACGCTGGTCTCGCAGGAGCACCACCACAGCTTCGGCAAGGATCTGACCGGCCAGACCTGGGAAATGGATTTGTAGGCAGCTTTTGCTGCTGGGCTGCTTGCAGACGCGATTCTAGTTCCCCCGCGCCGTTGCCAGCGCGCCAGGCAACTCCTCGGCAAGAATATCGAGTTCGTGATCGAGACCGACGCTGACGCGGATACAGCGGTCGAGCCGTGGCACCATCGGTTTGCGGATGAACACGTCGCGCGACAGCAGGCCTTGCAGAACTTTCAGCGCGAAGGCGCCATCGCCGCAGCAATCGATGGTGACGAAATTGGTCGCCGACGCCAGTGGCTTCAACCCGTTCGCTTCGGCAATGCCGGCGATGCGTCGGCGGCCGGCCGCGACCCGCGCCACCACGCTTCTGAGATAGTCCTGATCGGCGAGCGCCTCGACGCCGGCGATCTGCGCCATGCGGCTGACGCCATAATGGTTGCGGATCTTCTCGAAGTCGCGGATCACCTGAGCCTCGGCGATCGCATAGCCGCAACGTATGCCCGCCAGCCCGTAAGCCTTCGAGAAGGTGCGCATGCGGATGACGTTTGGCCTGGAGGTATCGATCGGCGGCAGCGCCGAGGCCGGTCCGAGTTCGCCATAGGCCTCGTCGAGCACCAGCATGGTGGTTTGCGGCAGCGCCTCGATGAAGCGGATGATCTCGCTCGCCTCCCACCAGCTGCCCATCGGATTGTCGGGGTTGGAGAGATAGACCAGCGGGGCCCTGTCCTTGCGCACCGCCGCCAGCAGGCCATCCAGGCTTTCTCTGTCGTTCTCGTAAGGGACTGTCACCAGCCGCCCGCCGACACCGGCAATGTGGAAGTTGAAAGTCGGATAAGCGCCGAGCGACGTGACCACAGCATCGCCGGGCGCGACATACATGCGTGCCACCAGGCTGAGCAGGCCATCTATGCCTTCGCCGACAACGACGTTCTCGGCCTTTACGCCGTGATGCGCGGCCACCGCCGCCTTCAGATCGTGATTGTCGGGATCGCAATACATCCACATGTCGCCGGCGATCTCGGCCATGCGGGCGATGACGCGCGGCGAGGGACCAAAACTGCTCTCATTGGCGCCAACGCGGGCGCGAAAAGCGCGGCCACTCTCGCGCTCCTGCGCTTCGGGGCCGACAAACGGCACCGTCGAGGGAAGCGCTGCGATGAGCGGCATGAGGGGAGGGCGCTGGTGCATGGTGGAAGCTCGCTTGCAAAACGGTCTTCTTGCTAGCGTGGAGGCATGTTCGGTGCAAGCCGACAATGCCGCACAAGATAACAATGCCGCACTGGATTTCGCCGATCCATTTTGTTAGCAGAATAGAATGAGCAACCGATTGCCGCCAGCTTGGGCTAAGCACCTTAATACCCAACCAGCGCCGAAGGGCGCACCGCCGAAGATTGGGCAACCGAATCCTAAGCCTGCAAAAGCAGCTCCGTCTCGCGCTCAGGCCAACGACATGATGTTGAGGCAGGCGCTCGAATTCCAGCAAGAGAATCGACTGCCTGATGCGGAAGAACTCTGTCATCGCGTCCTGGCGAGAACGCCCGAACATCCGCTGGCCCTTTATATACTGGGAACGCTGGGGATCGGGTACGATGACGAAAAGGTCCTACGGTATTTTGCTCGGGCGATCGCGCAGGAGCCTTTAAATCCCTACTATCACCTAAGCCTCGGTCAAGCCTATTTGAGGCTCAGCGAGTTTACACCGGCGATCAAACACATTCAGCACGCACTGACGTTGAAGCCGGATCTGGTGGAAGCGCTTTGCGCCTTGGGCGATGCATACAATTCGTTTGATAAGGGGGAAATGGCGCTGCCGCTCTTTGAGAAGGCGCTCAGGGTCGATCGAGATCATCCCATGGCCCGGTTGGGGCTGCCTCGTGCGCTGGCAAGCCTCGGCCGTATGGACGAAGCCGCGGTTCATCTCAAAGAGGCAATAGATCGGCGCATCGCGATACCTGCTGCCTACAACGCACTTGTACGCACGCACAAATTCACTGAAGAGCCACCAGAACTCGCTGCGATCCTGACGGAGCTTCAAGACCCCGACCACGGGTCCAAGGGAGCGACGGCGCTGCATCACGCGGCCGGAAAGTTGCTCAACGACCTCGGTCGCTACAAGGAGGCGATGAGACACTTCAGAAGAGGAAATCAAGCCGGCGGCAGCAGGTTCGATCTTCAATCCTATCGTCGTTGGATCGACGCCCTGATCGAAACATTTACACCGGATTTGGTGGCTTCAAGGGCTGCTTGTGGCAATGTCTCGGAGGTGCCCGTGTTCGTAGTCGGGATGCCTCGCTCGGGCACAACACTGACTGAGCAGATCTGCGCCAGCCACCCCTATGTTCATGGCGCTGGCGAGTTAACAAAGCTTAGACGCACATCGAATGGACTCGATCTTAGGTATGGATCCGGAATAAGCCCAGGTGAGGCGATCGCATCGATGACTCCACAGCTGTCCAGGGCGCTTGCTGCGGAACATCTTGCCTATCTGCGCGAGCGGGCCCCCGATGCGCTTCGAATTATCGACAAGATGCCTCACAATTTCGAGCTGGTCGGCCTGATTGGCATCCTTTTCCCCAACTCCCGCATCATTCATTGTCGCCGCGACGCCATTGATAACTGTATCTCTTGCTTTGTCCTTCAATTCAATGAAGCGCATAGCTACAGCGCCGATCTGGAGACACTGGGGCTTTACTACAGGGAGTATGATCGTCTGATGCGGCATTGGGACAAGATTTTCCCGGGCCGTATCTTCGAAAACCGGTACGAGACATTGATTGAAAATCAAGAAAAGCAGTCGCGCTGTCTCATAGATTATCTCGGACTACCTTGGAACGATATCTGCTTGCGCTTTTTTGACAGGGGCGGCTCCGTAAACACCTATAGCAATTGGCAGGTCCGCCAGCCGATCTATAAGTCTTCCGTCAAGCAGTGGAAGAATTACGAAAGCGAGATCCAGCCCTTGATCGATGCCCTGGGCGATCTGGCCCATATCTGATCTGAATCTGGAAATTCAAGCATCGTCAGTCGACACCGCGTCGCCTGCTCCGGCAATCTGGGCAGTCCAGCCATTGGGCAGGTCGACACCTGCAAGATCTGAAAAGGCGCGACAGACGAAAAACCCGGCGGTTGCCCGCCGGGTTAGATTTCAGTCAGACTCGGGCCGTTAGAACGAGCGCTGGAAGCGGAGGAGGCCGCCGACGCTGTTCTTCTTGTCGGCCGGAGTCCAGGCGACGTTATCCGTGCTGCCCTCATCGAACTTGCCGGCGTGAAGATAGTCAACTTCGGCCGTGACGGTGAAGCCGGGGACGATGTCATAGGCAACGTTCGCTGCGACGCCGACGTTCTTCCAGTCATCAGCAGACGCCTGAAGGTTGAACGAGGTCTTCTCGTTGAACTTGTAGGTGCCACCGCCCCAAACTGCCCAGTTGCCGCCCCACTGCTTGTAGAAGCCTCGACCGCCCGCGGGCTGATCGTAGGTCGGGTCGTTGAGGTTATCGTCGGTGCCATAGCCACCAATGATGAACAACGACAACTCGTTGGAAACGTTCACATCCAAGCGAACCTTGCCAGCGACTTCTTCGTAGTTGCTGTCATACGCAACGACACCGGTGATCGCGCCCCAGCCCTGGGTCCACTTCACGCCGCCGACGACATGGGGAACATAGCTGTCGATCGTGCCAACGCCATACTTGCCGTTGCCGAGATCGTCGACAGAGCCAGCGCCCGAGCCTTCTTCGAGCGAGAGCACGGCCGAGAAACCATTGCCTGCGTCGAAATAGTACTGGACGACGTTGGTGTCGAAGTCGCCGTAGGGAACCAGCGTATCCTGGATGACGTTGCCGGCGTAGCCGATGAACGTATCGAAGGCCGATTCGTCTTTACCGACGCGCAGACCGCCGAGTTGGATCCAGGCGAAGTTCAGCGATACGTCCTTGTTGTGCGCATCGTTCGGGCCAAAGTCGGGATCACCGTTGCTGTTGCCGAAATTGAAGCGGGTCTCGGTGTAGGTCTTCAAGGTACCGAGCTCGGTCTCCTGGCCGGTCCAGGTTTTGAGCGTGAAGCGGGTGTTCTTGTACCAGGCTCCCTGGTTCTTGCCGTCCTGCACGTCGTTGCTGCGAGCACCATCGAACGAGCCGACGTCGCCGGCGCCGATGTCATAACGGACATAGCCGCCGATGCGCAGGCAGGTTTCGGTGCCGGGGATGTAGAAGTAGCCAGCGCCGTAGACGTCGCAGATCTTGACGTATTCAGCGGGTTCCGGCTCGACGACGACGACGGCGTCGGCGGCGCGCGCACCGGAAACTGCGATCAGGGCCGCAGCGGAGCCGAGGAGAAGGCTCTTGATGTTCATTTTCTGACCTCCAGTCAGAATCGAACGAAACAGCGGAACCGGCAAACCGCTTTTATGCGTTAAGTGATTGAGGCTCCAGGGTTTTTCGAAAATATACTGGATTTTCCGCCGTCGCGCGAACAATCACCAAAGACGTTTGCTGGCGAAAGCGTGTCCGGAGCCGGATTTGAGATAACGTTCGAACGAGGTCGCCTTGGCTCGATTCGAGAAGGCGATATAGGTGACGATCCGCCATGGCATGAACTTGGATGTATGGCTGGATTTTCCGGCGTTATGTTCGGCAAGTCGGCGCTTCAGGTCTGAAGTCACGCCGATGTAGCGCTCACCTTCCGTAGCCTTGCTTTCCAGCAGGTATACGTACCACACGAGCCACCCCCTTAACCAAGCGAGTATCCTGGCTCGGGGAAGGCGGCCCGCCAACCCCTGCTTTTGCTGGGATCGCACAGAGGTCTGGACTTGTCCTGCGAAGCGCACAGTGCAAGCAGAAAACCTTGTTTTGCTAGGGTTTTAGCCCTCCTTCGCCGAGGCTTCGGAGGGCATCCTGCTTCGCGCAGAGGTCTGGACTTGTCCTGCGAAGCTCGAAGAGCGAAGCAGGATGGCGGAGAGGATGGGATTCGAACCCACGAGAAGCTTTTGACCTCTACTCCCTTAGCAGGGGAGCGCCTTCGACCACTCGGCCACCTCTCCGTTGCGCCGGTGGATAAAGAAAAGCGCCGGCACAATCAACAAGCCCGCATCATTATATGCAAAAATAAGAAGGCGCCGAACCGCGACCTTCCATGGATGTGGCGGTTCTGCGGTTGTTTCCTGGCTAGCGACTCGGGAGCTTGCCATGATTCCGACGGCCCTTCGCCGGATTCGGCGGCAAACAAGGGGGTGCGGCGGGCCTGATGGTTAACGAGAGCTTTCTGAGTGAGGCCAAATCGTGTCATTTGTGCAACAACGCCAGGGGATAGCATCCGAACAGCCCTTTCGCCGGTACGATCGTGGTTGAACGCCGCCGGCTCATGGGTAATGTCGATTTCGAAGGAGCGGCGCGGTGCGCATCTTTTTCGGTAGTGGGGATGGGGCAGGGAACGCTGTCCTTCAGCAAAGAATACCCAGACCCGTTTTTTAACTTTTGACTGGAGGTCAGAAAATGAACATCAAGAGCCTTCTCCTCGGCTCCGCTGCGGCCCTGATCGCAGTTTCCGGTGCGCGCGCCGCCGACGCCGTCGTCGTCGCCGAGCCGGAACCCGCTGAATACGTCAAGATTTGCGACGTCTATGGCGCTGGCTACTTCTACATCCCCGGCACCGAAACCTGCCTGCGCATCGGCGGCTATGTGCGTTACGACATCAGCGGTGGCGATGTCGGCTCGTTCGATGGTGCGAGGACCCTCGACGTGCAGGATGGCTCCGAGAACGATACCTGGCGCAAGAAGGCCCGCTTCACGCTGAAGACCTGGACCGGCCAGGAGACCGAGCTCGGTACCTTGAAGACCTACACCGAGACCCGCTGGAATTTCGGCAACCGCAACGACTATGCCACCAATGCCACCGACACTGACAATACTGCTGGCAACTCGGGCGTCTCGCTGAACTTCGCCTGGATTCAGCTCGGTGGCCTGCGCG
Organism: Mesorhizobium sp. M0011; assembly: GCF_040324155.1. Classification (NCBI taxonomy): domain Bacteria; kingdom Pseudomonadati; phylum Pseudomonadota; class Alphaproteobacteria; order Hyphomicrobiales; family Phyllobacteriaceae; genus Mesorhizobium; species Mesorhizobium sp. M0011. The sequence continues at coordinate 126,687 of NZ_JAMYVQ010000001.1, read as the reverse complement.
TCGGTAAGGACGAATCGGCCTTCAACACGTTCATCGGCTACGCCGGCAACGTCATCCAGGATACGCTGGTTCCCTACGGCGATTTCGACACCAACGTCGTCCAGTACTACTTCGACGCGGGCAACGGCTTCTCCGCCGTTCTCTCGCTCGAAGAAGGCGCGGGCGGCGGCACAGATGGCTTCTACGGCAAGGGCACGATCGACAGCTACGTTCCGCACGTCGTCGGTGGTGTGAAGTGGACACAGGGCTGGGGCGCGATCACCGGTGTCGTTGCGTATGACAGCAACTACGAAGAAGTCGCTGGCAAAGTTCGCTTGGATGTGAACGTTTCCAATGAGTTGTCGTTGTTCATCATTGGTGGCTATGGTACCGACGACAACCTCAACGACCCGACCTATACCCTTGCGGCTGGCGGTCGCGGCTTCTACAAGCAGTGGGGCGGCAACTGGGCAGTTTGGGGCGGTGGCACCTACAAGTTCAACGAGAAGACCTCGTTCAACGCCCAGATTTCGTATGATGACTGGAAGAATCTCGGCATCGCTGCGAATATCGCCTATGACGTTGTCCCGGGCTTCACCGTGACGGCCGAAGTTGACTACCTCAACGCAGGCAATTTCGATGAGGCCGACTTCTCCAACTGGACCAATGCCGACAAGAAGAGCAACATTGGCGGCATGCTCCGCTTCCAGCGCTCGTTCTAAGGGCTGGTTCCTTACAAATAAAATCCAGCCCGGGCGCACAACGCCCGGGCTGTTTTGTTTCGTGACTGGATCAAGGCAAACGGAAGGATGGGGGTAACGGTAGCTGAATAAATCCGTGGGGTGATTTCGTGGGATCTGCTGATGGGCGGATGAAATCACAACTGCGTGATTAAAATCTCTTGAAAGGACGCTTCCAAGCGGGTAGGGCTGACCTATCCCACTCGGGGGTGTGGCAAATGATGACGAACGAAGCGATTCAAGAGGGCGAGTCCTCTGATCATTTTTCGATGTTTTCTTCTCAAAGTCCGAAGATTCGATATACCTACAACAAGATTAGAGAAGTAAAGTCGCATCGGGTCGGAGATCTTTTTTCAGCGTATCGGGACATATTATGGGATGATGGGCGGCATAAGTATAATGTCAGCTCGTTCATCGGCGAAATAGACGAGATTCTCCTTGGGGAGCGTTTCAGCGCCTTTGACCAAAGTACCCTGGACAACCTTATCGGCACCTTGCGCCAGCGCGGCAACAGCAACGCAACCATCAATCGAAAGATGGCTGCCCTGAGCAAACTGCTGCGCAAGGCTCACAAGATGGGAGATATCCACAGCCTGCCCGAGTTCCGCCGCCAGAAGGAGCGGGCGGGTCGGATTCGCTTCCTCGAAAGGGACGAAGAGGCGCGGCTGTTCGCCGCCATCAAGAGCCGCAGCGAGGATGCCTACAGGCTTTCCGTCTTCCTGGTCGACACCGGATGCCGTCTCGGCGAGGCGCTTGGGCTGATCTGGAACGATATCCAGGAGCATCGCGTCAGTTTCTGGATCACCAAATCCGGCCGCAGCCGCACCATCCCGATGACCGAGCGGGTCAAGGAGGTCATCAAGCTGCCTCCCACTGAGGGTCGCCGGCCCAAAGGACCGTTCACCAAGCTCAGCCAGGCACAGTTTCGTGCCATCTGGAACGACGCGAAGGCCGAAGTCGGTCTCGGCGCCGACGATCAGGTGGTGCCGCACATACTGCGCCATACCTGCGCCTCGCGTCTTGTCCAGGGCGGCATCGACATCCGGCGCGTGCAGATGTGGCTCGGCCATCAGACGTTGTCGATGACCATGCGCTACGCGCATCTGGCCACCAACGATCTCGATGGCTGTGTCATCGTGCTGGAAACGCCTCGATCGACTCAGCCGGGCGGCAATCGCGCTGAAGGCTCCATGTTTTCTTCGCCCGTGACGACGCCTTCGTCGCCGACGGCAGGGCGAAAAAAGAGGGATGAGGCAGCCGCCGCCGCAAAGGAGTCGCCGAAAGCGGCCCGGAAAAAGTCAAAAGCCAAGTAGGCTGGAATCCTGTCTATACTATTGTAGCTATCCCGTGACCTTGTTTGGTCATGGGATTTACTTCGGGATATTCTTCCGCTCGGCTTGGTCGAGAAAAGCGGCTATGTCCCCCGGCAGGCTGCCGGTCTCCAGGAATGGCGCATGGCCCTGGCCCTCGACAGTGATCGTCTCCATCATGGAATGGCGCTCTCTCATCTGGTTGAGCGTGTCCATGGACAGCAATCTCGAATTGGCACCACGTATGGCGAGCAACGGGATGGCGGCCAACGCCTCGAATTGAGGCCATAGATCAGGCAGCTTCTGCGTCAGATCGAGGCTCGCTACGGTATCCACCAGCTTCGGATCGAAATCCGGCACCAGCCCACCATCCGTTTCGCGGTAGAGAGCCCATACCATCCGATCCCAATCGGCGCCGGCAAGGGCGGGGAAGTCTTCGCCATGCACGCTGCGCTGGGCGGCCGCCGCCTGTGTGCGGGTTTTCGGTGCCGGGTCGCGCTCGAGATAAGACTGGATATGGGCAAGTCCGGCCGTCTCGATCACCGGTCCGATGTCGTTGAAAACAATGGCTTTCAGGATGGATGGCCGCATCATCCCGAGCACATGGATGATCAGCCCGCCGCGCGAGGTGCCGATGAAGGCCGCTTCTCCTCCGATGTTCAGCGCCCTCAGCCCGGCCAGGATGTCGCCAGCCTCCACGCCGACATTGTAATTTTTGACGTCGGGATCATAGGCTGACTGCCCGCGCCCACGGTAGTCGAAGGCGATGACCTTTCGCGGAGTTGCCGCATCCGTCGACAGATAGAGCGCCAGCTCGTGAAAATCCCTGGCATTGCGGGTCAGGCCAGGCAGGCAGACAACCGGCCAGGATCCGGTATTGGCCTCACCGTAGATGCGCGCATGAAGCTTCAGCTCATCCGGTGCGCTGAAGAAGAAGTCGGAGAAACTTTGCCCGCTTGCCATCGGAATGTTCAATCTCGCTGTACCGATCTGGACAGCTACAGGCGAGGGCAGAGATGGTCAAATGAAAGGCTCTTTTTCCTTCTCCCACGGGGGAAGGAAAAGCCTCAACTCCGCCCGTTCACCAGATCTCCCACGATGTCGTATTTGCCCGAAATACGCATCTTGTAGACCTCGTAATTCTCCATCACGCGCTGAACGTAACTTCTTGTTTCCGTGTAGGGAATTCGCTCGATCCAGTCGACGACCGCGTCGATGTCCTTGCCGCGCGGGTCGCCATATCTGGCCACCCACTGGCTGGCCCGGTTGGGGCCGGCATTGTAGCCGGCGAAGGTCAGCACGTAGGAGCCGTTGAAGCGGTCGAGCTGTTCGCCGAGGAAGGCCGAACCAAGCGTCGCGTTATAGCCGGCATCAGTGGTCAGCCGTGTTTGCGAAAACTGCAGCCCGGCCTTCTTCGCCAGTTGCCTTGCGGTTCCCGGCATCAGCTGCAACAGCCCGCGCGCGCCGGCGCTCGACACGGCGCCGATGTTGAATTCGCTTTCCTGGCGGGCGATCGCATAGGCCAGCGCCTTGCCCGAGCCGGAAATGTCAGCCGAATCGGGAATGACGCCGAGCGGATGCGACAATGCGCCGACATCGATGCCGCGTGCCCCGGCGATCTTGCCGATTTTCAGTGCCATGAAATGGTTGCCTTGCTTTTCGGCAAGGACAGCGAGCAGCGCCAGTTCGCCTGGACTGGTCAACTGCCCGGCAAGGTCACGATAGAGCGTCTCGGCATAGCGGTCGTAGCCCGCCTCCTGCAGCCGCTTGATGGCGCTGACGGCCTCGCGGCCGGCAAAATTCTGCCGGTCGGCTGCACTTGGCGAGGGATAGACGATGTTCAGCGCCTGCCGGCCCACGCGTTCGGCGGCAAGCTGGCCGTAGAATGTCGTGCCGTAGGCAGCGGCGCGCGCAAAATAGTCCTTGGCATTGCCCGGACCGCCGACTTCCGCGGCACGGCCGAGCCAGTAATAGGCGCGCGACAGCGTCATCGGCCCCTGGGCGAGGTCCGCGATGCGAGCGAAATGACTGGCCGCGGTTTTTGGGTCGTTCAGGCCGCGCAGCGCGTACCAGCCAGCATGGAATTCGGCGTCTGCCGCATTGGCGGCACTTTCGGCGGCGTGTGTGGCGACGATCTTGTACGCGGCCTTCATATCGCCCTGGTCGACCAATTCGCGCGACAGCACCCGGCGCTCGACCCACCAGGCATCCGGATCGACGAGAGCATCGCGATCGGTCGGCGCCTGCATCACAATGGCGGCGGCCCCGGCAAAATCCTCCTGCTTGCGCAGATATTCGGCCTGCGCGAAGAAGTAGCCGGCCGAACGTTGCGCCGCCGGCACGGCCTTCAGCAGTTTGGCGGCATTCTTGTCGCCTTTGTCGGCCGCCGCCCAGGCCTCGGCGAGCTGCTGGGCACCGGCCAGGCCGGCGACGCGCAAGGCGGAATTCGCGCGGTCGGCATAGAACATGCGCTCCATGCGAAAGCGGTGGTCGGTGGCCGGGATCAGGCTGCCGAATTCCTTGATCAGCGCCGCCTCGTCCCTGGCCTCCAGGATCGCGGTTCGCCAGAAGGGCGACAGCACCGAACGTGCCGCCTTGATATTGGCTGACGCCACATAGGCGCGGGCAAGAACCATCACGCCTTCGAACGTCTGCGGCTGGCTGCCATCGAACGCCCTGATAACGATGTCGGGGGCGGGATTTTCGCGATAGAGTGCGCGTTCGCTGTTTTTGCGTAGGACGACGGTGCCCGGCCAATTGGGCAGCATCTTGGCCGCAGCAGTGATATCGCCGCTCGGAATCTTGTCGCCGCCATAAAGCGCAATCGCCCAGGCAAGGATATGCTGGTCGAGCGACTGAGCGGGAAGGCCATCGCGCACACCACGAGCGCGGGGACTATCGCCCGCCGCCAACGCATCCAGCCCGCTTTTCAAGGGGGCGACGTCGGGCAAGGGCGGCTGTGGGGTCCTGCCCTGCAGGTCAGGCAGCGCAATTGCCGCGCCTGGCATCGGAATGGCTGAGGTGACCCGTACGTCCACGCTACCACTGATCGCCATGCCCGGCATCAGCGCGAGCGTGGCGCCAAGCAGCGCGAGAATGTGAGGCCGACCGCCCGGCATGATTCTTAAGTCTTTCCTTGTCTGGCATTCCACAAGCAGGCGAAGATGCCTCGAAGCCTAAACTTAGGTCGTGAAGAGCTCGTAAACAAAGAGTTAGCGAGGCCGTTCGAATTGCGTTTGCTGGCACCATGGCAATGCTTGCCGCGCAACCATGTCGAGACTATGGTGCGCCGCTTCGCTTTCGGCTAGAAGGCGCGCACGATAAACACCGATGCATGTCGCCCAAAAGTGGACACCGGTTTTGGGGCAACGGCATGCATGAACTAAAGATGCATGTCGCCCAAAAGTGGACACCAGTTTTGGGGCAACGGCATGCATGAACAAACAAGTCCCAAGGAGTTGGACGATATGCTGAGAGGCTCGCTTACTGCGCTCGTGACGCCGTTCGAAAAGAGCGGGCGTTTCGACGAGAAAGCCTTTCGCGCGTTCGTCGAATGGCAACTCGCGGAGGGCACGACGGGCCTGGTGCCGGTCGGCACCACCGGCGAGTCGCCGACGCTGTCGCATGACGAGCACCGCCAGGTCGTCAAGGTGTGTATCGAGGTGGCCAAGGGCCGCGTTCCGGTCGTCGCCGGCGCCGGCTCCAACAACACCGAGGAAGCGGTCGGCCTCGTGCAGTATGCCGAGAAGGCCGGTGCGGACGCTGCACTCGTTGTCACGCCCTATTACAACAGGCCGACACAACGCGGCCTGTACGAGCACTTCGCGGCGGTCGCCAGGGCGACCAAGCTGCCGATCATCATCTACAACATCCCGCCGCGCTCGGTCATCGACATGATGCCGGAGACGATGGGGCGGCTCGCGCACGACTTCAAGAACATTGTCGGCGTCAAGGATGCCACCGGCAAGGTCGAACGGGTCTCCGAGCAGCGCGCCACGTGCGGCATGGATTTTATCCAGCTTTCGGGCGAGGATGCTTCGGCGCTTGGTTTCAACGCGCATGGCGGCGTCGGCTGCATCTCGGTGACCTCGAATGTCGCGCCGCGGCTGTGCGCGGAATTTCAGGAGGCGACGCTGTCCGGCGACAGCGCCAAGGCACTGGAATTGCAAGATCGTCTGCTGCCGCTGCACAAGGCGATCTTTATCGAACCTGGCGTTTCCGGGGCGAAATATGCGCTGTCGAAGCTGGGCAAGGTCGAAAATGTGCTGCGTTCGCCGCTAATGACGGTCGAACAGTCGACCGCCGACAAGATCGATGCGGCGATGAAGCACGCCGGCTTGATTAATTAGGGATGAGGCGCCACCTCTCCGCATCATGAATCAAGTCAGAAAAGCCGATCCCAACAACAAGACCGTTTCGGAAAACCGCAAGGCGCGGTTTTCCTATGAGGTGCTCGACACGGTCGAGGCCGGTCTGGTGCTGACCGGCACCGAGGTCAAGTCGCTGCGCCAGGGCCAAGCCAACATCCAGGACAGCTATGCCTCGGTCGAAGGCGGCGAGATCTGGCTGATCAACTCTTATCTGCCGGAATATCTGCAGGCCAACCGCTTCAACCATGAGCCGCGCCGGCGCCGCAAGCTGCTGCTCAACAAGCGCGAGATGGCGAAACTGTCGCAGAGTGTCGACCGCGAAGGCATGACGCTGGTGCCGCTGAAAATCTATTTCAACGACCAGGGTCGCGCCAAGCTGTTGCTCGCCGTCGGCCGCGGCAAGAAACTGCACGACAAGCGCGAATCCGAGAAGCAGCGCGACTGGTCGCGCGAGAAGGGCCGGCTCTTAAAAGAGCGTGGGTAGGCTGGGGCCATTCGCTTGACGAACCGGATTGTTCTTTTCGGTCTAGCGAGCCTGGTCTCGGTGTGCCTCATCACGGCAGGCGGCTATCTCTACTTCCGCACATTCTCGCCGGATCGCGATAAATATCCGGTCAGGGGCATTGACGTCTCCCATCATCAGGGCCAGATCGATTGGCGGCGCGTAGCCGCCGACGATGTCGCCTTTGCCGTCATCAAGGCGACCGAAGGCGGCGATCATGTCGATGATGCTTTCGCACGGAATTTGGAAGAGGCCCGGGCCGCCGGTCTCGCCGTCGGTGCCTATCACTTTTTCACCTTTTGCCGGCCGGGTGCGGACCAGGCGAAGAATTTCATCTCGGTGGTGCCGCACGATCAGTCCCTGCTGCCACCCGTGGTCGATATCGAATTCGGCGGCAACTGCCCGCAGCGGCCGACGCCCGAACAATTGAACGCCGAACTGGCCGCGTTCCTCGCTCCAGTCGAGGCGGCGTTCGGCAAGCCGGCGGTGGTCTATCTGACCGACGACGCAGCGGAAGCGTATGCAGGGCGCATTGCTGCCCGTCCGCTCTGGCTCCGCTCATTGCTCCTGGAGCCGGATCGCGACGACTGGGTCTACTGGCAGTACCACAACAGGGGTCGCGTCGACGGCATCAACGGCGATGTCGACCTGAATGTGCTGCAGGGTGGGCCGAAGAAATTGGCCGAGCTGTTCGCTGCACCTTGATCAGACGAATTCCGCTGGCGAGATGGAGAACCAAATGTCGGCGCGCTGATCCGTGTTACGCAGCGTTCCGTCCTGCCTGCGCGCTCACGAAGGTCAGTTTCAGACCAAGCGCCTCGGCCACTTTCATGATCGTTGCGAATTCGGGATTCCCTTCGCCGCTCAGGGCCTTGTAGAGAGCCTGTCGCGTCATACCGGCTTTCTCGGCAAGTCTCGTCATGTTCTGCGCACGCGCAATGACGCCAAGCGCATGAGCAATCTCCGCTGCGGTGCCATCTTCGCACGTCGCTGCCAGATATGCTTCGATTGCCTCTGGAGTGTCGAGATATTCGGCCCCGTCAAAGGCTGTGACTTTCATTGCCATATTGCCTTGTCCTTCCATTCCTTGGCGAGTTTTTTTGCGGCTGCGATGTCTCTGCTTTGCGTTCCTTTGTCGCCACCGCAAAGGAGCAGCACGCACAAGTTGCCTGCTTGGAGGAAATAGATGCGATAGCCAGGACCATCGTCGATCCGCATTTCGCTTATGCCCTCGCCAACGGGCTTGACGTCTCCCGGATTGCCTACAGTCAGTCGGTCGATGCGCCGAACAATGCGGGCTTTTGCTTGCGCGTCGCGGAGGTCTTCGAGCCAGCGTTTGAATGTATCGGTTTCGAAACCTGCATCATGGTAACTGTAAACCATGGTTGACTATTGTCAAGGGGAGAAGCTGATTGCTTATCGTGCCTACTTGCCCAAGAACGCCGCTATCTGGCTGAAAACGCTGACGAACATTGCCTCGGTCAGCACGCCGGTATTGGTGTTGTAGCGTGAGCAGTGATAGCTCGAAAACAGCGTGACGCCACCGGCCGGCAGCTGCCCGCCATGCTTGAACGGGTAGGCGGCGACGCGCCCACCCAGTGCCCGCACGGTCGACTGGTGCGCGATCGATCCCAGTGCCAGCACGGCGCGCAAATTGGGGAACCGCGCGATCGTCGGCACCAGGAATGTCCGGCAGGTGGCAATCTCGGCGCCCACCGGCTTGTTCTCCGGCGGCACGCAGCGCACCGCGTTGGTGATCGCGGTGCCGACCAACTCCAATCCGTCGTCTGGCCGGGCCTTGAACTCTCCGCGCGCAAAACCGTGCGAAATCATCGTCGAGTAGAGCAGGTCGCCGGCATAGTCGCCGGTGAACGGGCGGCCCGTTCGATTGGCACCGCGAAGGCCAGGCGCCAGCCCGACGATCAGCAATTGAACCCCGGCGTCGCCCTCCGGCGGCAAAAAAGTCGGCACCGGCGCATTGAACCAGGACGGCTCGCGCTGCCGCCATTCGGCGATGAAGTCATGCAGCCGCGGGCAGAGCGGGCAATCGCGGCCGGGTTCGGAGGCGGAAAGGGCGGTCAAGGCGACTGGCCTCAGTAATCGTCCTCGTCGACTTCGGCCGGCTCGGGCCGCCGCACCGACCGCTCGGAGGGATCACGGCCGACCTCGTTCTTCAATGTCATCAGGTCGATGAAATGGTCGGCCTGGCGGCGCAGGTCGTCGGAGATCATCGGCGGCTGCGAGGCCATGGTCGAGACGATCGACACCTTGCGACCGCGCCGCTGCAACGCCTCGACCAGCGTGCGGAAGTCGCCGTCGCCGGAAAAGATGACGTAGTGGTCGACGACATCGGCGAGCTGCAGCGCATCGACCGCAAGCTCGATGTCCATATTGCCCTTGATCTTGCGGCGACCGGTCGAGTCGGTGAACTCCTTGGCCGGCTTGGTGACCACCTTGAAGCCATTATAGTCGAGCCAGTCGATCAACGGACGGATCGAGGAGTATTCCTGATCCTCGACCAGCGCCGTGTAATAATAGGCGCGCAACAGATAGCCGCGCTTCTGAAAGCTCGACAGGAGCTTGCGATAGTCGATGTCGAAGCCGAGTGCACGTGACGTCGCGTAAAGATTGGCGCCGTCGATGAATAGGGCGATTTTTTCACGAGGGTCGAACATGGAAAATATTCCTTCTCGAAATAAACGGCCGTCTAAACGAAATGCGATAGCGTTCGGTCAGGCTCATAATAAACCGGCTGACCTCCATGCCATCCGAGATAGCGCCAGTTTCGCGGCAATCCAAGGGTGCGTGCGGTACTGCAAGCAATTGTGATCGGGACACCGAACACATAACCACAGACAGGTTTTGCCAAATCGGGTGTTTGAACCAAGGTTTGGGCGCCATGCAGCCCGGCCATTGCCATGATGCTTGTATTTTGGCGGCGTTCGGGTTATGGACCGCGCCTGTTTTCCATCAAATCCATCGCATGAAAGGGGCAATCCATGGCCCGCGTAACCGTTGAAGATTGCATCGACAAGGTCGACAACCGCTTCGAGCTGGTGCTCTTGGCCGGCCACCGCGCCCGCCAGATCAGCCAGGGCGCGCCGATCACCGTGCCGCGTGACAACGACAAGAACCCGGTCGTGGCGCTGCGCGAGATCGCCGATGAGACGCTTTCGCCCGACGACCTCAAGGAAGATCTGATCCATTCGCTGCAGAAGCATGTCGAGGTCGACGAGCCCGAAGCCGACGGCGAGGCGATTGCCGATCAGACCGGCGCCGCCGTTGCGGCCACCGACGCCGATGACACCGAGGAGAACGTCACCTTCGACCGGATGACCGAGGAAGACCTCCTGGCCGGCATCGAGGGCCTGGTGCCGCCGGAAAAGAGCGACGACTACTAAGCCAGCCACGGTTGCGAAGGTCGCTGGAACAATCTTCCGCACTTCCGCATCGGCAGTTTCGTGGCTATCTATGACATGCGCCGTACAGCCGTGCGGCGCATGATTCATTTCACCGCTGCGAGATCCCGCCCATGATGCGTCAGTATGAGCTTGTCGAGCGCGTCCAGCGCTACAAGCCTGACGTCAACGAGGCGTTGCTCAACAAGGCCTATGTCTATGCCATGCAGAAGCATGGCCACCAGAAGCGCGCTTCCGGCGACCCGTATTTCTCGCACCCGCTCGAAGTCGCCGCCATCCTCACCGAGATGCATATGGACGAGGCGACGATCGCGGTCGCCCTGCTGCACGACACGATCGAGGACACGACCGCCACACGGGCCGAGATCGACGATCTGTTCGGCCCCGAAATGGGCAAGCTGGTCGAGGGCCTGACCAAGCTGAAGAAGCTCGATCTCGTCTCGAAGAAGGCCGAGCAGGCGGAAAACCTGAGAAAGCTTCTGCTGGCGATTTCGGAAGATGTCCGCGTGCTGCTGGTCAAGCTCGCCGACCGTTTGCACAATATGCGCACCCTCGACCATATGCCGGAGGCCAAGCGCCTGCGCATCGCCGAGGAGACGATGGATATCTACGCGCCGCTGGCCGGGCGCATGGGCATGCAAGGCATGCGCGAGGAACTGGAGGAGATCGCCTTCCGCTTCATCAATCCGGAAGCCTATCGCGCCGTCACCGCACGGCTTGCCGAAATCTTCGAGCGCAACAAGGGCGTGCTGACGGACATTGAAAAGGCTCTGTCCACGCTGTTCGAGAAGCATGCGATCAACGCCGGCGTGAAGAGCCGGCAGAAGAAGCCGTGGTCGGTGTTCCGCAAGATGGAGGCCAAGGCGCTGTCCTTCGAGCAGCTGTCCGACATCTTCGGCTTCCGCGTCGTCGTCGACACGGTCGAGGATTGCTATCGCGCGCTTGGCGCCATCCACACCGCGTGGTCGATGGTGCCGGGCCGCTTCAAGGACTACATCTCGACGCCGAAGCAGAACGATTATCGGTCGATCCACACCACCATCGTCGGCCCGTCGCGCCAGCGTGTCGAGCTGCAGATCCGCACCCGAGAGATGAACAAGATCGCCGAATACGGCGTCGCCGCGCATTCGATCTACAAGGACACAGGCGGCAAGACGAATGGCGCCGCCCACGCGATTTCAAAGGAAACCAACGCCTACGCCTGGCTGCGGCGCACCATCGAGCAGCTTGCCGAAGGCGACAATCCCGAGGATTTCCTCGAAAATACCAAGCTGGAACTGTTTCAGGACCAGGTGTTCTGCTTCACCCCGAAAGGCATGCTGATTGCGCTGCCGCGCGGCGCGACACCGATCGACTTCGCCTACGCGGTGCACACCGATGTCGGTGACACCTGCGTCGGTGCCAAGGTCAACGGCCGCATCATGCCGCTGATGACGGAGCTGAAGAACGGCGATGAGGTCGAGATCATCCGCTCCAAGGCACAGGTTCCGCCGGCGGCGTGGGAATCGGTCGTCGTCACCGGCAAGGCGCGCTCGGCCATCCGCCGTGCCACCAAGAATGCCATCCGCAAGCAATATTCGGGTCTCGGCATCCGCATCCTGGAACGCGCCTTCGAGCGTGCCGGCAAGACCTTCACCAAGGAGAGCCTGAAGCAGGTGCTGCACAGGCTGGCGCGCAAGGACATCGAGGATGTGCTGGCCTCCGTCGGGCGCGGCGAGCTCGCCTCCACCGACGTCATGAAGGCGGTATTCCCCGACTACAAGGATGAGCGCGTCACCACGGCCGTCCCCAAGCCGCGCGAGGAGGGCTGGTCGAAGATCCGCAATGCCGCCGGCATGCTGTTCCAGATTCCGGGTCGTGCCGCGCGCAAGGACAAGGACCAGCCACGCGATGGCGCCGTGCCGATCCGCGGCGTGCGCGGCGATCTGCCGGTGCGCTTCGCGCCGGAAGGGGCGGTGCCTGGCGATCGCATCGTCGGCATCGTCCAGCCGGGCACCGGCATCACCATCTATCCGATCCAGTCGCCGGCGCTGCAGGCGTTCGACGATCAGCCCGAACGCTGGATCGACGTGCGCTGGGACATCGACGAGCGCACCAAGGAACGCTTTCCGGCGCGCGTATCGGTCACCGCCATCAACGCGCCGGGGTCACTCGCCGATATAGCGCAGGTGATTGCCTCGAACGACGCGAACATCCATACGCTGTCGATGGTGCGCACTGCTCCCGACTTCACCGAAATGCTGATCGATCTCGAAGTCTGGGATCTCAAGCACCTCAACCGGCTGCTGTCGCAGCTGAAGGACAATTCGAGCGTCAGCGACGCAAGACGCGTCAATGGCTAGACCATGCTCCGGTTTCGGACAAAGTCATGGTCAATCAAAAAGAGGCAGACATGAACACCGATGAAGTGCTGGGCATTTTCCGCGAGGCGGGTGCTGTTCTGGAAGGGCATTTCATTTTGACCTCGGGCCTGCGCAGTCCGGTCTTCCTGCAGAAGGCGCGCGTGTTCATGCATGCCGACAAGACCGAGCTTCTGTGCAAGGCGTTGGCCGAGAAGATCCGCGCTGGCGTGCCAGGCAAGATCGACTATGTCGTAGGCCCGGCGATCGGAGGGCTGATCCCGGCCTATGAGACCTCGCGTCATCTCCGCGTGCCGGCGATCTGGGTCGAGCGGGAAGGCGGCGAGTTCCGCCTGCGCCGCTTCGAGATCGCCAAGGGTTCGCGTGTCGTCATCGTCGAGGACATCGTCACCACCGGCCTGTCGATCCGCGAGACCATCGAGTGCCTGCGCGATCTTGGCGCCGAGGTGGCGGCCGCGGCCTGCATCATCGACCGTTCGGCCGGCAAGACCGATGTCGGTGTGCCGCTCATCGCGCTTGCCGAGTATGAGGTCCCGGCCTATCCGGTCGACCGGCTGCCGCCGGAGCTTGCCGCCATCCCGGCGATCAAGCCCGGCAGCCGCAACATCTGACGGGGCATTTTTTTCGCCCAACAGTGTGCGGCGGTTTTGGGGAAAGCGACATGCGTGAAGACAGATTGGAAATGATCGCCGGCATCGATCATTTCGTGCTGACGGTCGCTTCGCTGGAAGCGACCTGTGAGTTTTACCAGCGCGTGCTGGGTTTTGAGCGCATCGACGCGGCGGATCGGCCGACGGCGCTGGCTTTCGGTACCCATAAGATCAATGTGCATGACGTCGGCCGCACTTTCGAGCCCAAGGCGAAGTCGCCGACATCAGGATCAGGTGATTTCTGCCTGATCACCGACCGGCCACTGGATGAGGTCCGTGCCCGCCTCGCGGCCAATGGTGTGGCGGTGGAACTCGGCCCGGTCGAACGTGTCGGGGCTAGAGGTCCTATGATGTCGGTCTATTTCCGTGACCCAGACGGCAATCTGGTCGAGGTCAGCGAATACCTGCGGTAGCCGCCGGCGGCGATGCGCCTTTCGGCGATGCGACTGCCGGTTCCCTAAATTCGCCGCGATTATCCAATGTTCGAAGCAAGACCTGCCGCCCCGAAGGGCGGCGACAAGCGCGGCGCATAGAAGGTGTTTGGTTGTTCTTGCGCCAGCGCGTCGTTATATAAGGTGGCGATTGCCATAGGGTGATAGTCAAGCGCAAGATGTGGCTGCCACGCCCGGCTGAAGATGCCGTTGCGGGCGCTGTGGAACGGGAACAGAGTGCTTTTTCGACGCCGCAAGCCTGATGGCCTTTATGAGCGGGTGCGTACCTACCTTTGGCCGCGCCGCTCGTTTTCGCGCTCGCTTCAGTATTTTTCCAAGCGCATCCTGCGGCTGAAGGCCACACCGCATGCGGTTGCGGCCGGTGTTGCGGCCGGTGTCTTCGCTTCATTCTTTCCCGTCGGTTTCCATTTCATCATCGCTGCCATCCTGTGCTGGGTGATCGCCGGCAATCTGGTGGCGGCGGCGCTTGGCGCGGTCTTTTTCGGCAACCCGCTAACCTTCCCGTTGCTATGGGGCGCGTCGTGGGAAACGGGCAAGCTCATCCTGCATGACCGCTTGCCGACGCATGGGCCGCCGGCACATCTGGGCGAGATGCTGCATAACCTCTCCTTCGCGCAATTGTGGAAACCGGTCCTTGAACCGATGCTGATCGGCGCGGTTCCGCTCGGGCTCGCCTTCGGGCTACTGTTCTACGCCATCACGCGCTGGGGGATGAACGCTTTCCGCGAACAGCGGCGCAAGCGTCTGGCCGAGCGTGCAAGCCGGCATGCGCAATCGTCCCATCCAGGCGCAAGCATCGGTTCCACTGCGCGATGATCATCGGCATCGGCAGCGACCTGATCGACATCAGACGCATCGAAAAGTCGCTGGAGCGTCACGGCCAGCGCTTCATCCAGAGAATCTACACCGAGATCGAACAGGCCCGCTCCGAAAACCGGCAGGCGCGTGCTGCCTCCTATGCCAAGCGTTTCGCTGCCAAGGAGGCCTGCGCCAAGGCGCTGGGCACCGGTCTGGCGCAGGGCGTGTTCTGGCGCGACATGGGTGTCGTCAACCTGCCCAGTGGCGCGCCGACCATGGCGCTGACCGGAGGAGCGCAGGCCAGGCTGGACAAAATCCTGCCAAAAGACCATCGCGCGGCAATCCACCTCACCATCACGGATGATTTCCCGCTCGCTCAAGCCTTTGTGATCATCGAGGCGCTGCCCGTCGAAGAAGCGCCACATTGATTGCCTCTGACGACCGGCATTGACGTTGCCCAGCGCGCGCCGAGACTCTATACCATCCAACGCACAATCGAGGACGACATGAGCGTGGCTGAAAAATCCGAGAAGAAATCCGGCGGGCTTGGCGAGACCGTCAGCGTCATAGTCCAGGCGCTTTTGCTCGCCCTGGTCATCCGCACGCTGCTGTTCCAGCCTTTTTCGATCCCGTCGGGATCGATGCGGCCGACGCTTTTGGAAGGCGACTATCTGTTCGTCACCAAATGGTCCTATGGCTATTCGCGCTACTCGCTGCCTTTCGGACCCGATATTTTTTCAGGCCGCATCTGGGGCTCCGAGCCGAAGCGCGGCGACGTAGCGGTTTTCAAGTTCCCGCCTGATCCGTCCGTCGACTACATCAAGCGCGTTGTCGGCCTGCCGGGTGACAAGATCCAGGTCAAGGACGGCCAGCTGTTCATCAACGGCGTCGGCGTGCCCCGCGTGAAAACAGGCCAGATCGACAATCCCGACATCACCGAAGAATCGCGACCGATCGATGTGTATCGTGAGACCTTGCCCAACGGCGTCAGCTACGACACGCTCGACCTGAATTCGAACTCGATCGGCGACAACACCCGCGAATTCGACGTGCCGCCCGGCCACTATTTCATGATGGGCGACAACCGGGACAATTCCGCCGACAGCCGTTTCACCGTCGGCTACGTTCCCGCGGAAAATCTGGTTGGCCGCGCCAATCTTGTTTTCTTCTCGATCGCCGGCAAGGCGAGCCCTCTCGAAATCTGGAAATGGCCGTCGCTGATGCGCGCTTCGCGCCTGTTCCACTTCGTCAATTGATGGCTTTGAAGCGTCCGACAGGCGAAACTCTGGCCGGTTTGGTGAAGGCCAAGACCGGCCACGTCTTCAAGGATGTCCGTTTGCTCGAGACCGCCCTGACGCATTCCAGCGCGGTCAAGGCGGCCACCAACAACCAACGTCTTGAATTTCTTGGCGACCGCGTGCTCGGGCTTGTCGTCGCCGATATGCTTTTCGAGAAATTTCCCGATGCGCCGGAAGGTGAAATCGCGCCGCGCTTCAATGCGCTGGTCGATGCGCGGACATGCTCGGAAATCGGCATCGAAATGCAGCTCGAAGATCTGGTCCGCGCCGATTCTGCCTTGAAGATGCGGTCGCGTGGCTCGGGCGGAAACTATCTGGCGGATGCGGTAGAAGCCCTGATCGCGGCGGTTTACGTCGACGGTGGCATCGAGGCCGCGCGGCGGTTCGTCCTGCGCTACTGGGAACCGCGCTCGCATACGGTGATCGCAAAACCGCTCAATCCGAAATCCGATCTGCAGGAATGGATTGCCAAGGCCAGCGATGCGCGTCCCGAATATGTGATCGAGAAACGCGAAGGCCCGGACCACCAGCCCGTCTTCACCGTGTCCTTGCAGGTCCGCGGCTTTGCGCCGATAAGCGGTACTGGCGGCTCCCGCAGGGTTGCCGAAGAAGCGGCGGCTTCGGCATTTCTTTTGCGCGAAGGCGTCTGGGCCACCACGTCGGCCCAAAAATCGGAGCGCGCGCGCTCAAGTGAAGGGAGTGCGGCATGACCGCCACCGAAGAGCCGGCGACCGCAGCCGCCACGCATTCCGGTTTTGTCGCGCTGATCGGCGCGCCCAACGCCGGCAAGTCGACGCTGGTCAACCAATTGGTCGGCGCCAAGGTGTCGATCGTCACCCACAAGGTGCAGACGACCCGCGCCATCGTGCGCGGCATCGCCACGCATGACAATGCGCAGATCGTTTTTGTCGACACGCCCGGCATCTTCAAGCCGAAGCGGAGGCTCGACACGGCGATGGTGACCACCGCCTGGGGCGGGGCCAAGGACGCCGATATCGTGCTGCTTTTGATCGACGCCGAACGCGGCATCAGGGGCGACGCCGACGCCATCCTCGAACGGCTGAAGGATGTGCGCCAGCCGATGGTGCTGATCCTCAACAAGGTCGACCGCGTCAAGCACGAAGCGCTGCTGGCTCTGTCGGCGGCAGCGAACGAAAGGGTGCCGTTCAAACGCACCTTCATGGTTTCGGCGCTGACCGGTTCCGGCTGCAAGGACGTTCTCGATTATCTGGCCGAGGCTCTGCCGGTTGGCCCGTGGTATTATCCGGAAGACCAGATCTCGGACCTGCCGATGCGCCAGCTCGCGGCCGAGATCACGCGCGAGAAGCTTTATCTCAGGCTGCATCAGGAATTGCCCTATTCCTCGCATATCGAGACCGAGAAATGGGAAGAGAAGCCGGATGGTTCGGTGCGCATCGACCAGACCATCTATGTCGAACGCGACAGCCAGAAGAAGATCGTGCTCGGCCACAAGGGCGAGACCATCCGCGCCATCGGCCAGGCGGCGCGCATGGAGATAGCAGGCATCCTCGAACAGAAGGTGCACCTGTTCCTGTTCGTCAAGGTGCGCGAGAACTGGGGCGATGATCCCGAGCGCTATCGCGAGATGGGGCTCGAGTTTCCGCGCTAGGATCGATGGACAGCAAGCCGAACATCGACATAGCGCTTGTCAGCCGATTGATCGCCACGCAGTTTCCCCGTTGGAAGGACCTTGCGGTCAGGCCCGTCGAGTTTGGCGGCTGGGACAACAGGACCTTCCATCTCGGCGACGAGATGACCGTGCGGCTGCCGAGTGCCGCGGCCTATTCCCTGCAGGTGGAAAAGGAACATCGCTGGCTGGAGAGGCTGGCGCCTCTGTTGCCGCTGCCGATTCCCGTGCCGCTGGCGATGGGGGTTCCGGCCGAAAACTATCCCTGGCATTGGTCCGTCTACCGCTGGATCGAAGGCGAGACAGCAAAGCGCGAGCGTATCGCCAGCCTGCCGCGATTCGCGACCGACCTGGCCATGTTCCTGGTCGCCCTGCAGCGGATCGATGCGACCGGTGGACCGGCGCCGGGACAGCACAATTTCTTTCGCGGCGGACCACTCAGCGTCTACGATGGCGAAACGTGGCAAGCGATTGCTGCTCTCGACGGCAAGATAGATACGGACGCCGCCAGTGCGGTGTGGGAGGCAGCACTTGCCGCACAATGGCACGGTGCGCCGGTCTGGTTCCACGGTGACGTCAGTTGGGGAAACCTGCTGGTCAGGCAAGGCCGATTGAGCGCGGTGATCGACTTCGGAACCTCCGGCGTCGGCGATCCCGCCTGCGATCTGGCGATCGCGTGGACGCTGTTGGAAGGCAAAAGCCGGGAGGCGTTTCGTGCCGGCCTTCCGGCCGACGAGGCGATGTGGGCGCGCGGTCGTGGCTGGACGCTCTGGAAGGCGCTGATCACGGTTGCCGGACAGATCGACGTCAACCCTGTCGAGGTTGAAAGATCCCGTCACGTGATCGATGAAGTGCTTGCCGATCACGCGCACGGCGCGTGAGGCGCCAAACGTTCAAGCCGCTCTCGCCCACCAGATCCTAATCCTGTCGCCGAACCATCCGCCTCGTATGGCGCGACCAGGGACATTCTGGCCGAGGCGATGCTTTTCCGGACCTATGCGTGCCCACCCGCCTGATCAAGGCGGGGGACTACATCGCCGGCGTCGCCAAGGTCGATTGAGAGGCGTCATGGAGGAATCGTCTTCAACGGCTGGCTGCTGTCACAATCGGCGACGCGACAGCGCTCCAGGGAGTTTCGATCGTCTTGGAAGAGCAGACAGGCTTGGAAGCGTCATCCCGCTTTCGCCTCGGTATCAGAGTAGATTTGGCGGATGAGCGTCATCCGCTGATAGAGGGGTGGCGGCAAGAGCCAGGTCGATTTCGGCGTAAATCAGGTAGATATTCCGCACTGTGCGGTAATTTTAGAAATATAGAACGTTAGAAATGTATTTAGCCACGTAAGTATCCGCATATATATTCAAAATATGACGTTGTGCCGATTGTGCCATTCGTGTTGGTAATAAGTGTTATTTGTGCAACACAGCACTAATCTGTTCATAGAACTAGAATTATTTCGGAAATGGTCATTGAGGGCAGATGATCGATGGGTATGTTCGCCGCTGAAAAGGGCGAGCGATGCGAGCCTTTTTCGTTGTGGGGGTGAGGCGGGAAAACATTGCCGCCAGCCACAAATCCGAAGCCATTTATAACTATGACTGGAGAGGTCAGAAAATGAACATCAAGAGCCTCCTTCTCGGCTCAGCCGCGGCCCTGATCGCGGTCAGCGGCGCACGCGCCGCCGACGCTGTCGTCGTCGCCGAACCGGAACCAGCCGAATACGTCAAGATCTGCGACGTCTACGGCGCCGGCTACTTCTATATTCCGGGCACCGAGACCTGCCTGCGCATCGGCGGCTATCTCCGCTACGACATGGGCGTCGGCGATTCCGGCGCGCTGGATGGCGCCAACAACGTTTCCGATCACATGGACGGCGATAGGAACGACACCTACTACAAGAACATGCGCTTCACGCTGAGGACTTATACCGGCCAGGAAACCGAACTCGGCACGTTGAAGACCTTTACCGAGACCCGCTTCCAGTTCGGCAACTCTTCCGGCGACTATACAGGTGGCGGCGCCGGCTGGCAGGCCGGCAACAAGACCACCACCCTGAACTTCGCCTGGATCCAGCTCGGTGGCCTGCGCGTCGGTAAGGATGAAACGGCATACGACCAGTTCGTCGGTTACGCCGGCAACGTCATCCAGGACACGATCATCCCGTATGGCATCAAGGACACCAACGTCCTCCAGTACAATTTCGACGCGGGGAACGGCGTCACGGGCGTGGTCTCGCTCGAAGAAGGCACCGGCGTCAACACCATCGACAGCTATGTTCCGCATGTCGTCGGCGGTTTGAAGTACAAGGGCGACTGGGGTGCGATCACCGGCGTCGTGGCCTATGACAGCAACTATGAGGAAGTGGCCGGCAAGGTCCGACTGGACGTCAACGTCAGCAAGGAACTGACGCTGTTCGTCATGGGCGGCTACGGCACCAACGACAACATCAACGACTTCGGCACAGGCCGTACCCAGTACAAGCCATGGGGCGGAAACTGGGCGATCTGGGGCGGCGGCACCTACAAGTTCAACGACAAGACCTCGTTCAACGCCCAGGTCTCCTATGACGACTGGAAGAACCTCGCCGTCGCGGCCAACGTTGCCTACACCATCGTCCCCGGCTACACGATCACGGCCGAAGTCGATTACCTCAATGCAGGAAAATTCGACGACTTCGACTTCAACAACTGGACCAAGGCCGACAAGAAGAGCAGCGTCGGCGGCATCGTTCGCTTCCAGCGCAATTTCTAACGGATCGACTGACCTCACCAGCCCGCCCGCAGCATTTGCTGCGGGCGGTTTTTTATGTGCTGTTGCAAGAGTCGGTCCCGGCGCAAGCCGATACCTTGATTTCGCCACCCGATCGGTGAAAAGCTCCTGAAATGGAATGGCGCGACGAGGGAATCATTCTCGGCACCCGCAAGCATGGCGAAACCAGCGCCATTCTCGAGGTGTTGACGCGAGCGCATGGCCGTCATCTCGGCCTTGTTCGCGGCGGCCGTTCGCGCAAGCAGCAGCCCGTGCTCCAGCCCGGCAATCGCGTCGACCTGTTGTGGCGTGCGCGCCTTGATGAACATCTCGGCACGTTCCAGGCCGAGGCGATCGAGATGAACGCGGCCCGGTTGATGGACAGCGCCGTCGCCGTCTACGGCTTGCAGACCATGGCCGCGCATCTGCGCCTGCTGCCCGAGCGCGACGCGCATGAAGGTCTCTACGAAACGCTTGCCGTAATGATCGTCCATCTCGACGATGCCGATGTTGCCGGTGAACTGGTGGCGCGCTTCGAGCTTCTGGTGCTGGACGAACTCGGCTTCGGCCTCGATCTCAGCCAATGCGCCGCCACCGGCACGCGACAGGACCTGGCCTATGTCTCGCCGAAGTCGGGACGCGCGGTATCGCGCGAAGCCGGTTTGCCATGGCGCGACAAGATGCTGGCTCTGCCGGCTTTCCTGCAGCGCGGCTCCGGCCTGCGCGCCGATGCGGCTGATGTCGAGGACGCCTTCCGGCTCACCGGCTTCTTCTTCAACCGCCATGTCTATGAGCCGCGCGGCATCGAGCCGCCGGACGCTCGGACCGGCTTCCTCGCCGCCTTGCGCAAACATCACGCGCGCGGCAAGGCCATGGCTGGCCAGGACGCAGCCAGAGAAATCATCACATGAGCGAGGTCGAACTTTATCCTGGCCGGGTCTCACCGCTCGGCCTCGGCACCATTCCGCACGCCGACATCCTGAAATACACCGGTTTGGAATTGCTGCAGCGCATCGTCGACGGCAGTATCCGGCGCCGCCGATTTCCTTTCAGCTGAATTTCACTCTCACCGAAGTCTCGGAAGGGCGTGCTGTCTTTTGTGGCATGCCGAGCGAGCGCCATCTCAACCCGCTGGGCAGCGTGCATGGCGGCTGGGCGGCGACGCTGCTCGATTCGGCACTGGCCTGTGCCGTGCAGACGCTGCTCGAAAAGGGCGAGGCCTATACGACGGCGGAGTTCAAGGTGAATTTGACGCGGCCCATCACGCCGAAGACCGGCGAAGTGGTCTGCGAGGGCAGGGTTGTTCACAAGGGCCGCACGCTGGCGGTGTCGGAAGCGACGCTGAAGGATGCCGGCGGCAAGCTGCTGGCTTTCGGCACCGAAACATGCTCGATCTTCCCGGCCGCCAACCTGGCGGCGCGTTGAGTTTTCTGACCGTAAGTTTTCTGGCCGTTTGGCCGCCGCATTTGAATGTCAGTGAGACTGAACGTCAGTGAAAACCGGCCTGGTTTGGGGGAACCGCCATGTTTGAAAGCCTGATCGGCCTAGTCGCCATCATAGCCTTGTTCGTCATCATTTCGCGCCAGCAGAGCCGCATCGGCCTTGTCGAGCGCGAGCTTGGCGCGCTGCGCAGCCTGGTCCTTTCCGGCGCCGTGACGCCTGCGGCCAAGCCGTTCGAACAGGCCACGCCAGACGCCGCGCCCGCCGATATGGCGCCGGCCGTTGCGGCAGGGGCCGACATTCCCTCGCCAGCGATAAGCGAGCCGGTCGCCGCACCGGCGCCAGCTATGGAAGCGGAAACCCCCATCGGCGAGGTCGTGTCCGGGCCATGGGCGCCAAGCGAGCCGGCATCGACGGCAGCGGAGCCTGCAGCGCCGACTGCCGCGGCGAAAGCCGCTCGCCAGTCCGATGTCGAAACCGCGCTCGGCACCCGCTGGGCGGTCTGGGTCGGCGGCATCGCGCTCGCGCTGGGCGGCCTGTTCCTGATCCGCTACACCATCGAAGCCGGCATTTTCGGCCCCGGCGTGCGGCTCACCATGGCTGCGGTTCTAGGCCTGGTGCTGGTCGCCAGCGGCGAGTTCATCCGCCGCACCGGCTTCAAAGTGCCGGTGCAAGGCGCCGCCGGTGCTTATATTCCAGCGATCCTGACGGCGGCTGGTGCCTTCATCTTGTTCGGCACCGTCTATGCCGCGCACGGCATTTACGGCTTCATAGGTCCGGCGCTCGCCTTCACGCTGCTCGGCGCCATCGGCGTGGCGACGATCGCGGCAGCCCTGGTCCATGGCCAGGCACTGGCCGGTATCGGCCTTGTCGGCGCCATGGTGACGCCGGTGCTGGTCGCCTCGCAGGCGCCCAATCCCTGGGCGCTGTTCGGCTATCTCGCGATCGTGCTCGCCGCCACCGGCGTCATCGCCCGCATGCGCGACTGGACCTTCCTGATGGCGGCGGCTTTTGCCGGCACCGGCCTCTGGACCATTCTCTACATGAGCGACGCAGCCGGCATGCAACTGCCTGTCGTCCTGTTTATCGATACGGTGACGCTGGCCGTACTTGCTTTTGTCTGGCTGAGCAGTCGTGGCAGCGAAGCGGACGCTGCAAAAAACGGGTTCGACTGGCCGTCGATCATCCCGGGGGCTTTCGTCGCGTTTTCGGCGCTGGGCCTGTCCGTCGACTCGACGCTTGTCGCCGCCGGCGATGCCTTACCGGGCGCCTTGGTCATCGTCGCCCTTGTTGCAACCGCACTCTATCGGCCGCGCGCGGTGCCGCTGCTGCATGCCGCTGGACTGGTAACCGTGATGATCCATCTCGGCATCATTCCGCCCACCACCATCGGCTCCGATCTTTCCCAAGGCAATTTGGGCTTTGACGGTATGCCGGTGGCAGCCGGCAATGCCTTGACGCTGCGCATCGGAATTGGCCTTGGCCTGGTCTTCATTGGTGCCGGCTTCTGGGCCGCGCGCAGGTTCGCCGCCGGAACGCAAATCCGCGCGGCCTCATGGGCAGCGTGGGGCGTCATCGTCCCGCTGGTCATCCTGCTGGCGCTCTGGTTCACCTTCGGCAATCTCGACCGTGACCTTGTCTACGCCGCCGTCGCGGCACTGCTGGTCGTCGTTTTCGCCGCCGGCGGCGAGTGGATCGCGCGGGCCGAAGAGCCGCCGCTCAAGGGCGGTATAGCGGTGTCGTTTGCCCTGGGCGGCGCGGCGATCGCCGGCCTGCTGCTGATGCATATGGCTTTCGATTCCGGCTGGACCACCATCCTGCTCGGTGCGGCGGCCATCGTGCCGGCGCTGGTCACGCGCTGGCGCTCCTATCCGGTGCTCGGCTGGATTTCGGTTGGCGCGGTGATCGCGGTGCTTGGCCGCGTCGCCTTCGACCCGACCATCGTCGGTGCGGAGTTCCTGTCGACGACACCGGTGTTCAACTGGCTGCTGCCGGGCTATGGCGTGCCGGCGCTCGCCTTCGGCTTTGCCGCCTGGCAGCTCGCCCGCACCACCCCCACACTACCAAGAGCTGGCAATGGCCGGCCACGCCTCGCCATGGAAGCAGCGGCGGCGCTGTTTGCGCTGCTGACCGTCGCCATGCTGGTGCGCCATGCCATGCATGGCGGCGTCATCGACACGGGTGCCATGACGCTCGCTGAACAGGCGATCTACACGCTGATCGCCATCGGCGCCGGCGCCATCCTGGTCGCCATCGACATGCGCTCACCAAGCTCGGTGCTGCGCTATGGTTCGATGGCCGCCGGCGTGGCCTCGGTCGCCTTCATCGTTGTCAGGCATTTCGTGGTGCTGAATCCTCTGTTCACGGACGAATCGACTGGCCAGATCCCGGTCTTCAACCTGTTGTTCCTAGCCTATCTCCTGCCGGCGGTCGCCGCCGGCGGGCTGGCGCTCTATGCCAGGGACAAGCGGCCGAAATGGTATGCGCAGATGCTGGCCGTGGTGGCTGCGGTGCTTGCCTTCGCCTATGCCACGCTGTCGGTAAGGCGCCTGTTCAAGGGCGAGTTCATCGGTCTGTGGAGCGGTCTCGGCCAGTTGGAAACCTACACCTATTCGGCGCTCTGGCTGGTCATCGGTGTGGTCCTGCTCACCGTGGGCGTCTGGCTGAAGTCGCAGGTGCTGCGCATCGCCTCTGCAGCGCTGATCGCGATCGCCGTGCTGAAGGTCTTCATCTTCGACATGTCGGAGCTTGAAGGCGTGCTGCGGGCGCTGTCCTTCATCGGCCTCGGCGCGGTGCTGATCGGCATCGGACTGTTCTATCAGCGGCTGCTGACGCGGGCGGCGAAGGAGGGATGACACGCTTGCTTCCGTGAACAGTTCTTACCGGTGGTTCATGGACCGCTATTCGCTATTTTCGGATGGTGCCACGCACGCGGCGTTGTGCGACTGCCTCTTTGATGAGGCCCGCGATCTTGCGGACAAACGCCGGGCTGAAGGAGCCTATTGGCTTCGTCGTGACGAGATCATAAGCTTCGTCGACTCGTACGCGGTTGTACTCGTCTAGAATTAGCCACGACGGAAAATTAAGCCCACCTCTGCGGCACTCGATTTTCGCTCACAGCAACATGCGTGCGGGACTGGTCGGGCTTTTCGAAGTGAGCGGGAACAAGAAGAGTGCGGCAGGCGTTGCCGGCGTTCTAACCACAATGCAGACGGCCCGCGCCTTGCGGCCGGATTCCTCGCCGGCATCAGCCTGCCGCGCCCATAGATAGTAGTATCGAAGCAAATCACCGGGCTTAAGCATCCGGCTTGTCGCAGGTTGTGATGGCCTCCAATCCGGACATGAGTTCATCATGAATCTCGTTCGGCGCGTCCTCAAGCGTGTAGGCTACGGCATGAGGCGAACTGACGAGCTGCCGGTATTGGGTGGCTGAAAGGATGATCAGCTTCTCCTTGCCGCGTTTCGTGAGAGCGACAGGCTCGATCATTGCCGTTTCGAGAATTTCGCCGGACGCCCGGTTCATGTCTGAAAAGGTGAACTGCTTCATCGAAGGATCCTTATACGTATTTCACGTATAATGCATAGTATCTAAGCAATCGATTTGTCGCCCGTTCCGGTCGGGAATAAATCGGCACCAGCCAGCGTTATCTCATTGCTTGGGTGACCGGGGCGGCGGACCGCTTCGCGCTGGCCGCTTGCGCCGCGCCCGGAAAGCGCGTTCAATCGGGGATCAACAAGGGCGACCTCAGAACCAGCGGTCATGGACGAAAAGAAGGCAGCAATCCTTGGCGAAATACCGCGCCTGCGCCGCTACGCACGCTCGCTTTTGCGCGACCGCGACGCTGCCGACTATCTCGTCCAGGATTGCCTCGAGCGGGCGCTTGTCCGGCTCGATAACTGGCAGACAGGAGAAAGCCCCCGGAGGTGGCTGTTTACGATCATGCATCATTTGTTCATCGACCAGATGCGCAAGGTGAACCGCCGCGGCGAGGCGGCAATGTTGCCGCTGGAGGCGGGCGAGGCCGTTGCCCAGCCGGCCGAACAGGTGGAGAGCATCGCCTCGCGCGAGATCATCGACGCGTTGCAGGCGATCAGCCCCGATCGACGCGCAGCCCTTGTCATGGTTGCCATCGAAGGTTTTTCCTATGCTGAAGCCGCCAATATTCTGGGCGTCCCCGCTGGCACGCTGATGTCGCGCATCGCGCGTGGGCGTGAGGAATTGCGTGGGTTGCTGGACGATACGGCGCGTCGCCGCGCGATAAGGATCGTCGAGAAATGATCCGCCGCGACTTTTCCGAACGTGACATCCACATGGCGCTTGATGGCGAGCTGCCTGCAGACGAGCGCGCCGCTTACGATGCCTGGCTCGACGCCAATCCCGAGATGAAGGCAAGGAGCGCCCGCTTCACCGCCGACCGGACGGCGCTGCAGGCCGCCTTCGCCGGGGTGCTGGACGAAGCCGTGCCCGCGCGCCTGCGCAAGGTCGTGCTCGGCGAGGCACCGGTGAGGGCTGCCGCGCCACGCTCACGCTGGTGGCTTGCCGCTGCCGCTGCCGTGTTTCTGGTCGCCGCCGGCGGGCTTGGCGGCTACCTTGCCGGCGTCGACGGCATCGGGCAGGAGGACCCGGCGGAAGATCGACTGGCCGAGCAGGCAATCGCGGCCCATGTCATCTATGCCGCCGAAAAGCGGCATGCGGTCGAAGTGCCGGCCAGCGACAAGGATCATCTGCAGACCTGGCTGTCCAATCGGGTAGGGTTGAAGCTGGTGGCGCCCGACCTGACCGCGAACGGTTTCCAACTGGTCGGCGGACGGTTGCTGCCCGCAGGCGAAAGCAAGGCAGCGATGCTGCTCTACGAGGACGATAAGGGCGAGCGCATATCTCTCTTCGTCACCGCGGAATCGGCGGAGAACGCCAAGGGCACCTATGCATCGGCGCAAGACGGTCCACAGGCCGTCTACTGGCTGGACAAGGGCTATGGCTGCGCCGTCGTCGGCTCGCTGCCGCGCGAGCAATTGGCCGTCGTGGCAAAGAGCGCCTATGGCCAGCTTCTGGCCGGCCTGGCCAGTTGAAAGGCGCGGCTTTTGATGGCGACGCCAATCCACGAATAGCGACGCTCTTCAAAGCACTTTCCATGGCCGATCTGCTGCCGAATCTGTCACAATTCGGCCCTATTCGAGGTGCGATAGCGCTTTGTGGCCATCAGTATTTTCGGCTGATGTCCTGAACGTTTTCAGTAGGGCATTTCCCACCACCAATCGAGGTTTTCTCAAGCCGCATGCCTGCCGAGATCCGCACGGCCCGCGCGTCTGACGTCGATGATCTCGCCGCCATCGAGAAAGCTGTTTTCTCGAGCGACCGTATTTCCCGCCGCTCTTTCCGCCTGTTCATCGAGCGTGAAACCGCCGAGACGCTGGTCGCCGAAGTCGATGGCCGCGTGGCCGGCTACGCGATCGTGCTGTTTCGCAAGGGCAGCGGCGTGGCGCGCCTCTACTCGATTGCGACCGGTCCCTTCTTCGGTGGGTTGGGTGTTGGCCGCATGCTGCTTGGATCGGCCGAAGACGCCGCCTTCGAGCATGACCGCATGATGCTGCGTCTCGAGGTGCGCGAGGACAACAACCGCGCGATCCGCATCTATGAACAGGCCGGGTATCGCAAGATCGGCCGTGAACCCGGCTACTATGAGGATGGCGAGGCAGCACTTCGCTACGAAAAGACCTTGCGCGGCGACATTCCGATTGCCACCAAGGTGCCGTTCTACCAACAGACCTGCGAATTCACCTGCGGCCCGTGCTGCCTGATGATGGCCATGGCCAATTTCGACCGCGGCTTCGTGCCGGATCCGGTCATGGAAATCCGCCTGTGGCGCGAAGCGACGACCGTCTTCATGATGTCGGGTCCCGGTGGTTGCGAACCGTTCGGCCTCGCTGTCTCGGGGTACGAAAGTGGGCTGGCAGCGGAGATCTACGTTTCCTTTTACGGTGCGTTGTTCCTGCAATCGGTGCGCAGCGAGGACAAGCGCCGGGTGATGGAACTCGCCCAGGTCGACTTTCGCCGGCGCGCGGAACTTTACGGCATCCCGGTGAATTACCGTCCGTTCACCATCGATGATATCAGGGCTTCGATCGCGGAGGGTAAACTGGTGCTGGTGCTGATCAGCGGCTTCCTGATGTTCGGCAAGAAGGTGCCGCATTGGGTGCTGGCGATCGGCGATGATGGCGACCATATCCTCATCCACGACCCTTGGGTCGAGGACGAAAGGCAGGAGACCATCCTTGATGCCGCCAACATTCCCGTGCCTTACGGCATCTTCATGAACATGGCGCAGTTCGGCCGAGACGGACTGCGTGCCGCCATCACTCTGGGAAAGCGCTGATAACAATGACCTGGGTTATTCTTACAGGCAGGCAGAGCGATCTCGACCAGGTGGCGACACCACACAAGATCATCACCAATCGCGATTATCTCGCGCATCCGTCGCTGTTTCGCGGCCAGCGGCCGAAGGTCATCAACTTGTCGAACAATTACGCCTACCAGAGCCGCGGCTACTATGCCTCGCTGCTGGCAAGCTCGCGCGGCCACAAGGTGATCCCGACCGTCGAGACGATGATCGACCTGTCGGAGCGCAAGCTCTATGAGCACGCGCTGCCGGAACTGGAGCTGGCGCTCAACAAATGCCGTAAGGATCTTGGCGGCGCCTTTCCGCAAAAGGTCTGCATCTTCTTCGGCATCGGGCCGTCGAAAATCTGGGACCGTTTCGCCAAGCTGTTGTTCGACTGGTTCCGCGCACCGGCGCTCGAAGTCCACATCAAGGACAGCGCCGAATGGGCCTCGATCCGCAAGATCGGCTTCCATCCGCTGGCGCGCATGACCGAGGACGAGGAAAAAAGCTTCATCCAGTGCCTGGAGACTTACACCAACCGCGAGTGGCGCGACACCAAGGGCCGCACGCCGGCGCGCTACACCTTTGCCACGCTGGTCGACCCGCATGAGGAATTGCCGCCCTCGGAGATCTCGTCGCTGCGCTATTGGGCCAAGATCGCCGAGAAGATGGGCGTCGAAATCGAGCCGATCACCAAGCGCGACCTCGCCAAGCTCGCCAATTACGACGCGCTGTTCATCCGCGAGACGACCTCGATCTCCAACCACACCTATCGTTTCGCCCGCCGCGCCCAGCAGGAAGGCATGCCGGTCATCGACGATCCGCTGTCGATGATCCGCTGCACCAACAAGGTCTATCTCAACGAGTTGATGGCCTACAACAAGGTCCCGGTGCCGCCGACGGTGATGATCGCCGGCACCTCGGATCTCGAACTGGCGGCGCAGACACTGGGCTTTCCGCTGGTGCTGAAGATCCCGGATTCGTCGTTCTCGCGCGGCGTCAAGAAATGCGCCAATTTCGAGGAACTGAAGACGTTGGCTACCGAATGGCTGGAGGATTCCGACCTTCTGATCGCGCAGAAATTCATTCCGACCGAGTATGACTGGCGCGTCGGCGTGCTTGGTGGCCAGCCATTGTTTGCCGTGCACTATCTGATGGCAAAGAAGCACTGGCAGATCGTCAACCACAAGGCCAACGGCAAGCCCGACCAGGGCGGCATCAAAACCTTCACGCTGAAGGAAACGCCGGCGCATGTCGTCGAGACGGCAGTGAAGGCGGCGCGCTGCATCGGTGACGGGCTCTATGGCGTCGACCTCAAGGAGACCAAGGACGGCGTCTTCGTCATAGAGGTCAACGACAATCCCAACCTCGACCATGGCTGGGAGGATTCCGGCGAGAAGGACGAGGTCTGGGTGCGGCTGACGCAGTGGTTCCTGGAGCGGCTGGACCGGCCGGGGCGGTAATTTGATCGGGGGTAGAACATGCAGTTCATCGTCATCGAGGATTTCACCGGCTGCGATCGCAAGGAGATCTACCGCCGCTTTCGCGACCGCGGCCGCCTGAAACCTGACGAGCTTCTCGTGCACCACAGTTGGATCGCGGCGGACATGAGCCGCTGCTTCCTGCTGGTGGAGACCGATGACGTCACACTGCTGCAGCGTTGGGTCATCGAATGGGCGGATCTGGTGGAGTTCGAGATCATCCCCGTGGCGACAAACAAGGACATGGCTGAGGCATTGAGCGGGCACCTCTGATCATCGCCGCACACTACGTCAACGCAGTGCCGGCGAGCCGACTGCGCGCCGACACTCGTCGATCAGCCACAGGCGAAACGCCGCCACGACATCGCGCCTGGCGCTGCGCTCCGGGATCGTCAGGCAATAGGGCTGGCGCAGCTCCAGTGCCTGGGCGAGGGGCCTGACAAGTCGGCCGTCTGCCAGCGCCACGCCCAATCCCGAAATGGCAAGGTCGAGTGCCGCGCGCGATGAGTTGGCCGAGAGGCCGCGCTGCGCTGCCCGGCCGGGCTCGATGCCGGCCGCCTCGAACCAGTTGTGCCAGGACGGAAAGGACGCACCAGTCGGTCCCCAGCCCGTGTGGATAAGCGGCAGGCTGGCCAGGCCCTCGGGTTTGATTGTGTCCGCCAGCCCGGGGGCACACACGGGATAGACTGCGTCCTGGACGATGTCCTCGGTCGGGTGCTCGCGATAATGCGGCCCATAGGAGAGCCTGATGTCGATCAGTTCACGGTCGAACGGCACCGGGTCGTCGTCGCCTCTGAGCGATATGTCGACGACGCCATGGCTTGAGGCAAAACCAGCGAGACGCTGCGAAAGCCAACCCATGGCCATGGATGGCGACACCGACACCACAAGGCGTGGGCGGAACGTATCGCCGCCCAGCTGGCGCGCGACGCTGCCGATCTCCTGGAAGGCCATGGTCAGCCTGGGCAGCATCTCGACGCCGGCCTCGGTGAGGACGACGCGCCGGTTGACGCGGTGGAACAGCTTGCGGCCCATCTGCTCCTCGACCGTGCGGATGAGCTGACTGACGGCAGCGGCCGACACCGAAAGCTCTTCCGCCGCCGCGGCAAAGCTGCCTATACGGGCCGCAGCCTCGAAAGCTTGAAGCCCTTTGAGAGAGGGAGGTACGGCCATAATCACCGAATAGATAAGTTCAGCTTATCTAGATTGCAGAAATCGTCGTTTTTGGAAAGGTTGTTCATTGGCTACAGTGGGTTCATCAAACTCCAGTCTGGATCGAAGCACGTGGATCATCGTGACGTAATTTCATCGCTGACGCAGGAGGAGCGCAATCGGCTGACCGCCAAGTCTGATGTTGCGGGCCTCGTTCAGCTTGCTGCTCATTGGGGCGCGATCGTGGTCGTCGGATCGCTGATCGCCGTCAAGGTGCCGTTCTGGCCACTGCTGATGCTGCCGCAAGGTATCCTCATCGTCTTCCTGTTCACGCTGCTGCACGAAACGGTCCATCGCACGGCCTTTGAGTCGCAATGGCTGAACGATGCCGTGGCGCGGGTGTGCAGCCTGGCGATCGCGCTGCCGGCGGACTGGTTTCGCTATTTCCATTTCGCCCACCATCGATACACGCAGGACCCGCAGAACGACCCGGAACTGGCCTTCCCCAAACCGGAGACATGGCGGCAATATCTCGTCCACATATCCGGCATCCCTTTGTGGTGGGGCCACCTCAAGACGCTTTATGCCAATGCGATGGACCGCGGCCGGGAAAGCTACGTTCCGCCAAAGGGCTATGACAAGGTGCGCATCGAGGCACGCGCCATGATTGCCTTTTACGCCGTGGTCCTTCTGCTGGCCGTCTATTTCCGGCTCTCGGTGCTTCTCTATGTCTGGATCTTGCCCGCTCTGTTGGGGCAGCCGTTTCTGCGCCTCTATCTCTTAGCCGAGCACGGCCGTTGTCCGTTCGTCGCCAACATGCTGGAGAACACCAGGACCACGCTGACCAACTGGCTGGTCCGCAGGCTGGCGTGGAACATGCCGTTCCATGCCGAGCATCATGCCTATCCAGGCGTGCCGTTTCATCAACTGCCGCGGTTTCATGCGCTGATCGAGCGGCATCTCAAGGTGGTCGAGCCCGGCTATGTCAGCTTCCACGGCAAATACATCGACACGCTGCGTTGACGATGGCCGGCCTCAGCCGGTCTGGCTGTGGAGCGCTCGGGATTTCAACAGACGCTGGATCTCGGCGGCCGTTGACGGCACGCCGATCAGATAGCCCTGCGCCTCTGTACAGCCATTGCCGCGCAGGATGTCGAGTTGCGCCTCGGTCTCGACCCCCTCGGCGGTGACAGTGATGCCAAGCTCGGCGCCCAGCCCGATGACGGTGCGAACGATCGCCGCGGCGTCACGATTGCCCAGGTCGTGGATGAACGAACGATCGATCTTGATCTTGTCGACGGGAAAACGCCTGAGATAGCCGAGCGAAGAATAGCCGATGCCGAAATCGTCCAGCGCGATACGGATGCCGAGTTCGCGCAACTGCCGCAGCGTCCTTAGCACCGCCTCGCTTTCGTCCATCAGCACGGTTTCGGTGATTTCAAGCTCCAACCGACCGGCTGGCACGCCGGAGAAAGCCAGCGCCGAGATGACGCTGCGGGCGAAGCTGCCGCTTTTAAGTTGCACGGCCGAGACATTGACCGCGACGCGCAGGCCGGCGGGCCAGTCGGCCGCCGCCGTGCAGGCTTTCCTCAGCGCCCATTCGCCAAGCGGCACGATCAATCCGGTGTCTTCGGCGACCGGAATGAAGCTGTCCGGCGCCACCGTGCCGCGTGTCGGCGAATGCCAGCGCATCAAGGCTTCCGCGCCGACGATCTCCCCGGATGCGATGTTCATGATGGGCTGGAAATCGAGGTCGAACTCCTGGCGCGGCAGCGCGGTCTCAAGGTCGACCTCCAGCGCACGCCGTGCCTGTACCATTGCGTCCATTCCGGGTTCGAAGAACCGATACAGATTGCGCCCTTCGCTCTTCGCCCGGTAAAGCGCTGTATCGGCGTTCCTCAGCAGCGTGTCGGCATCTCGGCCGTCGTCGGGGAAAACCGCGATACCCAGGCTGATTCCGATATGCATCTCGCGGCGCTTGTCGCGGAACGGTTTTCCGATTGTCTCGACGATGCGCTTCGCGAGTTTTTCAGCACTGGCAATGCCCTTGAAATTGAACTGGATGATGACGAATTCATCGCCGCCGAAGCGGGCGACGACGTCGTTTTCATTATGCAGGCAGCGCTGTAGTCGCTCGGCCACGCTCTTCAGAAGCCAGTCGCCGGCCGGATGTCCCCAGGTGTCGTTGACCGCCTTGAAGCGATCGAGATCGAGCGAGAAGATCGCCAGCGGCGTGGCCGCCGTGTCCTCCAGCGCAAGGTCGAGCCGTTCGCGGAACATCGAGCGGTTGGGCAGGCCGGTCAGCATATCGTGATGCGCAAGATGGGTCATGCGCTCTTCGGTACGGCGGCGCTCCGTAACATCGTCGAAGGTCGCCACCCAACCGCCGCCGCTCATCGGCTGGCGGGTGACCAGAACCGTCCTGCCGTCGGTAAGATGCCGATAGGCCGTGTGCATTTTTCTCGCCACCAGGCAGGCCTCGGTCTTGGCGACTTCGCTGTCGACATCGATCTTCGTATAGATGCCGAGTTCCAGCAATCGTTCGAGCGCGTCGCGGTGCGTCGTTCCAAGCGGGAAGTCCGCCGCGGTGACGTTGTAGAGTTCTAGGAAACGCCCGTTGCGCACGATCATCTTGCCGTCGGCGTCATACATCAGCAGGCCCTGCGACATATTGGCGAGCGCTGCGTCGAAGCGGCGGTGCTGCTCTTTGAGATCCTCTTGCGCGCGGCGCTGCTCAGTGATGTCCTCATAGATCGAGACCCAGCCGCCCAGAGCCAGAGGGCGGTGCGAGATGCTGACGATGCGGCCGTCCGACAGTGTTTCTTCGTAGGTCGAGGGCTTTGCCTGATCGATATAGGGTTTGCGGATGGCGTAGAGTTCGTCGGCGGTTTGCGAGGCGATGCCGATATCGACGCTGTGGCGCAGAATGTCGAGGAACCGGATGCCGGGCCTTATCACGCTGGCTTCGAGGCAAAAGATGTTCAGGTAGTTGCCGTTGCAGATGATCATCCGCTCGTCGGCGTCGAACATGCACAGGCCGTGCGACATGTTCTCGACCGCAGCCGAAAAGCGTTGGTTCTGCTCGCGCAGTTCGTCTTCCATGTGGCGGGAGTGGTCCATGCCTTCGGCCTCCCGTTTCGGGATGGTCGGACCATCCTTGGCATCAGCGACGGGCATGAGCGCGCCTGCGGACCGTGATCGAACGCGCTATTGTGGCCGCCGCCGGTTAATTTAGCGTTTTTAGCCGATTGCGGTCGCCGAAACCTGGTGCCGCGACGTCTCGATCGCGGAAAACCGCTTCAGGAACGCATTTTGCGCCCAGCTCACCGAGCGTGGCGTGAAATCGAAGCGGTCGGCATTGAAGCCGCGCGGCCGGCCGAAGAACTCGGTCGCCTCGGCGGTCGAAAAGCCGGCGAGCAGCGTTGCCTCGAAATAGGCGGCGATCTGGTCGGCGCGCTTGATCTCCTTGCGCAGCGCAGCACCCGGTTCCGGCAGCGAGAAGCGCAGATGGATGGCGCGCTGCAGCCGCAACTCACAATCCTTGTAGCTGCCGCCCATTACCGATTTGAACGGTGAGATCATGTCGCCGATGACATATTCGGGGGCGTCGTGCAGAAGAGCCGCCAGCCGGGCGTCGGCCGAAGCCTCGGGTACCAGGTCGCGGAACAGCGCTTCGACCAGCAGCGAGTGCTGGGCAACCGAAAAAGCATGCTCGCCGCTGGTCTGGCCGTTCCAGCGGGCAACGCGGGCGAGCCCATGCGCAATGTCTGAAATCTCGATGTCGAGCGGCGAGGGGTCGAGCAGGTCGAGCCGGCGGCCCGACAGCATGCGCTGCCAGGCGCGTGCCGGTGCGCCGACGCGGTCGGCCGCCATCAGACCCCCTCCGCGCTGGCGGCTTCCTGCGGGAAGGTGAATTTTGCCCAACCGGGAATGGCCAGCGTAACTGGAACGTCCGCCGCCATGATCGGCAGATCGGCCTCGAGCGCCGCCTTGATCCGGTCGATACGGACAATCGCCAGACCAGCCGTGCCGGCAGTCGAGCCAAGCGTGCCAACCGGCCTGCCTTCGACGGTCAGCTCAGAGCCGGGCGCGGGCAGGGGCCGGTCGGCTGACAC
Source organism: Mesorhizobium sp. M0011 (assembly GCF_040324155.1). Classification (NCBI taxonomy): domain Bacteria; kingdom Pseudomonadati; phylum Pseudomonadota; class Alphaproteobacteria; order Hyphomicrobiales; family Phyllobacteriaceae; genus Mesorhizobium; species Mesorhizobium sp. M0011. Next base: position 91,848 of record NZ_JAMYVQ010000001.1, on the reverse strand, counting down.
AATCAGCACGCGCCGCCTGGCGGTGCCGCGATGCTGCATGCGCGAGACGACCTCCTGGCCGACATAGCAGCCCTTCTTGAAGCCGACGCCACCGGTTTCGTCCAGCAGCACGTCGTGGGGGAAGGCGTCTCCGAGTTGGTAGTCGCTGCCGCTTTCGGCAATGCCGCCGGCAATGCGGAAGGCTTGCCACGCGGCAAGATCGCTGCGCTCATCTGTTTCGCCATAGGAACGCGTGACGGCACCCTTCGGAAAGCGTGTGTCGGCGGCTGCCGTTGAATCAGATTGTGAGGGTGTTGATTCATGTCCCCATGCGACGGTGACAAATGCCTGATCGGATTTGGCAATCTCGACCTTGGCGCGCAGTTTGTAGAGCGTCAGCCGGCGTATGAAATCGTCCGCTATGTCGGCACGGCATTCGAGCCGGAATGCATTCTCGCCGGTGCGCGAGATCAGGAAATCGAACAGGATCTTGCCTTGCGGCGTCAGCAGCGCACCGGGCTTGGCTTCGCCGGGAGCCAGGATGTCGAGATCGGTGGTCACGATGTTTTGCAAAAAATGCTCGGCATCCGGACCTGATACGGAAATGAGGGCGCGGTCTTTGAGCTGGGCAAAGGGCATGGGCGGAAAAGCAACCTGATCTTGCAAAACGGTCGGCCTTTACGTAAGCCGCTGGCACTCCCCCCGCAAGAGAGCATGGCCATGATCTACGACCTCATCCTGACAGGCGGCACCGTGGTCAACCACGACGGCGAAGGGGCTCGCGACATCGGCGTGAAGGGCGGGCGCATCGCCGCCATCGGCGATCTCCGCCAGGCCTCGGCGGGCGAGACGATCGATTGCCGCGGCCTGCATATCCTGCCGGGCGTCATCGACAGCCAGGTGCACTTTCGTGAGCCGGGATTGGAGCACAAGGAAGATTTGGAAACGGGTTCGCGCGCGGCCGTGCTTGGCGGCGTCACCACCGTGTTCGAGATGCCCAACACCAATCCTTTGACCACCAGCGAGGCAGCGCTTGCCGACAAGGTTCGGCGCGGCACGGATCGCATGCATTGCGATTTTGCCTTCTGGGTCGGCGGCACCCGCGAAAACGCCGGGGATGTCGGCGAGCTTGAGCGATTGCCGGGCGCGGCCGGGATCAAGGTTTTCATGGGCTCGTCCACCGGCGATCTGCTGGTCGAGGACGACGAAGGTGTCGCCTCGATCCTGAGAAACACGCGCCGCCGTGCAGCCTTTCATTCGGAAGACGAATTCCGGCTGCGCGAGCGTCTTGGCGAGCGCATCGAGGGCGACCCGGCATCGCACCCTGTCTGGCGCGACGAGATCGCCGCCTTACGCTGTACCGAACGGCTTGTACGCATCGCGCGCAGCGTTCGCGCCCGCATTCATGTCCTGCACATCTCGACGGCCGAGGAGATTGTGTTTCTCGAACAACACAAGGATGTCGCGACCTGCGAGGCAACGCCGCATCATTTGACGCTAAGCGCCGACGACTACGCACGCCTTGGCACGCTGATCCAGATGAACCCGCCGGTGCGCGCCGCCCGCCATCGCGACGGCGTCTGGCACGGCATTGCCCAAGGCGTCGTCGACGTGCTCGGCTCCGACCATGCGCCGCACACGCTGGCCGAGAAGGCCAAGCCGTATCCGGCCTCACCGTCGGGAATGACCGGCGTGCAGACGCTGGTGCCGATCATGCTCGACCACGTCAATGCCGGCCGGCTGACCTTGCAGCGCTTTGTCGACCTGTCCAGTCATGGCCCGCAGCGGATCTTCGGCATGGCCAGGAAAGGCCGCATCGCCGCCGGCTATGACGCCGACTTCACCATCGTAGACATGATGCGGCGCGAGATGATCACCAATGCGCAGGCCGGCTCGAAAGCCGGCTGGACGCCTTATGATGGCAGGGAAGTGACGGGTTGGCCAGTCGGCACCGTCATTCGAGGCCGACGTGTCATGTGGGAGGGCGAAATCGTCACGCCAGGCCAAGGCAAAGCGGTGGAGTTTTCCGAGGCATTGCCCGTCTAGGCTCCCGGATCTCTGCAAGGGCAGAGGCAGAAAGCTCAATCCCCGGCGACGAAGAACGACCACTGTCCGGCAGGCGTGATGCCGACACGGTAGAAGATATAGGCGCCGAACTGCTTCATATCATTGAAATCGCCGGCGGTGACGATCTTGAAGAGCTCGACCCGCTGCTTGGCGTCCAGCTTGTCCAGCGGCAGGGCGAAGAAATACGGCCACACATAGAGTTCTTGTGGCGTGCCGGCATCGAGGTGGACGTAGCCGGCATTAAGCACCTCCTCCAGGATGGCCAGAATCTCCTGGCCGTCTGGGTCTCCGGAGAGGCCCTTGAGGAAGGCGATGGCGTCGCCGTCTATGTCGGTCAGCGATATCTGTGTCATGCTCTCGCCCGTGCCGATCAACGGCCGCAGCTTTTCGATATCGCCGCCCTCGCAGGCTTCGACGATCAGATCGTGCATGCGCCGCACCGGTTCCGGCAGCTTGCCGAGATCGTAGACGACCTCAGGCACCGGCGTTTCCGGATCGACGCGCGGTCTGGTCACGCCGCCATCCGCCGGACTGTCCGGCTCGGCTTCGGCAGGAGCAGTCGGCTGGCCGGCCGGCGGCGGTGTTCCGACCGGGTTGGGCATTGGCACGGCGCTTCCGGGGGGCGACATGTCGTCGTCGGCCGGCGGCGTGACTGTCGGGGGGAGCTCTTCGCGCTTGATTTCGCTCAGCGCATACACGGGGCTGCTCGCGAGACACACAAGCAGGGGAATCGCGGCACAGCAAGCGGCGAAGGAGATGCGAAGGATCAAGCCACACGGCTTGCCTGACATCGAAAAACTCACTGCCCGTTTCTCCCTGCTTCCGGGCATGACGCCCGAGCGGCATGTTGCCGTCAAAGAACCGGAGGTCGGTTCAGTGCCGCAGCCGTTCAGGTTCGAAGGCGCCAGCAATCACCTTTTCACGCATACGGTCGAGCAGGGCAAGGGCCGAGGTCTCGCCATTGGCACGCAACATCTCGCCGAAGGCTGTTTCGAGCGCTGCTTCGGCAATGATCTCGGGCTCTATCCCGGCGGAGAGACCTTCCGCCCAGGCCTCGCTGTGGCTTTCCACGGCGGTCAGGCGTTTTTCTTCCCTGACCAGCGCGTCGATGTCGTTGACACCATGTTCCATAAGCGAATGTCCACCCTTTCAAGCTGCGATCCATCGATGTGGATCAGGCCTGATCTGTTCATTTCACACGCAGGGGCAATTAAGTATTTGTAAATACGACATTTTTTTGATCGTCTTTTACAAAGCCCGATTGCCTTGTGCGAAGCTGCGTTCAGCTCGAGTCAAACTTAGCCGATTGGGGCGGCCTGCGGGGCGAAAACCTTCAGTTTGAGTTAATTCCGCTTTCGCGCGGTAAGGTTTCGTTAATACTGTTGCAGAAGTGCAACATGAGGATTGCACCAAGATATCGCCTGGCACAAGCCGATATATCGGCTGTGCCCAGCAATGATCCGGATAGTTGTTGATGAGCGAGTGCCTAGTTGCCGTAACGCGAGGCGATATCGCGAGACAGCGTCTCGCCTTCCTTCATGTAGCGGCTGATGGCTTCGGTCGCCGAGGGCGTGCACCTCGTATAGGTGCCGCCGAAGGAGCGGTAGCCGCGATTGAAGCTGGCAATGAAGCGGGCGCGCCGCTCGGCGTCCGGATTTTCCGAATCGAGCAGTTTTGTCATCTCGACACGCCACTGGTCGCCCTTCTCGCCGCACAGATTGCGCAGGAAATGCAGCGAGCCCAGAACCTCCGCCAGCCGCATCAACCCAGGCTCGAACGGCGATTCGGCGCTGAGCGCGGGCCGTATCGAAACGGTCGCACCGACCGCAAGACACACGGCGAGGAGCATGGACGGACGGTTCATAAGCCTTCTCTACCCAACGGCGTGGCTCTGCCAAACAGGATAAGTCTTTGTGGCGAAACAATTTGTCGCCTGCAAGGCGGTTTCAGGGCTTCGGCCCGTCGTCTCCGTCCGGGTCCAACAAGTCCTCGGCCACGGCGAACACCGAGCCGGCGAGCGGCAATGCCGCCATCTCACTGAGCGTATAGAAGGCCGCCGTCTCTGCATCGTCGCTGGCTACGGCCTCGCCGCCGGCATAGGCGGCGCCGAAGACCGTGAGGAGATAATCGACCGGGTGGCTGTCATCCCTGCCGTCGATGTGGATTTCCCGCAGCGGGCGGTAATCGGTGGCCCGCAAGCCGGTCTCTTCCAACAGTTCGCGGACCGCGGCCTGTTCCAGCGTCTCACCGGCTTCGACCTTGCCACCCGGAAAGGCATAGAGCCCTTGCGAGGGTTGCCGGGCTCGCTTGACCAGAAGCACGGTGTCTGCCCGCACGACGGCGACCGAGACTGCCGGAAGTGTTTTGCGCGCTTCGTTCATGGGTTCCCGATCAGGCGTGTAGGCAGGTCTGTTGTGGATCGCCCAGCATGGGCAAGCTTTAGCGGTTGCGCAACGCCGGTTGCATCGCCACTTTCAAGCTGAACCATTCGAAGGACGCCAATCGACCATGTGCGGACGTTTTGCCTTGACCGCGACGCCGGACCAGACTGCCGCGTTGCTAGGCTTGGCGGAACTGGAGGATTTCCCGGCGCACTACAACATCGCCCCGACCCAGCCGATCCTGATGGCGGTCGCCGGCCCCCCGCGGGCGCCGGGCTCCAATCTGCCGGACCGGCAGCCAATGCTGGTGCGCTGGGGGCTGATCCCGACCTGGGTGAAGGACACACGCGAGTTTCCGCTGCTGTTCAACGCGCGCTCCGAAGGGGCTGCCGAAAAGGCGTCGTTCAAGGCCGCCATGCGCCATCGCCGCGCCTTGGTGCCGGCGTCCGGCTTTTATGAATGGCGGCAAACCGGCGGCAAGAAAGGCCAGCCTTACTGGATACGCCCAAGGCGTGGCGGGCTGGTCGCCTTCGCCGGACTGATCGAGACCTATGCCGAGCCGGGCGGTTCGGAAATGGACACCGGCGCCATCCTGACCATCAACGCCAATGCCGACATCGCGCATATCCACGACCGCATGCCTGTGGTGATCGACCCCAGGGATTTCGCCCGTTGGCTGGATTGCCGCACGCTCGAACCGCGTGATGTCGCCGATCTGTTGCGGCCGGCTCAACTCGATTTCTTCGAGGCCATTCCCGTCTCCGACCTGGTCAACAAGGTCGCCAACACCGGCCCGGAGATTCAGGAGCGGGGCGAGATCGGGCCGGAGCCCGAAAAGGTCAAGCGCCAGAAGCCCGGCGCGGACGACAATCAGATGACGTTGTTCTAGTTGAACTGTTCTTCAGCGGCGTATGTCTGCGCCATTTGCCAGGCGCCCTTGGCGCAGGGCCGCACACCACTTCAGGCGGCGCGGGGCGACACGATCTTCTGTACCGGCTTTTTCTTCTTCGCGGTGTGGAGGAGGGCGGCGACGATCGCGGCCGGGCCGATCGCGCGATAGTGGTTGGCCAGTGCCGGCTGCTTGGCTCGGTTGGCTTCCTGCTTGGTTCGGGGCATGTTTCTCTTCCCAGGTAACATTTTCGTGTCTGCGTTTGATAGCTGATTCTGACCAAATCGTGACGCCTGCTGATCTAGCCGGCGAATGTTTCATGACTGTGCCGACATGTTTAATAAAATGTTTCAGTGCATCATTACCTGTGATCCAGCGACGTTTTTGCCGAGACTTGCGACTTGACGGCAACACAAGCCAAGGCGATAAAGCCGCCCATGAAAACGTCTTTCGCCATCTGTGGCATTTGCATTATTGGCTAGCCTCGTGCTGGTCCGGACGTTTACGCCTCATCTTTCCCCAGATTGGACAAACGCCCCGGCCAGCAGGCTGGAGCCTGATTTGCGTTTCGCGCGGGGCTGGCTTCGTCACATTGAGTTCTGAACCGGGAAGGCACGAATGTCCGACGCATCGCAGGGCCTGCGCCTCTACAACACGCTGACGCGGACGAAAGAGGATTTCGTCCCGATCGATCCGCTGAACGTGCGCATGTATGTCTGCGGCCCGACCGTCTACGACTTTGCCCATATCGGCAATGCCAGGCCGGTGATCGTCTTTGACGTGCTTTTCCGCTTGCTGCGTCACGTTTATGGGCAGGCGCACGTCACCTATGTGCGCAACATCACCGACGTCGACGACAAGATCAACGCGCGCGCTCTGCGCGACTTCGGCGGCGAGATCGCTTCCGGAACACTTTCGCTCAACGAGGCGATCCGGCGGGTGACCGAAAAGACCGCCGACCAGTTCCACAGGGATGTGGCGGTTCTCGGCTGCCTGGAGCCGACGGTCGAGCCGCGCGCCACCGAATTCGTCGAGCCCCGCGCCGACGGCAAAGTCGACATGATCACCTTGATTCAAAGCCTGATCGAACGCGGCCATGCCTATGTTGCCGCGGGCGAAGTCCTGTTCGACACCGCGTCGATGCCGGACTACGGCCAACTGTCGAAGCGCAATCTCGACGAGCAGCAGGCTGGTGCTCGCGTCGCCGTCGACGCGCACAAGAAAAATCCCGGCGATTTTGTCCTGTGGAAGTTGTCGTCGCCGGAGGAGCCTGGCTGGAATTCGCCATGGGGCAGGGGTCGGCCGGGCTGGCACATCGAATGCTCGGCAATGTCGGCCGCCTATCTTGGCGAGGTGTTCGACATCCATGGCGGCGGCCTCGACCTGATTTTCCCGCACCATGAGAACGAGATCGCCCAGTCGCGCTGCGCCCATGGCACGGACGTGATGGCCAACATCTGGATGCACAACGGCTTCCTGCAGGTCGAAGGTCAGAAAATGTCGAAAAGCGTCGGCAATTTCTATTCGATCAACGAACTGCTCGAGACCGAGACGTTTGGCGGCCGCAAATGGCCGGGCGAGGTCCTGCGGCTGGCGATGCTGATGACGCACTATCGCGAACCAATCGACTTTTCCGTGCGCAAGCTGGAAGAGGCCGAGAACACGCTGCGCAAATGGAAGCGGGCGGCCGACCTTGCGCCGGCCGCCGCAGGACTGCTGCCCGTGCAGGTCATCGATGCCTTGTCGGACGATCTCGCAACCTATGCCGCCTTCCAGGTCTTGACGCAGTTGGCTGGCGAGGCAGCGGACGGCAACGATGCGGCTGCTGCGCTGAAGGCGTCGCTGCTGTTCCTCGGCTTCGATGTCGCGTCGGCGACGGTTGATGAAGACCACGTCGCCAAGGCCATCGCCAAGCGTCTCGCATTCATCGCCGCCAAGAACTGGGCCGAGGCCGACCGCATCCGCGACGAACTGCTGGCGCAAGGTGTACAGTTGAAGGACGGCAAGGATCCGGTCAACGGCGAGCGAGTGACGACGTGGGAGGTCAAGCGGTGAGGGTGGCGCGAAACACCTTTACAAGTTTGGCGGAGGCGCTGGTGACAGCCGATCTCCCCCCTTGCGGGGGAGATGTCCGGCAGGACAGAGGGGGGTGTGAAGGAACGCCATCGTTTCTGTTTGCCTACCCTCGTTTCGACCGTTTCCTGAGAAGGCAGCGGTCTCCAATTGATAAGCGGGCGGGACAGCACCCCCCTCTGCCCTGCCGGGCATCTCCCCCGCAAGGGGGGAGATCAGCCCTCGTCGCCGATTTCGCTAATCACCGGCGAAGGGGTGTTTGATGGGACACGATCTCGTTCCGCAACGACACCGCCGGAATGCAAAATCCATGCGTCGCGTCATGACCGATGCGGAGTTGAAACTTTGGAATGAGTTGCGTGCTCACCGGCTTATGGGGATGAGCTTTCGACGGCAGGTGCCGATCGGACCTTATATCGTTGACTTTGCTTGCTCGGCCTATCGTCTCATCGTCGAGGTAGACGGCAGCCAGCATGCGGATAGCGAAAATCTACAACAAGACGAGACACGCAGCGCATATTTTAAGAGCAGTGGCTGGACCATCCTGCGCTTCTGGAACGACGACGTCATTCGCGATATCGACAATGTCTGCCAGCACATCGTCATCGAGGCCGGCCTGGCCGCTGCCGAAGTGCTGGCGATCGAACCAGCTAGGGAGGCAATTTCATGATAGACCATCTTGGCATCACCGTTGCCGATTTCGATGCTTCGAAGGCTTTCTATGACAAGGCGATGGCGCCGCTTGGTGCAGCGCTCCTCTACATGGTGCCGCTGGAATATACCGGGGGTGCCAAGGTCGGCGGCTATGGCCGTGACCGGCCGGTGTTCTGGCTGAGTTCGGCCAAGGACAAGCCCAGGGATCACCAGCACGTCGCCTTCACCGCGCGCAGCCGCGCCGAGGTCGATGCCTTCCACGCAGCGGCACTTGCTGCCGGTGGCAAGGACAATGGCGGGCCGGGCCTGCGCCGGCATTATCACCCGAACTACTATGGCGCCTTCGTCTTCGATCCCGACGGCAACAATGTCGAAGCCGTCTGCCATGCGCCGGAGTGAGCCGAGATGAGCCTCGACAACCGGCCGATCTACACCGGCGGCTGCCAGTGCGGCGCGGTGCGCTTTCGCGTTGAAGGCGCGCTCGGCGACGCTTCGGTCTGCCATTGCCGCATGTGCCAGAAGGCGTTCGGCTCGTTCTATGCGCCGCTGGTTTCGGTGCGTGGCGCCCGGCTCGACTGGACGCGCGGCGAGCCGAAATACTTCCGCTCCTCCAACCATGTCGATCGCGGTTTTTGCGCTGATTGCGGCACGCCGCTGACCTTCACCGCGCCGGATGGTGTTGGCCTCGCCATCGGCGCGTTCGACAATCCGGCGGAGATCGTGCCGCTGATCCAATGGGGTGTCGAGGCAAAGCTGCCTTATGTCGATACGATCCCGCGATTGCCGGGCGAGGAGACGATGGCCGACGTGTCGTCGGCCTCTTATCTGGCGGATCTCGTCTCCTATCAGCATCCGGACCACGACACCGAACAATGGCCGCCAAAGGAAAGATCATGACCGAGACAGTAAGAACCGGCGGCTGCCAGTGTGGCGCCGTGCGTTTCCGCATTCATGGAGCGCTCGGCCGTCCGTCGATCTGCCATTGCCGGATGTGCCAGAAGCAGTTCGGCTCGTTCTTCGGTGCACTGGTCACGGTGCCCAGGGACGGCGTCGAATGGACCCATGAAGAGCCGAGCTATTTCCAGTCGTCGGTCAATATCGATCGTGGTTTCTGCGCGCGCTGCGGCACGCCGCTGACATATCGGCAGCCCGGCGGACTGGAAATCGCCATCGGTGCCTTCGACGACCGTTCGGATCTGGCACCGCAGATCCAGGTCAACTATGCCGCGCGGCTGCCATGGGTGGAGACGATCTTCGATCAGCCCGTCCACCAGGATCCTGATTATTACAACAGGCAGGAATCCATCATCTCCTTCCAGCACCCAGACCATGAAACAGCGGACTGGCCGACCAAAGGTTTGCAGCTATGAGCAGTCAATTGCGTACGCTTTATCCCGAGATCGAGGCCTTCGAGTCCGGCATGCTCGATGTCGGCGACGGCCATCAGGTCTACTGGGAGCGTTCCGGCACCAAAGGCGCCAAGCCGGCGGTGTTCCTGCATGGCGGACCGGGCGGCACCATTTCACCAAAACACCGGCGGCTGTTCGAGCCGAAGCTTTACGATGTCATTCTGTTCGACCAGCGCGGCTGCGGAAAATCGACGCCCAACGCCTCGCTCGAAGCCAATACGACCTGGCACCTGGTCGCCGACATCGAACGCCTGCGCGAAATGGCCGGCTTCGACAAATGGCTGGTGTTCGGCGGCTCCTGGGGGTCGACGCTGGCGCTCGCCTATGCCGAAACGCACCCCGAACGCGTCAGTGAGTTGGTGGTACGCGGCATCTACACGCTGACACGTGCGGAACTCGAATGGTACTATCAGTTCGGCGTCTCGGAAATGTTCCCGGACAAATGGGAGCGCTTTCTGGCGCCGATCCCGGAGGCCGAGCGCGGCGACATGATGGCTGCCTACCGCAAGCGGCTGGTCGGCGCGGATCGCAAGGCGCAGATCGAAGCCGCCCGCGCCTGGAGCCTGTGGGAGGGCGAAACGATCACGCTGTTGCCGGAGCCGGAAACCAGTGGACCGTTCGGGCAGGACGACTATGCCGTCGCCTTCGCCCGCATCGAAAACCACTATTTCGTCCATGCCGGTTGGCTGGAAGAAGGACAATTGCTGCGCGATGCGCACAAGCTTGCCGATATTCCCGGCACCATCGTCCACGGCCGCTACGACATGCCGTGCCCGGCGCGCTATGCCTGGTCGCTGCACAAGGCGTGGCCGAAGGCGGATTTCCATCTGATCGAGGGCGCCGGTCATGCTTATTCGGAGCCGGGGATTTTGGATCAACTGATCCGGGCGACGGATCGGTTTGCAGGGAAGATATAGTCGATGCACGGCGATCCTTCACACCCCCCTCTGTCCTACCGGACATCTCCCCCGCAAGGGGGGAGATTGGATGTCGCCTTCGCTTTCGCCAATCGCCGACATTGCAGGACCAGCGCTATCGTCAAAGCTGCCGATCTCCCCCTTTGCGGGGGAGATGGCCGGCAGGCCAGAGGGGGGTGCTCAAGCACCTTGCTGTCATGAAAAAGGAAAGACTGTTCCTCTTCGACACCACCCTCCGCGATGGCCAGCAGACGCCGGGCATCGACTTCTCTATCGAAGACAAGATCGCTATCGCGAAACTGCTCGACGCTTTCGGCCTCGATTATGTCGAAGGTGGCTATCCCGGCGCCAATCCGACCGACACAGCCTTCTTCCAGGAGAAGCGCACGGCGCATGCCAAATTTGTCGCCTTCGGCATGACCAAGCGGGCAGGGGTGTCGGCGTCCAACGATCCCGGCCTTGCGTCACTCGTGCAATCCAAGTCGGATGCCATCTGCTTCGTCGCCAAGAGTTGGGACTACCATGTCCGTGTCGCGCTCGGCTGCACCAATGAGGAGAACCTCGACGCCATCAAGGCCTCCGTCGAGGCGGCGATCGCCGCCGGCAAGGAGGCGTTGGTCGATTGCGAGCATTTTTTCGACGGCTTCAAGGCCAATCCCGATTATGCGCTGGCCTGCGCCAGGACCGCCTGTGATGCCGGCGCGCGCTGGGTGGTGCTGTGCGACACCAATGGTGGCACGCAACCCTCGGAAGTCCGCGCCATCGTCGAGAAGGTTATTTCATCAGGTATTTCAGGCGATCATCTCGGCATCCATGCTCATGACGACACCGGCCAGGCAGTGGCGAATTCCCTCGCCGCTGTCGAGGCCGGCGTGCGCCAGATCCAGGGCACGCTCAACGGCATCGGCGAGCGCTGCGGCAACGCCAATTTGATCTCGATCGTACCAACGCTGGCGTTGAAACCGGCCTTCGCCGATCGTTTCGAGACGGGCATTTCGGCTGAGGCGCTGACCGGCATTTCGCGCCTGTCCCGCGCCTTCGACGAACTCCTGAACCGCGCCCCGGAAGCGCAAGCGCCCTATGTCGGGGCCTCTGCTTTCGCCACCAAGGCGGGCATCCATGCCTCCGCGCTGGCCAAGGAGCCGGCGACCTATGAGCATGTGCCCCCGGAAACGGTCGGCAACCGCCGCCGCGTCATGGTTTCGGACCAGGGCGGCAAGGCCAATTTCCTCGCCGAGTTGAAGCGGCGCGGCATCGACGTGCCGAAAGATGATCACCGGCTCGACGCGCTGATATCAGTGGTCAAGGAGCGCGAGGCCGAGGGCTACGCCTATGAGGGCGCCGATGCCAGCTTCGAGCTCCTGGCACGCAAGATGCTGCACGGCCTGCCGGAGTTCTTCAACGTCACCTCGTTCCGCTGCATGGTCGAGCGCCGCTTCGACGCCAACGGCCAGCTGAAGACAGTCTCCGAAGCGATCGTCAAGGTTGTGGTCGACGGCGAGGAGAAGATGTCGGTGGCCGAGGGGCATGGGCCGGTCAACGCACTCGACATCGCGCTGCGCAAGGACCTTGGCAAGTTCCAAAGCGAGATCGCCGACATGGAGCTGGCCGACTTCAAGGTGCGTATCCTCAATGGCGGCACCGAGGCGATCACCCGCGTTCTGATCGAATCGCACGATGGCACCGGCGCGCGCTGGTGGACGGTCGGCGTTTCCGAAAACATCATCGACGCCTCGTTCCAAGCGCTGATGGATTCCATCGTCTACAAGCTGATGAAGAACCGCGAGATGGCCGGACTGGTGGCCGCCGAATAGAGTTGAACCATCAGCGAAAGTCCATTGATCCATCAGAACTTTGCGATGGTCTTGCCAAGGTGGCTGGGCCATAGCGTTGGCCCATGGCCACTGAAGCAATCACCCTGGACGCGGATTCCAAGGCCCGGCGCGGCTTTCTGCTGGCGCTCGGCGCCTATCTGCTATGGGGGCTGCTGCCCTTCTACATGAAGGCGGTCGCTCATCTGCCGCTCGCCGAAGTCATTGCCCATCGCATCGTCTGGTCGGTTCCGATCGCCGCCGCCGTCCTGATTTGGGCCGGCCGCACGGCGGATTTCAAGGCGGCACTGCGTTCGCCGCGCACCATCGCCATGGCCGCGCTGACGGCTGCGCTGATTTCGGTCAACTGGGGCATCTATGTCTGGGCGATTGCCGTCGACCGCACTGTCGAGACCGCGCTCGGCTACTACATCAATCCACTGGTCAGCGTCGTTGTCGGCGCGCTGCTGCTTGGCGAGCGCCTCGACCGGCTGCAGATCGCGGCGGTGGTGCTGGCGGCCGTGGCGGTCGCGGTGCTGACCATCGAGGGCGGCAAGCTGCCCTGGGTGTCGCTGGCGTTGGCTTTTTCCTTCGCCGCCTACGGCTTCTTCCGCAAGACGCTGCCGATCGGACCGAGCCAGGGATTTTTGCTCGAAGTGCTTTTGCTGTCTGTGCCGGCGCTCGGCTACATCGTTTATCTCATCGCGACCGGACAGGACCACATCATATCCAGCAGTGGCACCGATACGGCATTGCTGATCGGCTGCGGTCCGGTCACATCGGTGCCGTTGTTGCTGTTCGCCTTCGGCGCCAAACTGCTGCGCCTGTCAACCATCGGCATCATGCAATATATCGCGCCGACCATGGTGTTCCTGATCGCCGTTTTGATCTTCGACGAGCCTTTCGGCACCACCCAGGCGGTTGCGTTCGCGCTGATCTGGGCGGCTTTGGCGGTCTATTCCTGGTCGATGCTGACGACAGCGCGTAGGGCCGCGCCGCAGCCCGCACGGTAAGGGATTTCGGATGTACCTGCTGCATATCGCCAACAAGAATTATTCCTCATGGTCGCTGCGGCCCTGGGTGTTGATGCGAGAACTGGACATCCCATTCGAGGAGCGGCTGACCCCGTTCCCGACCGGATCGAGCTGGGATCTGTACCGGCCATTCTCGCCGAGCGGCCGCGTGCCATGCCTGATCGACGATGGCTGGGCGGTCTGGGATTCGCTGGCCATCGTCGAATATCTGGCCGAACGCCACCATGGCGTGTGGCCCGTCGAAGCCAAGGCGCGCGCCTGGGCACGCTCGGCCGCCGCCGAAATGCATTCGAGCTTCACCGCATTGCGCAGCGCCTGTCCGATGAGTTGCGGCCTGCGCGTAAAGCCGTTTCCGATGTCCGACGCGCTGAAGCAGGACCTCTTTCGCCTTGGCGATCTCTGGAACGATGGGTTTGCCCGTTTCGGCGGGCCGTTTCTGGCCGGCGCTCATTTCACCGCCGTCGACGCTTTCTTTGCTCCGGTGGCGTTCCGCGCCCAGTCCTATGGGCTCCCCTTCGAGGGAGCGGCTGCGGCTTATCCGGCGCAATTGCTTGCTCTACCGGCGATGCGCGAATGGTATGCGGCTGGCCTTGCCGAAATCTGGCGCGAGTCCGATCACGAAGCGGAAGTCGCCGCCGCCGGCACCGTCATCGAGGATCTTCGCGCCACGGCGTGATAGCCGCCGGCGGGTGCTACATCTGTCCGAGCCGCCTGACAAAGAGATAGGTCGCTCCCGCGATTACCATCGCTACCGCCGTCACCACCCAGAAGCCCATTGGCGTGTCGACCAGCGGCAGGCCGCCGACATTCATGCCGAACAGGCCTGAGATGATGGTCATCGGCAACAGCACCGCCGTCATCACCGACAGTACGTACAGCAGCCGGTTCGACTGCGTCGTCAGCTTGGCCATAAGCTCGTCCTGCAACAGCCGGGCGCGTGCCTGCAATTGCTCGCCGTCATAATGCAGCGTCTGCGCACGGTGCGAAAGCCGGGCCGCCATGTCATTGATCGAATCGGGCAGGTCGTTACGGTGCGAATGGTCGAGATGGCGAAACAGATTGGTGAGCGTCGCCATCTGCCGGTGGATCACCACTAGGTGCCGGCGCGCGTCGACGAGGGATTGCCGTTCATTGTGCCATGCGTCGCAGACGATACGGTCTTCGATGCCGTCGAGACTGTCGCCGAGTGCCGCAAGTTCCGCCACCATGCCGTCGAACGACTGGCCGACGACAGCCTCGATCAACTCGGCTGGCGAGCGGAACTTGCGCGATCCATTCTCGATCGCCTTGCGGATGTTGTCGACCGACTGCAGTGGTTGCTTGCGGGCGCCGACCAGCATCGTGTCATTGAGCGCGAAGCGGAAATGGCCAAGCCCGCCCGCTTCCGCCGAATAGTCATGGCGCAGGTCCGGCAGGTCGCCGTAGAGCCAGTCATCCTCGAGGTCGATGTGGCAGCCATGGCTGGCGGACAGGAAAGCTTCACGCACTGGTGCCGGCAAAGCCTGATCGGTGCCGATCTCATGGCGAGCGCGCATGTCGGAAAGCTGGTAGCTGCGCCATGTCCAGTGCGCGGCGGCGGTGTCCCTGGTTCGCACGCCCTCAGCGGTGAAGTGATAGATGAAGAACAATCCGTGCTCGTCGGGCAGGTAGGGCGACAGGTCGGTGCCTTCCGGGGCGAGAGTGATATCCATGGGGGCGGTGCCAGATGCATGTTCCGAAGATGGCACCGCACGGCGGCTGCCTGGCCTTGATTTCTAGCACGAGCGAACCCGGTTCCGTGTGACGGTTTCTTGACAGCCGATCACGGTCTGTCGATCACCTACGTCAATCCGGTGGTGACGGCCTTCGCCACCCCCGGTTGTGTCCCTGTCAGTGCTTCGGGCCGAAGCCGGGGTAGGGCTTTAGGGATACGATTGCGGCAATGTCCATCATGCCGGCCTTGACCAACGGCAAGGTGGCGAGGTGGGCGCGAACCTCTGCATCATCGGCTGCCTCGAACATCATGCCGCTGCCCGGGATGTCGCCTCGGTTCCACACCTGGCGTACCGCGCCTTTGGCATAGAGCGTGCGCCGCTGTTCGGCTTCGCCGGGTAGAAGCGGAGCGAAATCGGCATCGGCAAATTTTTCGGTGTTGCGGGTGAGAAGGGCAAAGAACTGCATGGCGGTCTCCTTTGGTTGGAATGGCCGAATTATCGCTCCCGCTGGTCAGACTGTCCAAGACTGGTTAGGCTAAAGTTGAGACCTGGGGGACTGGAGCCCGGAGAAAAATGTTCGATCTGCGTCAGCTCCGCTATTTCGTCACCGTCGCCGAAACCGGCAATGTCGGGCGCGCCGCCGAAATGCTGCATATTTCTCAGTCGCCACTCAGCCGGCAGATCATCCAGCTCGAGGAGCAACTCGGCGTCGCTTTGTTCGAACGGGCAAAGCAGCGGGTCCACCTCAACGCCGAGGGCCGCGCCTTCCTCGTCGAAGCCCGCGCGCTGCTGTCCAATGCGCGACGTTTGGAGCAGTTCGGCCGCAACCTGGCCAGCGGCGCCGTCGGCCGGCTCGCCATCGGCTATGTCGAAGGCGCCGTTCATGCCGGGCTTGTCGCTGGGATGCTGCGCCAGTTCCGTCGCGACCGGCCGGATTTCCACCTGCAGCTGAGAAGCCTGCGTTCGGCGGCGCAGTTGGAAGGGCTACGGCAGCGGTCGCTGGATCTGGGCTTTGTCTACTCGCCGCCAGCCGATGATGACCCGGATGTCGCCGCGATAGCGCTGCGGCATGAGCCGCTGGTGCTGGCGATCCCCGAAGATGATCCGCTTGCTGAAGTGCCAGAGATTGGGCCCGACCACCTTGACGGTCGCACCTGGATCACCGTCGTGCGCCAGCCGGACGACACCAATCGCGGCCAGTTCCTTGCCGCCTGCGCCAAGGCCGGCTTTCTGCCCGACATCGCCTATGAGACGGCGGACCCGCTGACCTCGCTCGGCCTTGTCAGCGCCGGTCTCGGCCTTGCGACGGTGCAAGCCAGCCTGCGTGTCGCTGCGCCGCCGCGGATCGTATTTCGCGACCTGCCGTGGTTCGACCGCACGGTCTCCATCTATCTCGCCTGGCGGCGTCATGACCGACGGGCGGTGATTGCCGATTTGCGGCAGGCAGCTGAGGAATAGGGGAATAGGGGAATAGGGGAATAGGGGAATAGGGGAATAGGGGAATAGGGGAATAGGGGAATAGGGGGCGCCGTTCCCAGGCACTTCACATATTCCCCTACTGCCTTACTCCCGTATTCCCTACATCTTGTCTATCACCGACTGCACGCCTTCGGTCGGGGCGTCGACGGACGATCCTGCCACCATGATGGCGGCGACGATCGCTTCGGGGTCGTCAATGACCAGCGGCTTGACCCGCTGTGCGGTGTGGATGAAGCCTTCGGCGGCCATGTGATCGAGCAGCGCCAGCATCGGATCCCAAAATCCTTTGACATTGCCGAAGACGATCGGCTTGCGATGATGGCCAAGTTGTCCCCAGGTCATGATCTCGATGATCTCCTCGACCGTGCCGATGCCACCTGGCAGTGCCACAAAGGCGTCGGATTTCTCGAACATCTTGTGTTTGCGCTCGTGCATGTTGTCGGTGATCAAGAGTTCATCGAGCCGGTCAAGCGCTGTTTCGCTCGCCTCCTTGTTGATCAGGAAGCGCGGAATGATGCCCGTCACCTTGCCGCCGGCCTTGAGCGCGCCTTCGGCGACAGCGCCCATAATGCCTTTGGTGCCGCCGCCATAGACCAGCCGCAGTCCCGCTTTGGCAATCGAGCGCCCGAGCAGGTGCCCGGCCTTGATATAGGTTTCATCGCGGCCCGGAGACGAGCCGCAATAGACGCAGACGGATCGAATCGTGTTCATGCCGATGATTGGTGATTGGGTCTGAAAGCGTGGTCAAGCCCCAAGGGTCAACAAGCCCGGGCTTTTTCTTGTCGGCCCGTTTTTCTTGTCGGCATTGGCAAAACAGGCTAGACCGGCGTTAGGTGGCTAAGGGGTAGGGAAATATGGCAATTAATCCACTGAAGGCGTTCCTGTTCGCGGCGGGTGGGACCGTTGCGGCCGCGGGAACCGCCTATGTATCGGGCGCACTCGACCCGTATCTCAATCCCACGCCGCCGGCGCAAGTGGCGGCGCAGACGCCGCCCGCAGCGCCAAAATCGGCCGATCCCGGCACCGAAGCGCGGCTGCCCGCCGCGGAAGTCCCTGCGGCTCCCGCCGCGGTGCCCCAGGCACCGGCCGCGGCTGCGCCGGCTGCGGCCGGTCCGGTCGCACCGTCCTTCGATGTCGTGCGCGTCGAAAGCAATGGCTCGATTGTCGTCGCCGGCAATGCGGCGCCCAACGCCAAGGTCGAGATCCTCAACGGCTCGACGGTGCTTGGCTCGACGGTCGCTGGTCCCGATGGCGCCTTCGTTATCGTTCTCGATGATCCGCTGAAGCCCGGCGATTATACCATCGCGCTGCGCGCGACCACGGGCGATGTCGTAACGCCCTCGGTGCAGACCGCCGTCGTTTCGGTTCCCAAGGATGCGGCCGGCCAGGTGCTGGCCATGGTCGAGGAGCCGGGCAAGCCGGCCGAATTGCTGACCGTTCCCGCGCCCGAGGCAAAGCCGGCTGCTCCGGCCGCCGCGCCGGCTGCTCCCGCAGCCGAAGCGCCCGCAGCTGCTCCGGCACCACCCGCCCCGGCACCTGCCGTGGTCGACGCAGCACCGGCTCCTGCAGCGCCGGCGACGCCGCCCGCTGCAGGCGTGACCGAGCCCAAGATCGTCGTCGAGGCGGTCGAGATCGACGGCAGCAAGATCTTTGTCGCCGGTCTCGCCGATGCCGGCCGCAAGGTGCGCGCCTATGCCAACGATATCCTGCTCGGTGATGCGCAAACTTCGACGGACGGTCATTTCCTGGTCGAGGCGACGCGCGACATTCCGGTCGGCAGCTACACAATTCGTGTCGACGGCCTCGATACCGACGGTGTGACAGTTGTGGCCCGCGCAGCCGTGCCGTTCGAGCGCGAGCCCGGCGAAGCGGTCGCCGCCGTGGCACCCTCGGCGCCGAAGCCCGTTCAGCCCAAGCCGGCCGCACCTGCCGCCGCCGAGGCGCCGGCCGCGGCCGAGACGGCTCCGGCCACGACGCCTGCTCCCGCCACCGAGGCTCCGGCCGTTGTGGCGGAGGCGACGCCGCCGAGCGATGTGCCCGAGACCGTGGCGCCCAAGCTCGAACATGCCGACGGCGCCGTCATCATCCGCCGCAACGACACGCTGTGGCGGATCTCGCGGCGCGTCTATGGCCATGGCGTGCGCTTCTCGACCATCTACCTCGCCAACCAGGACCAGATCAGCGATCCCGACCGCATCTGGCCGGGTCAGGTGTTCAAGGTCCCGGAAAAGTCGAAGGAAGGCGAAGCCGCCGACCTCAAGGCGATGGGCGAGCAGGCAACGACAGCGCCGGCCAAGACCAACTAGTCCAGGCCATCCAAAGGCCGACGTCAGCTAGTTTGTTGAACCGCTCAGGTGCAGTTTGAATCCGATTATGTTCGGATCTCCCAGGTCGGGGCGTAGCTTCATGCTCGGAATCAAATAGTCGCCGCCATTCTGCCGGCGATAGGGGATGGGTTGCGTGGTCGCGAGCGTTCTCATCCTCTCGCGCAGGCGCTCGGCGGTGGGTTCGAAGTCGGCTTCACCGAAGCGGTCGACGCTGTAGACGACGAATGGCGGAAGGACGTCGTAGCCCGGGTAGTAGAGGATCCCGTGGTTGATCGGGAACAGCAGATCATCAATTGGTCCGTTGACGCCGCGAGGGGCATAGTGCTCCTCCCAGCCGCCGGCGGTCACGATCAACATTGCGCGCTTGCCCATCAAGGTTCCCTCGCCGTAGCGGTCGCCCCATCGTTTGTCGCTATGTTCGCCCACGCCGTAAGCGAAGCCGTAGGCAAAGACCCTGTCGACCCAGCCCTTGAGGATCGCCGGCATGGCAAACCACCAGAGCGGAAATTGGAGAATCAGGGCATCCGCCCATAGCAGCTTTGCGATCTCGGCCTTGACGTCCTCTGTCAGCGCGTCGGCCTCGAAAGACTTTTTTGACGCTGCGGCAGGCATCAGCCGCGCGCCCGGCGCCAAAACCGGAAAGTCGGCCCGATCAACCGCTGATTTCCAACCCTGGGCGTAGAGGTCCGTCACCCGCACTTCGTGGCCTTGTGCCTCGAGTTCTCTGATGGCGACGTCGCGGAGCGCGCCGTTGAGCGAGCGGGATTCGGGATGTGCGAAGACAAGTAGGATTTTCATGCGGGGGACTCCGGGGATTGAAAAACTGGTCCCTTAGCTAGGCAATATCGACGCAATCCGCTATATATTCGTAATGCATAAGATTGTGCCGAATAGTGGATAAATCGGACATCACCCTCGAACGCATGCGCACCTTCGTTCGCGTCGCGGAACGGGGCAATCTGTCGTTGGTTGCCGGTGAACTGGGTATCGGACAATCGACGGTCACGCGGCATCTGCAGGAACTCGAAGAGGCAGTGGGTGCGCCTTTGCTCAGCAGGACCACCCGGCGGGTCACGCTGACCGACGAGGGCAGCCGGTACTATGCCAACAGCGTCCAGATCCTGCGCCTTGTCGAGCAGGCCGGCGACGAAGCGCGGGGCGCACGTGGCGCGCCGGCCGGCACCGTCCGGATATCCTGTACTGCCGCTTTCGGGGTCTTGCACACCAGCCGACTCATCTTCGACTTTCAGGACCGATATCCCGACATCGGCGTTGACCTCAGCCTCAGCGATGAGCGTGTCGACCTCGTCAGGGAAGGTGTCGACATCGCGCTTCGGTTGGGGCCGCTCACCGACAGCTCATTGAGGCTGCGGGCCCTCGGCCTGTCACGGCGCCTGCTCGTGGCATCGCCGGATTATCTGGCGC
Source organism: Mesorhizobium sp. M0011 (assembly GCF_040324155.1). NCBI lineage: Bacteria > Pseudomonadati > Pseudomonadota > Alphaproteobacteria > Hyphomicrobiales > Phyllobacteriaceae > Mesorhizobium > Mesorhizobium sp. M0011. Next base: position 71,709 of record NZ_JAMYVQ010000001.1, on the reverse strand, counting down.
AGCGAGGCAGACCGGCTATCCCGTCGGATCTGTCTGGACATGAGGGTATCCGGATGTCGAACGTGGCGGGGAGTGAAACTCTTGCCTTGCAGGGCGCCGGAGGCGAGCGCCATATGGTGCCTTTCGCGGGGCGCCTGCGTGTCGACCATGGGCTTGCCGCGCGCGAGGCTTTGCTCGCGGGTCGAGGGGTCGCACCGGCTCACCGATGGCTTGTCGACGATCTTTTGGCGGCGGGCCTGCTCGAGACGATACTGGATGATTATTCACTGCCGTCCGCCCCTTTGAACATGCTGATCGTCCCGGAGCGCGCGGGCGTTGCAAGGGTCCGCCTGATGGTCGACTTCCTGGCTGAGCGGATTGCCGGCATCCCGGGGATCGAGAAGTCCAGTTCACAGCGTTAGCCGCTATCTGCTCTGCCCAGAAGAGTAGCTTGCGGCAGCGTCGACCATCGTTTATCGCCGATGGACGATGAGTGAATCCCTAGCTGAAATAGGTATGCCTGGTTGCGCCCCGGACAGCCGAGCCGTTGCCACCCGGCTGGCAGCACTTTCGCACCCGGCTCGGATCGAAATCCTAAAATACTTGTCCGCAAGCAACTCCTGCTGCTGCCGCGAGGTCGTCGACCGTTTCGATCTGGCGCAGTCCACTGTGTCACAACATTTGAAGATACTGGTCGAAGCCGGGCTGGTCCGGTTCGAACCTGACCGTCAGCGCTCGCGCTACGAGGTCGATCGTGCCGCACTTGCCGATGTTTCCGCGTCGGTGGCCGCGCTCGTCAATTCCTGCTGCTCCGGCCGCTAGACCATGATCCCGAAAAGTGGAGCCCGGTTTTCGGACGAGATCATGGTCAAAAAGACATAAGAAGAAGGCACCAAGAAATGGCCGAAAAAACCGTCTCCGACTCCTCGACCTTCAAGACGCTGCTCAATTTGTGGCCCTATATGTGGCCGGCGGATCGCGCCGATCTGAGAGCCCGGGTCACATGGGCGACGCTTCTGTTGGTGGTCGCCAAGCTGACGCTGGTCGCCGGTCCCTATTTCTTCAAATGGGCGACCGACGCGCTGGCCGGCGACGCCAAATCGGTGCCGCCGCTGCCGAGTTTTCTGCTGGCGCCGGTCATGCTGGTCGTCGCCTACAATGTCGTGCGCCTGGTGCAACTTGGCTTCAATCAATTGCGCGACGCCTTGTTTGCCCGTGTCGGCCAATACGCGGTGCGCCAGCTCGCCTTCCGCACCTTCGTCCACATGCACCAACTGTCGCTGCGCTTCCATCTCGAGCGCCGCACCGGCGGCCTGTCGCGCATCATCGAGCGCGGCACCAAGGGTATCGAGACGATCGTGCGCTTCATCATGCTCAACACGGCGCCGACCATTCTCGAATTCGCGCTGACAACCGGCATCTTCGCCTACACCTATGGCTGGAAATATGTGGTCGTCGTCGCGGTCACCGTCTGGGTCTATGTCTGGTTCACGGTCCGCGCCAGCGACTGGCGCATCTCGATCCGCCGCGACATGAACGACAGCGACACCGACGCCAACACCAAGGCAATCGACTCGCTGCTTAATTATGAGACGGTGAAATATTTCAACAATGAGGGCATGGAAGCCGAGCGCTTCGACCGCTCGATGGCGCGCTACGAGGTCGCCGCGACGCGGATCTGGACTTCGCTCGGCTGGCTGAACTTCGGCCAGGGCATCATCTTCGGCCTCGGCACCGTCATCGTCATGTGCATGTCTGCGCTCGAAGTGCAGGCCGGCACGCAGACGGTCGGCGACTTCGTCTTCATCAACGCCATGCTGATGCAGCTGTCGGTGCCGCTCAATTTCATTGGCTTCATCTATCGCGAAATCCGCCAGGGGCTGACCGATATCGAGCAGATGTTTGACCTTTTGGATGTGCCGCAGGAGATCGTCGACAAGCCGGACGCGAAGCCACTTACTGTCAGCGCCGGCGCGGTCGAGTTCCGCGACGTGCATTTCTCCTATGACCCGAACCGCAAGATCCTGAAGGGCGTCAGCTTCGAGGTGCCGGCGGGCAAGACCATCGCCATTGTCGGGCCCTCGGGCGCCGGCAAGTCGACCATCTCGCGGCTGCTGTTCCGCTTCTACGACGTGCAGGGCGGCCAAGTGCTGATCGACGGCCAGGATATCAGGGACGTGACGCAGGAGAGCCTGCGCGGCGCGATCGGCATGGTGCCGCAGGACACCGTACTGTTCAACGACACCATCGCCTACAACATCCGCTATGGCCGCATCGGCGCCAGCGAGGAGGATATGCGCAAGGCCGCCGAACTCGCCCAGATCGGCCCGTTCATCGAGCGATTGCCTGACGGTTACAAGTCGATGGTCGGCGAACGCGGGCTAAAACTTTCGGGCGGCGAGAAGCAGCGCGTGGCGATCGCCCGCACCATCCTGAAGGCGCCGCCGATCCTGATGCTCGACGAAGCGACCTCGGCGCTCGACAGCCACACCGAACAGGAAATCCAGGCCGCGCTCGATCTGGTCAGCCGTGGCCGCACCACCATCGTCATCGCCCACCGCCTGTCGACGGTGATTACCGCTGATGAGATCATCGTGCTGCAGGACGGCCAGATCGCCGAGCGCGGCACCCATGCCGATCTGATGCGCAAGCATGGCCTCTACGCCTCGATGTGGGACCGCCAGCGCGAGGCGACCGAGGCCGAGGAGCGCCTGCGCATCGCCCGCGAGGGCGACGAGCTTGGCGTCATCGTCCGCCGGCGGACGTCGGAGGTGAATTGAAGGCTCGGCGTGTGAGTTGATTTTTGCGCTTGACCTCAACTTAAGTTGAGATTGTAGGCCGTTCCTGGAGCCCAAAACACCAGGATCCAGGAACGGAACAATCGAAATGAGCAAGACAAATCAGAACGTTGACGGTGGCAGCGTGTTCAGGGTGGACAAATTCGTCGTTCCGGCCGCTGCCCGCGAGGAGATACTCGCCAAGGTCAGGACAACGCATGAATTGCTGCGCCTGCAACAGGGCTTCGTTCAGGACTTCCTGCTCGAACAATTCTCCGGGCCGGGCGAATTCAACCTCGTCACCATCGTCGAATGGGAAAGCCAGGCCGCCGTCGACAAGGTCGTGCCGATCGTTAAGGCCGCGCACGAGCGCATCGCCTTCAACCCGCAGGAGACGATCGCCCGGCTCGGCGTTCGCGCCGACATCGCCAACTATCAGAGGGTTCCCGGGCTGTAGCAAGGCTGCTACCGCCAGCCGATGCCAGGTGCCGGCGCTTCGACGCTGAGCACCTGGCCGGTGCGGGCTTCAGAAGCCTTCGGATTTGGGATCATGGACGGGCAACCTTTTCCGGCGCCTTGAACCGTCGGTGTCCCGAATTCTGCCGACAACGACACCGACCTAGCAAGCGGATCGCGACCCCTGCCGGCGCACCCAATACGGCCTTCCCTATTGTTGCGTTGCGGCGAGGGGGGCTTTCGGCTATTGAGGCCGGACTTGAAACGGAGCCTGTTTATTACCGATGAGCCTTGTCGATACGGTCAAGAACGCGTTCGTACCGATCCATCGCGAGGGCTATCCCTTCATCGCAGCCTTTGGCGCGGCGACGCTTTTCCTCGGTTATTTCTCCTCGATCCTGTTCTGGATCGGTCTGATACTGACGGCCTGGTGCGTCTATTTCTTTCGCGATCCCGAGCGCGTCACGCCGGTCGACGACCGCCTGGTGGTCAGCCCGGCCGACGGCATCATCTCGGCGGTCGGACCCGCCGTGCCACCGCGCGAACTCGGCCTCGGCAATGCCGAGATGACCCGCATCTCGGTGTTCATGAACGTCTTTTCCTGCCATGTGAATCGCGCCCCGGTGCGCGGCCGTATTGCGAAAATCGAGCACCGGCCGGGCAAATTCCTCAATGCCGAACTCGACAAGGCCAGCACCGAGAACGAGCGCAACGGCCTGGTCATCGAGAGCCCCAATGGCACGGTCGCGGCCGTCCAGATCGCCGGCCTGGTGGCGCGCCGCATCGTCTGCTGGGCCCAGGCCGGCGGCTCGATCGGCACTGGCGAGCGTTTCGGCCTGATCCGCTTCGGCTCGCGTGTCGATGTGTTCCTGCCCCTGACCGCGACGCCGCGCGTTGCCGTCGGCCAGACGGCGGTTGGCGGCGAAACCGTGCTGGCCGAATTCGGCGGTGTTGCCGGCACGCCTCTTGTTCGGGTTTCCTGACCGGTGGGCACGCAATACAAAAAGTTCGAGGCTCATGCCAGCGGCGGTCCGCGCATCCGCGAAATCCCGATGCGCATGGTGCTGCCCAATCTGGTCACCGTGCTCGCCATTTGCGCCGGCCTGTCCGGCATCCGCTTCGGCTTCGAAGGCCGCTTCGAGCCGGCGGTGGTGATGGTGCTGCTTGCAGCCTTCCTCGACGGCATCGACGGCCGCTTGGCGCGGATGTTGAAGGCGACCTCCAAATTCGGCGCGCAGATGGATTCGCTGGCCGACATCGTCAATTTCGGCGTGGCGCCGGCTCTGGTGCTCTATGCCTTCCTGCTCGACCGCGCCGGTTCGCCGGGCTGGATCGCGGCACTGCTGTTCGCCATCGCCTGCGGGCTACGCCTCGCCCGTTTCAACGTGCTCGATGACGAGAAGGCGGATCGCCCCATATGGCAGTCCGAATATTTCGTCGGCGTGCCGGCGCCGGCTGGCGCCGTGCTGGTGATGCTGCCGCTTTATCTCTATTTCCTGCGCACAGGTCTGGAGCCCAGTCGTCCAGCAGCCTTCGTCGCCACCGGCTTCACCATCCTGGTCGCTTTCCTGCTGGTCAGCCGGCTGCCTGTCTATTCCGGCAAGAGCCTGAAAATCCCGGGCGACAGGGTGTTGCCGATCATCCTGGGTGTCGTGCTCTACGTACTCCTGCTGATGACCTACCCCTGGTACACGCTGACCGCTTCGGTTGCCGGCTACCTGATCTTCCTACCGTTCAGCGTGCGCGCCTATTCGAAGCGCGCCAAGCTGGAGGGCGAGAAGGTGCCGCCTTCGGATATAGGTTAGAAGGTCGGCGGAAGTGCTTGATCTGACTCAGGCCGCGACGCCGAGCCCCAGCCTGTCGATCGCCAGTTTCCTCGTCGACACATAATCAGTCTTGCCGGAACCCAGCACCGGGATTTCCTCCACCTTGACGATGTCGTTGGGCACCATCAGTTCGGCGGCACCGGCCTGTTTGCCGAACCTGCGCAAGTCGTCGGGGTTGGCGTCGTCGGCAGTGGTGACCAGCACGATGCGCTCGCCGCGCCTCTTGTCAGGCACGGCCACAGCCGCGTGGTGCTCTTCCGGCCACAGCGACTGCACCAGCATCTCGACCGCACCCAGCGACACCATCTCGCCGGCGATCTTGGCGAAGCGCTTGGCGCGTCCGCGAATGGTGATGAAGCCTTCGCGGTCGACGGCAACGATATCGCCGGTGTCGTGCCAGCCGGTCAGCGGCTGCAATTCACCGGGGCGGTCCGCGGTCATGTAGCCCATCATCAGGTTCGGTCCGTCGAGCCACAATTGGCCGGCGTCGGAAATGCCTTCGACCTGCTCAAGCTTCATGCGCATGGCCGGCAGCAGCCGCCCGACCGTGCCGTCGCGGCCATGGATTGCCGTGTTGACGGCAACCACCGGTGCCGCCTCTGTCAGCCCGAACCCTTCGATGATCTCGGCCTGGAAGCGCTCGCGATAGACGCGGCGGGTTTCCGGCTTCACCGCCTCGGCGCCGGCGACGACGAAGCGCAGGCTGGAAAAATCGCCGTCCTTGGCGGTGCGCGCATAGTTGGCGAGGAATGTGTCGGTGCCGAACATGATGGTCGGTTTCACCTTGCGCGCAACCTCGGGGATGATCTTGTAGTGCAGCGGCGAGGGGTAGAGGAACAGCTTTACCCCGGTGACCAGCGGCAGGATGGTGCCGCCCGTCAGGCCGAAGGAGTGGAACACCGGCAGCACGTTGAGCAGGATGTCGGCAGGCGAGATGGTGATCCGCGCCTCGGCCTGCATGGCGTTGGCGTAAAGGTTCTTGTGCGACAGCACGACCGCCTTCGGCGTGCCTTCCGAGCCCGAGGTAAACAGAATCACGGCCGGGTTGGCCGCATCCTGCCGCTGCAGTGGCCAGCGCCACAGCAAGGCGGCGGCAAGCTTGTCCAGCGCGGTGACGCTCTCCCGCACATCCTCAAGCCAGAGAAGCCTGGCGCCGCCCTTTTCGACCGCCGCGACGATATCGGCAAGGTCGGCCTTCTCGACGAACGCGCGGGACGAAATCACCGTCCTTATCACCGCCGTGCGCACGGCCGCGGTGACGCTCGCCGGCCCGGCCGTGTAATTGATCATCGCCGCCACCCGGCCGGCCGACAGAAGGCCGGTGAGCGACAGCACGACGCCATTGGCGTTGGGCAGCATCACGCCGACCGCTTCGCCCGGCGCCGTGACGGCCTCGAAGCGCCTGCCCAGGACGCGGGCGCCGATGAACAGCTTGCGGTAGCTCAGCGCACCGGAGATCACGTCCTCGATGATGGTATGCGAAGCGCCGACGCGGGCGGCGGCATCGCGCATGGCCAGGAACAGGCCACGATCGAGGTTGGTGCCGAAGAGCCGCGCCTCGGCGACACGGTCGAACAGCGCGTTGGTGTTCGAGGCCTGCTCCGGGTTGCGCGCCACCAGTTCGGCGATGGTCATCGGCTCCAGCACGCTGATCGACAGCTGCGGAAACCAGTGTCGTGGCGCCTTGTCCGCGGGCGTCAGCGACACCGGCAGGCCGCGCGCGCCGCCGACGAAGATCGGCACGATTTTGGCATCGGCCTGCATGGCGATGCGGGTGACGGCACGAAACAACCGAAACGTCTTGACGTCGGGCTCGACCGCATCCGGCAGATAGACGGCGAGCCGGCCCTTGCCTTTGAGCACGCGCACCAGCCGGCGGCTGACGAAGACATGTTCGGCGTTGAAGGCGATGGTACGGCCAAGCTCGCGCCAAGGTTCGAGCCACGGCGAGCGCGCCGAGACCTCGTCGAGAATATGCAGCGTGTCTTCCGGCAGCAGCGACAGCATCAGCGCCGGCTCGAAGCGCGATTGATGCGAGATGACGTAGATGACTGGAGCCTGCGCCTTGCGGGCGACCCGGATGCGGCTGTCTCCGATCCGGTAGGCGAGCTTGAACGGCACATAGAGCAGCGCCTGGGTGAAGCGCAGGCCGAGGCGGAATTTTTCCGCCACGCCGATCAGCAGCCAGGCCAGAACAAGACCCGCAAGCAGCGCCAGTGTCAGGATCATGCCGCGTCTCTCCCAACGTTTTTTAGCATCTCGGCTCTTTGCGGCCGTGTCGGCCAGAACCTAGACGATGTGGGAGCAAGGTCAATGCGGAGCTTTTGCTTCCCTTGGTGCGGGAAGCTGCTTCTCACGCCGCCTGCAGCCGTCCACTAATGAAACGAAATTCCTGCGTCTTGCCGCCATAGCCATAAGCGGCTGCCGGCACTTCATGCACGAAGGCGTAGCTCTCCTCATGCACGCCGCCCAGCAGACGGCCGAAGGCTGCGAAGATCGCCTTCAGATAGGCCTCCAGTTCAAGCTTGGTATTGGTGCCGTCGACCACCTTGATATCAAGCCAGAACGTGTTGGTGCCGTGCTCGGCCAGCGACTTGCCGCTGGCGAACCAGTGCTGCGGATCGACGTAGGACACGGCAACTGCCGTGATCGTCGGGTCCTTGCGCAGCTGCGTCGCGGTGATTTCGGTGGCCTCCTTTGCGATGCGAGCGGAAAGAGCCGCGTCAGGTTTGCCGGTGACGCTGATGTTGATGATGGGCATTTTTTTTCTCCTTGGCTTGAGCGGCGTCCGATCGCCGTTGAAACAACCATGCCACCATCTTTCGATCAAAAAAATCGAATTGTTTTTAACTGAAGATTCGATAAGATCGAAGTATGGAAACGCTGGATCCCGATCTGCTCCGAACCTTCCTAGCTTTCGTCGACAGCGGCTCACTGGCCAAGGCGGCTGCAAGCGTCGCACGTTCGCCCTCGGCGGTGACCGCCCAGATGCAGCGGCTGGAGGAAATCGTCGGCGAGCCGCTGCTGGCGCCGCAAGGGCGAGGGCGCGGCTTGACCCCTGCAGGCGAAGACCTCGTCGGCCATGCTAGGCGGATCCTTGCCGCCCATCGCGAGGCATGGCTGGCGCTTAAGGGCGCCCGCGCTGCCGGACGCGTCGCCATCGGCACGACACAGGATTTCGCCGACAGCGGCCTGCCGGATCTGCTGCGTGCCTTCGCCGGCAGCCATCGGCGCGTCAGGATCGAACTGCGGGTCGGCCGCTCCGCCGAACTGGCGCAGGCGCTGCAGTCTGGCGGCCTCGATCTGGCGATCGTCATGCGCCAGGCGGCAGCGCCGGACGAAGTCGGTGTGCTGCGCGAGCCGATGATATGGCTATGCTCACAAAAGGGGCTGGCCACGCGGCAGGAGGAACTGCCGCTGGCGCTGCTCGACCCATATTGCGGTTTTCGCGAAGCAGCACTTGCCGCACTCGATGCTGCCGGCCGCCGCTATCATATTGCTGCCGGCAGCGCCAGCCTGGCCGGCCTGCGCACGGCGGTGAACGCCGGTGTCGCGCTGACGCTGCGAACGGCCCGCTTTGCCCATTCCGGCATTGTCGAGGCACCGCGCGAGCTTGGCCTGCCACAGGTTCCAATGGCTGAGTTCGCCATCCGGCTGCGCGCTGGCGCCGATGGTCCGGCGGGCGATCTGGCGGCCCTGCTCGGCGGTAACCTTGCCCTGTCGGGCGGTTGAATGAAGAAAAAGCCGACCTTACGGTCGGCTTGGAGTAGGACGGGCCGAGGGGTTTGGGGGGACTTGGGGATGGCCCGTCGCAGCAATAATGCCTGACCCGGATGATGGTTCCGTGACCGCGTCACTTTTTTAAGAAATATTTGATGCCACGCGTTGCGGGCTGGCCAAGCGTTGCGAGCGGGCCATCAGCCAATCCCGCCCCGCATGGGCAAACACCGCACACAACACGATGACGCCGCCGATCATGCTGGCGGCTGGGGCAATCTCGCCCAGGAACAGGAAGGCAAACAGGATCGCGAACGGCACTTCGGCCGAGCCGAGCAGCCCGGATTCGGCCGGCGGGATGAGCCGCGCGCCCTCCGTCCACAGGGTCGAGGACAGCGCGAAGGACGCGCCGAAAGTGGCGAGCAGAACGGCATCCCTCGGCGAAACGGCCAGCGGATCGGTGACGAACCAGCCGAGCACGAACAACAGGAAGGCCGAAACCGCACCGGCCCACACCACGGGCGTGTCGCGGAAGGCGCGCACCATGATCATGTAGAGGCCGCTGCCGATGGTCATCAGCAGTGCCAGTCCGTCGCCGAACAGATTGCCGGTGCCGAAGCCGGACCAGACCATGATCGCCACGCCGCACAGCGACACGGCGGCGGCGACCATCGTCTGCAGTCGGAACGGTTCCCGTGTCAGAACCCAGGCCAGCAGTGCGGTGACGAAGGGCGCGGTGGCGTAGATGACAGCGACATTGGCAACGAAGGTGAACTTGAACGCCGAGATGAAGGCAATGCTGGCTAGAGCGCCTTCCACCGCAAGCAGCCAGCCGCGCCAGCCAAGGCGTAGCGTTTCGCGATTGCCGGATCGGTGACGCCGCCACAGCACATACAGGCTGATCAGGATCGCGCCGACAAAGCCACGCCAGCAGATGATGGTCAGCGGGTCGGCATGGATCGACTTGGTCAGAACGCCGGTCAGGCCAAACACTGCCGCCGAGGATGACACCAGGATGATGCCGAGCGTACGCTCCGCGGCGGTGTCTATGGTGGCTGCAATCTCAGTCATGCCACCAGCCTACGTCGTTGCGTGCTGACATCGTAGTGTCAGCAGTGATGGTGATCCACATCATAGCCGTTTGCGGAAATGCTCGGTGCCGACGATCAACAGGCCGGCGGCGACGATCAGCGCAGCGCCCAGGAACACCTCGCGACGCGGCACGTCGCCCCAGATCGCAAAGCCGAGTGCGAATGCCCACAAAAGCGAGGTGTATTCCAGCGGCGCGAGGACCGAAGCCGGTGTGCGCTTCATGCCTTCGAAGAGAAGGTATTGTGCCAGGCCGCCGAGTGCGCCGACGCTGGCAAGGAGCAGCAACTGAGCCCCGTCCGGTGTCCGCCACCACAACAACGCCGGTACCGCCGAAAACAGCAGGAAATAGAAATTGTTGAGCAGGAGCTGGATCATCGAGCGCTCGGCAAGCGCGGTCTTGCGCAAGAGCACGATGGCGATGCCCCACAAAAAGGCGGCCGCCAGAACCAGCAGCACTGGCACGGACAGGCCGAGATGGGTCGGATCGCAAGCGACGAACACGCCGGCAAAGCCGATCAGCACCGCCAGCCAGCGCAGCATCGGCACCTTTTCGCCGAGCAGGAACACCGAAAGCACGGTGACAATGATTGGGGCCGCGTAATAGACGGTGGTCAGTTCGGCCAGCTGCAGGCTGCGCGCCGCGTTGTAGTAGCAGAGCCACGCAGCAAGCGTGAAGGCACTGCGCACCAGCATCGGCCGCACGATCGGCGAGCGCATCGTGTCAGCAAACAACTGTCGTCCGCCGATCGCCGCGCACGCACCCAGAATGGTGATGCTGCGGAAGAACATGATCTGCCAGACGCTCATGCCGACGACCAACAGCTTGATCGAAGCATCCTGTGTCGAAAACAGCAGATAGGCCGCACCGGTCAGCAGGATGCCTGCAAGAACCCGCTCGCGTGTTTCGAGAATGGCGATATCGGCCATAAGGCGCGTGGGACCAAAATTGCCGGAGCGGCAGAAATGCTGTGAGGAGCGACACAAGGGAACTGTGAATTCAGCTCCCTTGGCACCAAGCTATACGGGCGAAAACCGCTGCGGCGCTACGCCAGCCCGGTGCTTATGTTGGGGCAGGGGTCCATGGCGAGTTGCACTGTCGCCAAGCCTATTGCGTCGCCTGGTAAAGCTCCGAAGCGGCCTCTTTCAGGGCGCGCCGACCATCGGATCGGAAATACATCATGTGCCCGCCCTCGACGACATCGAGACGGATAGGCTTGGCATTGGCGAGCGACGGGATCTGGTTCACCAGGTAGCGCGAGGCGAGGTAAGGCGTGACCAGGTCGGTGTAGCCGTTGACGATCACGACGCCGAGCGAGGGGTTCAGCGAGCGTGCCCGTTGCAGATCGTCCATTACCCCGGCATAGCCTTGCCGTGACGCGCTGGTCCCGTAGTCCCAATTATGGCTGATTTCGCCATTGAGCAGCCGATAGCTGACATCGGTGCGGAAATGCAGTTCGTCGCTGATATAGCCGACGAACGCCGACGTCAGCGCCGGCACGCTGCGGTCGAGCACCGGATCCGGGCCGGCGATGCGAGCGCTCTCGGGCGCGATGTCGGCCGTGCCGATCGTGGCGTCGAAGGGGCTGAGCACCTTGCCGCTGGCGCGGGCGAACTCCCTTGCGAACAGGCCGGTGGGAATGCGGGCGGAGTTCCGCTGCACCAGGTCGAGCGGCAGGCCGGTGATGTCAGCCACGCGTTGACTGGCCAGCCGCCTGCCTTGCTCCAGTCCGCTGGTGAGCGCCGTAAGGTAATCGCCCATCGCATAATGTTCGACGTCTGCCAGCTTCTCCCGCAATGCATCGCCGCTGACGCCTTCGGCGCGCAGGCGCACCGCCGCCAGTGAAGGCAGTTCGAGCGCCCAATGCAGCGGCTCGAATTCGTCGGGCTGCACCAGCGTGAACTCCAGCGCCGGGGAGATCAGCACGATGCCGTTCGGACTGATGCCGATATCTTCCTGCAATGTCCTGGCGAGCAGCGCCGCGCGGAACCCGCCATAGCTTTCACCGGCAAGGAACAGCGGCGAGCCGGTGCGGCCGTTCTGCGAGAGATAGAGCCGGATGAAGGCGCCAATCGAGCTGGCATCCTGGTTGACACCCCAGAAATCGCGCGTGTCCTGCCCCGGTGCCTCGCGGCTATAGCCGGTTCCGACCGGATCGACGAAGACGAGATCGGTCATGTCGAGCCAGCTGTCCGGATTGTCGATCAGTCTTTGCGGTGACGGCAGGAATTCGCCGTCGGCTCCCGTCGCGATTATCCGTGGACCGAGAGCGCCGATATGCAGATAGGCGGACGCTGCTCCAGGGCCGCCGTTGAACACGAAGGTGATCGGCCGCTGCGGGTCTTTGGCCCCGCTTGCCGGCGGCTCCAGCGTGTAGGCGACATAGAAGATCTCCGCCGTGACGTCGCCCTTGCCGGAAAGCAGCGACAGGGTGGCGGCTTTTGCCTGGTAATCCAGCTTTCTTCCGGCCAGCGTGATCGAATGGTTGGTTGTCTGCGGCGGCGGCAGCAGGGACAGAACGCCGCCCGAGGGCGCCGGCCGCTCCGCTGTTTCAGCCAGGACGGGCTGCGCCAGGACGGCAAGCATCGGCAGGATAAGGCAGATCAGTTTCAGCTTGACCGGCATGATGGCTCCGCGACAACGACTCCCGCATAGGTATGGCCGAGAGGTTCGAAGTCAAAGGAAATGGCTGTTTTGAACTTGTAACGGCTTGCGCTACTGTGAGCCGGAATGCAGTCGAACGTTTCCCTCGATCAGTTTGGACGCTGGAGCGGCGGTGTGGCCGCTGCGGCCGTTGCCGCGACTCCCGAAGAATTGTCGGCTCGCTTCACGGCAGCGGCGAGCGAGTTGCTTGGCTCCGACCGCGCCTATGTCGGCTTTTACCGTCGCGATATCACGTCCCTGACCATCGACGATGCCGGCCCCGATCGCTGGAACCGCGACTACGATGCACGACTGTATCGCCAGGATCCCTTCTTCCAGAGGTTCGCCAGCACAAGGCAGGATTTCCTGTTGCCGCTGTCGGCACTCCGCAATGGCGACTTCCAGCGCACCCCCTACTATCGCGAATTCTTCGGCCCTTCCGACAGTTTCGACGAGATCACCGGCGTGTTCAATCTCGACGGGCTGACCGCTGGCTATGTCACTTTTCTCAGGCGAAACGGGGCAGAACCGTTTGGCGAGCAGGATCTGGCAACGGCTTGCGCGGCAAGCAGCGCGACAAGGCTCATTTTGGAAAGATTGCTTCATCTGTGCCGCTTCCGGCACAAGGGCGCCGCAATCGGTGACGCTCGCTCGCGGCTGAGCAGGCGCGAGGCCGAGATTGCGCGGCACCTGGTCGATGGTGGCAACGCCAAGACCATCTCGCGAAGTCTCGCCGTCTCGCCCGGCACCGTCCGCAACCACATCAAGCAGATCTACCGCAAGCTCGGCGTGCACTCCCAGGTCGAGCTGCTGGCGACCCTCCGCGACGTCGCTTGAGCCTGACGGCTCCCGCCGGCTCTATTGCCCCGTCACGATGCGCGTCCACATGCGGTTTTGCGATCGCAGCCACTTTGGGTCGTTGTTGTCGACCACGAACAGCTTGGCCTTTACGGCATCAGCCGGAAAGACGCCGGGATCGCTGGCTATGGCCTTGTCCATCAGCGGCAGGGACTCCGGTATCGCATTGGCGTAGGAGACATAGCTGGAATTGGCCGCGGCGATATCGGGCCGCAGATTGAAGTCGATCCAGGCCTGGGCGTTGTCGGGATGCGGCGCATCTTTCGGCACCGCCATCGTATCGAAGTTGATGAGCGTGCCTTCCCTGGGAATGGAATAGGCGATCTCCAGCTTCTTCACGGATTCCGCCGCACGAGTCCTTGCCTGGAGGATGTCCCCCGACCAGCCCAACACCACGCAGATGTCGCCGTTGGCGAGGTCGTTGATGTATTTGGACGAATGGAAATAGCGGATGTAGGGCCGCACCTTGCCCATCAGGTCCTCGACCCTGGCGAGGTCGTCGGGACTGGTCGATTTGGGGTCGATGTGAAGATAGTTCATCGCCATCGGGATGACTTCCGCCGGCGCATCGATCATGGCCACGCCGCAATCGGACAGCTTCTTGACCATTTCGAGGTCGAAGACCATGGCGAAGGAATCCGTCGGCGCGTCCGGCAGCCGCTGCTTCACCGCGGCGACGTTGTAGCCAATGCCGTCGGTGACCGCCATATAGGGCACGGCATGCAGGTTCCGCGGGTCGGCGCCAGCGATCAGCGCCAGGGCCTGCGGATCGATCTTCGAATGGTTGGCAAGCTTCGATTTGTCGAGTTCCAGGAACGCCCCCGCCTTCACCTGGTTCTTCAGGAACGGATAGGCTGAGGGGTAGACCACGTCATATCCCGAGCCGCCGGTGAGCAGCTTGGTTTCAAGCACCTCGTTGCCGTCATAGACATCGTAGCGAACCTTGATGCCCGTCTCCTTCTCGAATTTCTCGGCCGTGTCCTGCGCGATGTAGTCGGACCAGTTGTAGACGTTGACGATCTTTTCCTCGTCAGCCGAAGCCGCATTTGCGCAGATGCCGCAGGCAAGCAGGGTTGAGAAGATCAGAGCGCGCATAAATGTCCTCCGTTTTCGCTATCTGTTTTGGGCATGCCCTTCCCTCAACGCCGTTGCGGGGCATAGACTGGCAAGGTGATGCAGGCGACATTGCCGCCACCCAGCAGGATCTCGCGTGAGTTTTCGATGCCGACTATCTTGTGGTCGGGAAACAGCTCGGCCAGCGTCTGCTTGGCCCTCACATCGAGATCGCAGCCGAACTGCGGTACCACCACGACGCTGTTGCCCGGATAGTAGTTGATGTAGCTCGCCGCGATCCGGTTTCCGGCCGGTCGCGCCCAGGTCGAATCCAGCCGGTCCACGCTGTCGCTTTCTTCCGGCGTCATCTCGATCGGCAAGGGGTGGGGCAGCCGATGAACTTTCAGCGCGCGGCCACGCGCATCGCGGGCCGAACGCAGCACCTCTTCGGCTTCTCGCACAATCTCGTATTGTGGGTCCTCCCGGTTGTCGGTCCAGCTCAGCACGACCACGCCGGGGCGCACGAAGCAGCAGACGTCGTCGACATGGCCGTCGGTCTCGTCGAAAGCGAGGCCGCGTGGCAGCCAGATGACGGTATCGACACCGAGATAGTCGCCGAGCTGGCGTTCCACTTCGGCCTTGCCGAGATGGGCGTTGCGATTTCGGTTGAGGAGGCATTGCTCCGTCGTGATGAGGGTGCCCTGGCCGTCGCACTGCAATCCGCCGCCCTCGGCGATCAACGGCGCCCGGTAGCGATCCATGTTCTCGATTTCGAGCACTTTTTGCGCGGCCAGATCATCGAGGTCCCATGGCGCGTAGAGGCCGCCGTCAAAACCGCCATATGCGTTGAAGATCCAATCGACGCCACGCACGTCGCCTTGATCGTTGACGACGAAATTGGGGCCGCTGTCGCGCAGCCAGGAATCGTTGGTGGACATTTCCACGACGCGCACATGGCCGGGCAATCGCGCTCGGGCATTCTGCCACTGGCGAGCAGAGGCCGCCACCGTCACCGGCTCGCTTTGCGCGATCGCCGCGGCGACATCCGCGAACAGCTTTTGCGCGGGCTTGGCGCCGAGGCGCCAGGTGTCCGGTCGCTCCGGCCAGATCATCCAGCAGCCTGATTTGGGTTCGAATTCGCCGGGCGCGCGAAACCCATCCTGTTTCGGCCTTGTCGAGAGGGTACGGGGCATCTGGGGACCGCCGGGAAATGGAGTGATGACTTGCCCGGATCAGACGTTTTTGTGACCTTGTCCGTCAATGTCCCATTTGGGATATCGGTGTTGGCGGCTGTTTCCTGTTGCGGAACGGCATTGCCTTCCCACGGTGATCGGCGCAAATCTCGACCGGACGGCGTATGCCGGTGACGCAAGCAGTCGACGAAGGGGAAAGCGGATGGATGCGACCGAACTGAAGGCCATGCAGGCGCCGCTGAAGCAGGCCTATCGTGACGATGCTTCGCAGGCTCTGATCACGCTTCGCGCCAAGGGCTCGATCGATGACCAGTCGGTTGCCTGCAAGGTGGAGACGGGCAGGGCGCTCGCCATCGCCGGTTTGCATCCGGCAACAGGCGGCTCAGGCCTTGAACTCTGCTCGGGCGACATGCTGCTGGAGGCCTTGGTGGCTTGCGCCGGGGTGACGCTGAAGGCGGTGGCGACGGCGCTCGAGTTCAAGCTCGGCGCCGCCACGGTGGAAGCCGAAGGCGATCTCGATTTTCGCGGCACGCTCGGTGTCGCCAAGGATGCGCCGGTCGGCTTTCGCGCCATCCGGCTCAATTTCAAGCTCGACACCGATGAGCCGCAGGAGCGGATAGACTCGCTGCTGAAGCTGACCGAGCGCTATTGCGTGGTCTTCCAGACCATCAGCCAGAAGCCGGAGCTGACGGTGAGCGCACGGCGCTGACGCTTACTGTGCTGACGGTTCTTCGGCGTCGCCCTCGTCGGTGAAGGGCGAGGCGCTCGGCACGCATTGGACCGACCAGCCGGCTGGTGTCGGCTGCTTCTGATATTCGGTGATGGCGGCGGTGCACTGTTCGCGCTTGTCGAAGGTGCTGGGCAGCACGACCATGCCGCCTTGCGGACCGGCGATTACCAGATACCAGACCAACGCTGCTGCGGTCGTAGCCATGGGGATTTCCTCATTCTGCCAGTGGGCGCTTGTTGTGGGAGTCGCTGTGATCCTTACCAACTCCACGGAAATGACGAAAGCATGACGGCGGCGCAGCCTTCCATCGTCACATCACAGCCGCGTGATGTGACGATGGGTTCCAGCCCAAATTTCGAAGCCCAATCGGCTCAGTTGGTGGCAAAACAATAGAACAGGCCATCGCCCCCGGTGCCCTTCAGCGCCTCCTGGCTGCAGCCGCCGCGCGAGGCGTGCGAGGAATTCCAGGATTTGGCGGCTACCGAATCGTCGAGGCCCGTGCGGTCATGATGGCCCATCATAGCGGCGCCTTCCGCCCCGCTCATCGTCCAGTCGCCGCAGGTCTGGTCGGCGATCCTGGTGCCGTCGGGCTTGGAGCCGGTCAGCACGTCGTGGCGGTTCGGCGTGTCACCGCGGCCGTTGACCACTTCGCCTTTCTCGCTGAGCGCCGTCTGCTTGGTGATGCCGTTGGCATCGCTGTGCAACGAGGCGACGTCGTCAGCGATCTTGACGCCCTTGGCGTTCACCCACGGCCCCTTGCCGATGCGGTCGCGGGCGTCAGTATCGCTGGTCGACAGATAGGCGGCCCAACTCTTGCCGGTGACGCCGGCGGCTTCCGCCAGCGATGCGCAATGCGCGTCGGCGCCCTTGAGGCCGCCGAGGTCGGCACCCTTGCCGGAACCGACACTGGTGACGAAGAAGCTCATCTTGGCATCTTGCGAGAGGGCTGCGCCGACTGTGGCGGCGAGGGCGGCCGCGATGGCCGTGGTGGCAACGAGAACAAGTCTGCGCATGTCGATCCTCCAGTTCGAATGGTTACGTCAGAGGAAACGTTGCCGGAGGCCTATTTAATCCATCTCGCAGTCAAGTTTTATTCCGGCTGGCGATAGGCGACGAAGCGATTGTGCTTGGCCTGGAAGATCAATCCGGTCTCTTTCAGCTCCGGCCTGGCCAGCGGTACGATGCGTTTGGCGATCTCGGCGGGGTGCGGCAACGTCTCGGGATCTTCGCCCGGCACTGCCTGGGCACGCATGGCGGTACGGGTGGCGCCGGGGTCGGCGGCGTTGACCCGGAGCGGCAGGCTCTGCGTCTCATGCGCCCAGGAGCGCATCATCGTCTCCACCGCGGCCTTGGAGGCCGCGTAGGGCGCCCAGAAGGCACGCGCCGAGTGCGCTGCGTTGGAAGACAGGATGATCGCTCGTCCAGCATCGGAGAGCCGTAGCAGGGGGTCGACCGAGCGGATCAGCCGCCAGGTCGAGGTGACGTTGATGGTCATCACCTTCTCGAAGGTTTTTGCTTCGACATGACCGATCGGCGAAATGACGCCGAGCACGCCGGCATTGGCGACGAGAATGTCGAGCTTGCCCCAGCGTTCGTGGATGGCGCCGCCCAGGCGGTCGATACCGGCCATGTCGGCGAGGTCGAGCGGCACCAGTGTCGCCTGGCCGCCGGCCGCCTTGATCTGGTCGTCGAGCTCTTCCAGTCCTCCGACAGTGCGCGCCACCGCAATGACATGCGCGCCGGCGGCAGCCAATTCCTTGGCAATGAAATAGCCGATACCGCGCGAGGCGCCGGTGACGACCGCAACGCGGCCGGAAAGGTCGAGGGTCATGCGATGGATTCCGGGAATTTGACTAACGCTGATGACGGTCCGGCCTACGTCCCGCTCGTCGCCAGCAGCGACAGCGTTCGCACATTGTCGTGGCCTTCGAAGTCGAGCAGGCGGGTCGGATACTGGCCGGTGAAGCAGGCGTCGCAGAATTGCGGCTGGTCGTTGTCGCGGCTGGCCTCGCCGACCGCGCGGTAGAGCCCGTCAATGGTGAGGAAGCCAAGCGAATCGACACGGATGAACTCGGCCATTTCCTCGATCGACATGCGCGATGCCAGGAGCTTCGATTTCTCCGGCGTGTCGACACCGTAGAAGCAGGACGCGCGTGTCGGCGGTGAAGCGATGCGCATATGCACCTCCTTGGCGCCGGCGTCGCGCACCATCTGCACGATCTTCTGGCTGGTGGTGCCGCGCACGATACTGTCGTCGACCAGCACCACGCGCTTGCCCTCGATCATGCGGCGGTTGGCATTGTGCTTCAGCTTGACGCCCATGTGGCGGATCGAATCGCCCGGCTGGATAAAGGTGCGGCCGACATAATGATTGCGGATGATGCCGAGCTCGAAGGGAATGCCTGCGGCCTGGCTGAAGCCGATCGCCGCCGGCGTGCCCGAATCCGGCACCGGCACGACGATGTCGGCCTCGACCGGGCTTTCGACCGCCAGCTCGGCGCCGATGCGCTTACGCACCTCATAGACGTTACGGCCTTCGACCGAGGAATCCGGCCGCGCGAAATAGACATATTCGAAGATGCAGAAGCGGGTCTTCTGCGGTTCGAAGGGGAACAGGCTCTCGATGCCCTTGGACGTGACGACAACCATCTCGCCGGGCTTCAGGTCGCGAACGAAACGCGCGCCGATGATGTCGAGCGCGCAGGTTTCGGAGGCCAGGATCCAGGCGCCGTCGAGATCGCCGAGCACCAGCGGCCGGATGCCGAGCGGATCGCGGCAGCCGATCATCTTCTTGGCCGTCATCGCCACCAGCGAGAAGGCGCCCTCGACCTGCCGCACCGCATCGATGAAACGCGAGTTCAAGTCGCGTTCCTTGCTGGTGGCGACGAGGTGCAAAAGCGTCTCGGTATCGGAGGTGGAGGAGAAGATCGCGCCTTGCTTCTGCAGCGCGCGCTGCACGGTCATGGCGTTGGTCAGATTGCCGTTGTGGGCGACGGCGAAGCCGCCATCGGCCAATTCGGCGAAAAAGGGCTGGATGTTGCGCATGCCGGCGCCGCCCGTGGTGGCGTAGCGCGTATGGCCAATGGCGCGGTTGCCTTGCAGGCTGTCGATGACGCGCTGCTTGGTGAAGGTGTCGCCAATCAGGCCGACATGGCGTTCGACATGGAACTGGCTGCCGTCATAGGAAACGATGCCGGCCGCTTCCTGGCCGCGATGCTGCAGCGCATGCAGGCCCAGTGTAACGATGGCCGCAGCGTCCTGCCGGCCGAAAATGCCGAACACACCGCATTCGTCGTGGAAATGGTCGTCGGCCTCGGCGGAAAGCACGTCGTCTGCGTCTGCCATCTTAAGCTCCGCTAAAATCGCCATATAATGCGGGTTCGCGCCGAAAGCAACGCGGGCCGTGCGGTCGTTCACACCATCGTCAGATCCTGACGCCGTTTTCGGGCGTCAGTTTGCCGGTGCCGCCGGTGCCGGAGCGTTGTTGGCCGGTGGTGTTGCGTCATTGTCGTCAGGCGCCGGCGTGTTGGCATCGTCGCCGCCCGCCGGAGCATCCGCGGCCGGTGCGTCCGGAGCCGCTGGCGTCTCGGCGGCCGGCTGATTCGGATTGAGCTTCTTGAGGATCGCGTTTTCCGGATCCTCGGGCAGCAGGCTTTCGAGCTTGGCGCCGATCTGTTCGAGCAGCGGCCGCGACTTGGCCTCCGTGACCCAGGCTGGTGCCTTGGCACCGGCCAGCCAGTTGAAGAACAGCAGGGCGACGGCAACGACCAGGATGCCGCGCGCGGCGCCGTAAAGGAAACCGAGCGTACGATCGAGTGCGCCGATCCTGGAATCGATGATCCAGTCGGCTAGCTTCATGGTGATGACCGAGACGACGATCAACGCGATGATGAAAACCACGCCGGCGGCCGCCGCCATGGCGACCTTTTCATTCTCGATGTAGGGCGCGAGGTAAGGCACAACCGGCTTGTAGAAGAAGAACGCCGCCGCTGCCGCCGCTGCCCAGGAGACGACGGACAGGACTTCGCGCGAGAAGCCGCGAACCATGGCGAGCATCGCCGAGACCAGAGTGAAGCCGACGAGAATTCCGTCAAGCAGCGTAATCGGCATGTCTTTCGCCCCACTCCATGAGCCGCATTATAACGCGGAGCATCGGGCTCCGGGTCCGATGCTCTAGTCTTCCTCGTCCACGCGGCTTCGGCGTGAGCCGGCTATGCGTGCCACGAGGTCGGCAAGCTCGGTCGGCTGGAAAGAACCGGCCCCGATCCCCCCGGCCAGTTCCCCGCTGCCCGAGGGCAGAACCGCGCTTCCAAAACCCAGCTTTTCGGCTTCCTTGAGGCGCTGTTGCGCATGCGCAACCGGCCTCACGGCGCCCGAAAGGCTGATTTCGCCGAAATAGACGCAATCGGCGGGAAGGGCAAGACCGGTGAGCGAGGAAACCAGGGCGGCCGCCACTGCCAGATCGGCCGCGGGCTCCGAAATCCGGTAGCCTCCGGCGACATTGAGATAGACATCGTGAGTGCCGAAGCGCACGCCGCAATGGGCTTCGAGAACCGCCAGGATCATCGACAGCCGGGCGCCGTCCCAGCCGACGACGGCGCGGCGCGGCGTGCCGAGCGAGGAGGGTGCGACCAGTGCCTGGATCTCGACCAGCACCGGCCTTGTCCCCTCCATGCCGGCGAAAACCGCCGCCCCCGGCGATTTGGCATGGCGTTCGCCAAGGAAAAGCTCGGACGGATTGGCAACTTCGCGCAGGCCCTTGTCCGACATTTCGAAGACGCCGATCTCGTCGGTCGGTCCAAAACGGTTCTTTACCGTGCGCAGGATGCGATAGTGATGGCCGCCTTCGCCTTCGAAGTAGAGCACGGCGTCGACCATGTGCTCGACGACGCGCGGCCCGGCGATCTGGCCTTCCTTGGTGACATGGCCGACCAGCACGATCGCCGCCCCTGTGGATTTCGCATAACGGATCATCGCCTGGGCGGCGGCTCGCACCTGCGTGACGGTGCCCGGTGCCGAATCGGCAAGGTCGGTCCACAGCGTCTGGATCGAATCCAGGATGACGAGGTCGGGCCGTTTGCCGTCGGCGATCGTCGCCAGGATGTCCTCGACATTGGTCTCGGCGGCAAGTTCCACCGGAGAAGAGGCGACGCCAAGCCGCTGCGCCCGCAGCCTGATCTGCGCGACCGCCTCTTCGCCGGAAACATAGACGATGCGGTGGCCTTTTGATGCCAGCGCCGCGGCCGCCTGGGTGAGCAGCGTCGACTTGCCGATGCCGGGGTCGCCGCCGACCAGCAGCGCCGAGCCGCGCACGAAACCGCCGCCGGTGGCGCGGTCGAGTTCGCCAATGCCCGAGATGATGCGCGGCGCGTCCTCGATATCGCCGGACAGCGTGGTCAGCACCACCGCGCGGCCCTTGCGGGCATTGCGCGTGTTGGCCGGACCGGAGCCGATGCCGCCGGACGTGCCTTCCTCGACCAGCGTGTTCCACTCGCCGCAGGCATCGCATTTGCCGGCCCAGCGCTGATGCACCGATCCGCAACTCTGGCAGATGAATTGTACGCGCGATTTGGCCATCAGTTTATCGGTTCCAAAAGGTATTTCTGGCGATCCCAATAAACCGGCAAAGCCTCTTCGATCGCGTCGAAGTGCGTGCGGCGCTGTCCGTTGTTGAGAGCCCAATTGTCGTATGCTGACCAACACGCGTGGATGAATAATCTGATCACGAAGTCGTTCTCTCGCCTGAGTTCATCGTGCAACGTCTCTAGCAATCTCATAAGGGCAGTAGAGAGGCGACGATCATTGAGCCGATGCATCAAAAGGAAAGCGCACCCGATCGCTGCCAGAGAGGTGTCGTGTCGAGATTCGTCCAACGAAAGAGCCAAAAAGCCCAGCAGATCGTTGATGTCAGCGGCCGCTCCCAATTTCCAAACTCGATAAAGACCAGCTACTGCCGCGCTTCGAGAATAGTCGACAGCATCCTTTGCTAGGAATTTCCTTACCAATGTAACATTCTCAGCCGTCGGTTCGCTCGAGTAGCAAAACACCAATATCGCTGCGTTGGATTCCAAGCGATAAGCCGACCCTGCGGATTTCAAATAGTCGGTAAGTTGAGAGCGTTCTTCCTCAGAGATTTCATACGCTTCAAATTTTATCCTCTGATAGATATCGCTGAAATCCAACCGGCTGCTCCGAAACCAAAAAAAGCTACTCAAACCTTTCCGGCAAATGATGCTCCTCGGCAAGGTCGGAGAAGCGGGTGAACTCGCCCTGGAAGGCAAGGCTGACGGTGCCGGTCGGTCCATGGCGCTGCTTGGCAATGATCACTTCGGCCTTGCCCTGGACCTCGACCATCTTCGTTTCCCAGGCGAGGTGCTCGGGCGTGCCTTTCTCCGGCTCCTTGTTCTTGACGTAATATTCCTCGCGGTACACGAACAGCACGACGTCGGCGTCCTGCTCGATCGAACCCGATTCGCGCAGATCGGACAGCTGGGGATGCTTGTCGTCGCGGCTTTCGACCTGACGCGACAGCTGTGAGAGGGCAATGATCGGCACGCCAAGCTCCTTGCCGAGCGCCTTCAGCCCGGTGGTGATCTCGGTGATTTCCTGGACGCGGTTCTGCGACGCCTTGGCGGACGAGCCCTGCATCAGCTGGATATAGTCGATGACCATCAGGTCCAGCCCGCGCTGGCGCTTGAGGCGGCGGGCGCGCGCCGCGAGCTGGGCAATCGAGATGCCGCCCGTCTGGTCGATGTAGAGCGGCCGCTTGTGGTTCTCCTGCGTGTAGGCGACGAGCTTGCCGAAATCGGCCTCCGTCAGATCGCCACGCCGGATTTTCGACGACGGGATTTCGGTCTGCTCGGAGATGATGCGGGTGGCCAGCTGCTCCGACGACATTTCGAGCGAGAAAAAGCCGACGACGCCGCCATTGGCCGCCTTGACCGAGCCGTCGGCCTGCTGGGCGGGCTCATAGGCGGCGGCGATGTTGTAGGCGATGTTGGTGGCCAGCGACGTCTTGCCCATGCCTGGGCGGCCGGCGATGATGATCAAATCGGATGGCTGCAGGCCACCCATGCGGTGGTCGAGATCGCGCAGGCCGGTGGCAATGCCGGACAGGTGACCGTCGCGCATGTAAGCCGCACTGGCCATGTCGACGGCGTTCTTCAACGCATCGGAAAAACTCTCGAAGCCGCCATCGTAGCGGCCGTTTTCGGCCAGCTCGAACAGGCGGCGTTCGGCGTCCTCGATCTGTTCGCCGGGCGCCATGTCGACCGGCGCGTCATAGGCGATGTTGACCATGTCCTCGCCGACGGTGATCAGCGCGCGGCGTGTGGCAAGGTCATAGATGGCGCGGCCATAGTCGGTGGCGTTGACGACGGTGACGGCCTCGACCGCCAGCCGCACGACATATTGCGCCATCGTCATGTCGCCGACCTTCTCGTCGGCGGGCAGGAAGGTTTTCAGCGTGATCGGCGTCGCCACCTTACCCATGCGGATGAACTCGGACGCCACCTCGAAGATCTTGCGGTGCAGCGGCTCGTAAAAATGGCTGGCCTTGAGGAAGTCCGAGACGCGATAGAAGGCGTCGTTGTTGACGAGGATGGCGCCGAGCAGCGCCTGCTCGGCCTCGATGTTGTTTGGCGCTTCTCGATAAAGCGGTGTTTCCGCCACGCCGAATTTTCGCGCTGCTTCTGCCATGATGTCCCCGATTTCGATCCCGGCTTCTCGATATCAGAACGTGACAAGTCCATGCTGACTTATCTGCACCAGTGCCTGTCCAATCAGCTTTGATACCCGCGATTCACAGCCGAGTTTTTTCGGTGGAAAGAATCGCAATTGACTCGAATCGAAAGAACGATTGTAGCGCATTCGCAGGGAGAACAAAACGGGAAAACAAGAATGGTGCCCTGTGCAGCCATCCCGCTCAAAGCTGACCGAGTCGCCCCTCGATGAACCGGCGTTCCGCCGGTTGCCGGGTCAACTCGATCGCCCGCCGGTAGGAGGTCCTTGCCGCTTCGGTCAAGCCAAGCCTGCGCTGCATGTCTGCTCGCGCCGCGTGCGCCAGATGGTAGCCGTCCAGCCCGCCTTGTCCCATGACCGCCTCGATTGCCGCCAGTCCGGCCTGCGGGCCGCCGCGCATGCCTATGGCCGCGGCGCGGTTGAGTGCCACGACCGGCGAGGGGTCGACGCGGCCGAGTACATCGTAAAGCGCGACGATCTGTACCCAGTCGGTCTCCGCCGTGCCGGCCGCCTCGGCGTGGACGGAAGCAATGGCCGCCTGCAGGATATATGGTCCGATGCGGCGCGAGGCGATCGCCCGACCGATCAGGCCGTCGGCCTCGGCGATCAGCGAACGGTCCCACAGCGTGCGGTCCTGATCCTCCAGCAGGACAAGGTCGCCGCTGGCATTGACCCGCGCCGCGCGCCGCGCCTCGTGCAGCAGCATCAGGGCAAGCAGCCCTTGCGCCTCCGGCTGGTCGAGCAGTTCGACCATCAGCCGGCCGAGCCGGATCGCCTCGGCGCACAGATCGGCCCGCGTCAGGTCCGGCCCCTCGGTTGCCGCGTAACCCTCATTGAAGATCAAGTAGATCACCTGTAGCGCACTCTCGAGCCGCGCCGGCAGGTCGTCGCGGTCGGGCACTTCGTAAGGGATGGCCTCGTCCCGGATCTTCGCCTTGGCCCGCACGATGCGTTGCGCAATGGTCGGTGCCGGCGTCAGATAGGCGCGGGCGATCTCTTCGGTGGTCAAACCACCCACTTCGCGCAGGGTCAGGGCGATGCGTGCATCCGGCGCCAGCGCCGGATGGCAGCAGACGAAGATGAGCCGCAATTCATCGTCCTGGATGTCTTCCGGCATGGCTGGCTCCGGTGTCGGCTCGGCCAGAGCCGTGAGCTCGGGCAGAGCCCCGGCCAGCCGCGCTTCCCGGCGCCAGCGATCGATCGTCCTGAAGCGGCCGGCCGAGACCAGCCAGGAATAGGGATTGGCCGGCACACCCTGGCGCGGCCATTGTTCGGCGGCAGCAGTGAAGGCCTCATGCAAGGCCTCCTCCGCCGCGTCGAAACCGCCGAGCAGGCGGATCAAGGTCGCCAGCACGCGCCTCGCCTCGTTGCGGTAGGCCGCCTCCAGGGCGTCGCGCGGGCCGGCGGTGCTCACAGGACCGGCGGCGGCTGGCTGAAGTCGACGACCGGACGGACTTCGATAAAGCCGATCGTTGCCAGCGGATGGCCGCTCGCCACCCGCACCGCTTCATTGAGATCACGGGCTTCGATGACGATGATGCCGCCCAGGATCTCCTTGGTCTCCATGAACGGGCCGTCGACCGAAGACATCTTGCCGTCGCGGACCTGCACGGTCATCGCCTCTTCCGGCAACACCAGGGCCTCGGCGGTTACGAAGTGGCCGCTGGCCCTGAGCACCTCGTCATATCCGGCGCATTCGGCCAGCACGGCGTTGGCTTGCGGGCTGCCGCCGAACAGCGTCTTGGGGTGGTAGTAGATGAGACAGGCATAACGCATGGTGGGTTTCCTTTTCCAGGATTGTCGAAACTAGGGTTCTTGGGATCAGGCGTCGAGGATCGGTGCGAAGCCGCCATGGACCCGGCGCTGGTTGTCGTAGGGCATGGTGTCGGCATACATGCGCGGATCGGCAATCACCTTCTTCCAGGCGTCGTCGCGCACCTGCTTCGACGGCCATTCGACCCAGGCATAGACGACAACCTCATCGCCCGTCGCTTTCACGGCGCTGCGGTAATCGGTGATCTCGCCATCGGGAACATCGTCGCCCCACGCCTCGACGACGCGGGTTGCGCCATGTTCCTTGATCACCGCGGCCTGCTTCGCCGCCACGGCAAGGTAGGCTTGCTTGTTGGCGGCCGGCACCGGCACCAGCGAGCCATCGATATAGCCGGTCTTGCCGGTCGTGTTCAGGTCGATGAACGGCGTGAAACCGCCGATGATCATGTGCTTGCCGTCAAAGGGCATGGACGCGCCGATCTCCGCCATGCGCGGGTCGCTCATCATCGTCTGATAGGCAGCGTCCGCCGCCGCCTTGTCCGCGTATTCGTGCCACGAAAAGGTGATGACCTCATCCGGCTTTGCCTTCACGGCTCCCTTGAAGTCGGTGATCTTGCCGCCGGGCACGTCGTCGCCCCATCCCTCGACCATCCGGGTGGTGCCGAACTCCTTCAGCACCGATGCCGCCTTGGCGACATGCTTGCGATAGGCTTCCTTGTTGGCGGCGGGCACCGCGGCGACAAATCCTGCGATATAGCTCATTGCGTTTCTCCTGTTGGCTGGTGCCGTTTGACACTCTTGGCGTCTCGAAAGGTTCGAGAACGCCAATGGTCGAACGGCACGGCCTGGATTCGACATCGCTCCGAAATTTTTCTGCGGAGCGGTTCGAAACGCCACGGCCGCCTATTCGGAAGCCAGCCTGTCGCCCCAGTCCAGCCGCCGGGTGAGCTTGAAGTCGGCGCCGTCGCGCTTGGTGAACAAGCGCTCGGCGGCGGTACCGTCGTCCTGGCAAAGCTTAAGCAGAACCTTGCCGGAGCCGGACTTCGGCGGCGCAAGAACCCGCGCTTGGTGTGATGTGGGTCCGTCGCGAGAAGCCGCGACATAGATGAACTTCTCGTCTTCCCACGGCACGTCGGCATCCTTGGCCAGCCGATGCAGGCGCGAGCGGGCGACGCGGCGGGAAAAATGGCACCAGTCGGGCTGGACCAGCGGGCAGGGCGCCTGATGCGCGCAAGGCGCTAGCACATGCGCGCCCGCCTCGATCAGCTGCCGGCGCATGGCAAGGATGCGCTGCCAGCCGGCAGGGGTGCCCGGCTCGACCACAAGCAGCGTGTCGGCGGTGAGTTGCCAGAGCCGGTCGATGAGCTTCGGCAGTGATGCGGGAGCGATTTCATCGAGCACATAGGCGCAAGTGACCAGATCGGCCGGCTCGATGTCGGCAAGGTCGATGGTGGCATCACCCGCCAGCCACCTCGTCTGGGCGGCAATCGCACCGGCGGCAAGTGTCTCGCCGACCTTGCGTACCGACGCACTGGCTTCGAACAACACAGCCTGTTCGAGATCGGGCCACAGCTCAGTCGTGGCCCAAAGCGCAGTACCAGGACCCGCGCCGACATCGAGCAGGCTCTTGGGTTGGAAGGCGGGCTTGGCATCGCTCAGCGCATCGAGACTGGCGCGGATCGCGGCATAGGTCGCCGGCAGCCGCGTCGCCAGATAGGCTTTCACCGCCAGATCCTCGGCCATGTGCAGACGGCCGTCGCGCAATTCGGCACGATAACGGTCGGACAGCGTTTTTGCCGCTTGTTTGAGTATCGCCAGCGGAACGTTTTCGAGTAAGCGCTCGACACCTTGGCGAAGGGATGCCGGCAACTCCATCTCACGCGCCCCGCGGGACGAGAAGGATCACGGAAGCGCCGGCAATGCAGAGCGCCGCGCCGGCAAAATCCCAGCGGTCGGGGCGCACGCCCTCCACCAGCCACAGCCAGCCAAGCGATGCCGCAATGTAGATGCCGCCATAGGCGGCGTAGGCGCGGCCGGCGGCTGACGTGTCGACCAGCGCCAGCAGGAGGCCGAACAGGGCAAGCGAGCCGAGGCCGGGAAGAAGCCAAAGCGGTGACTTTTCCAACCGCCACCAGGCCCAGAACGAAAAGCAGCCGGCGATCTCGGCCAGAGCGGCGGTGGCATAGAGAACGTAGGTCATGAAAAAGGTTCCGCGACGGTCACGGGACCTTTTTCAGTGCAGGCGCCGGCAATGGCAAGCGGCAATGCTATTCCTGGTCCGCAACCTTGCGGCGACGAGCCGGCTTGGCGGTCGGGCTCTTTTTGACGGGAGCCGTTTCACGATGCCCCATATCGCGTATCTCGAGCGCCTTTTCGCATTTGGCCATGTAGTCGCGCGACATCGGCAGCGTATCGTTCTTCTTGGTGATCTGGATCTGGAAGATGACCAGGTCCTGCCAGCGGAAGGCGGCTTCCGAGGCCGCCAGATAGAATTCCCACATGCGGCAGAAGCGCTCGTCATAGATCGCCTTGGCCTTGTCGCGGTTGGCAGCGAAGCGCTCGCCCCAGTGCTTCAGCGTATCGGCATAGTGGAGCCGCAGGATCTCGACGTCGGTGACGACCAGGCCCGACTTTTCGATCGCCGGCATGACTTCCGAGAGCGAAGGGATATAGCCGCCCGGGAAGATGTATTTGCGGATGAATGCGCTGGTCGCCCACGGCACGCCGGAACGACCGATCGTGTGCAACAGCATCACGCCATCGGGCTTGAGCAGCGTCGCGCTCTTGTCGAAGAACGTACGGTAGTGGTTGACGCCGACATGCTCGAACATGCCGACCGAGACGATGCGATCGAAACGCTCGTTGAGTTCGCGGTAGTCCTTGAGCTCGAAATGCACGCGGCTTTCCAGCCCTTGCGCGTGCGCCCGGTCGGTGGCGACGCCATGCTGCTCGGTCGACAGCGTCACGCCCTGCACGTCGACGTCGAACGCTTTGGCGAGGTAGAGGCCAAGCCCGCCCCAGCCGGAGCCGATGTCGAGCACCGTCTGGCCGGCTTTCAGCCGGAGCTTGGCGGCGATGTGGCGCTTCTTGGCGGCCTGCGCTTCGTCCAGCGTCATGTCCGGCTGCTCGAAATAGGCGCAGGAATACTGCATGTCCTGGTCAAGGAAGAGCCGGTAGAGGTCGCCCGACAAATCGTAGTGGCGCTGCACGTTGCGGCGCGAGCGCGAGGCGGTGTTGATCTGCTGCAGGCGGCGGAAGGCGTGGCGCAGCCCTTCGATGGCCTTCGACCAGGTGGCGTCGATGCCGCCGCTGCCCATATTCTGGAAGGCGATGCGCATCACGCCCAGCACGCCGCCTTCGAGGATGTCGAGTTCGCCGTCCATGTAGGACTCTGGCACTGCCAGCATCGGATCGAAGGTGATGGCGCGCTCGGCATGCGCCGTCTTGATATGCATGTGCACCGGTTCGCCGCTGCCGTCGCCGAAAATCACAGCCGAGCCCTTGGGGCCGGTCACCTTGAGATTGCCGGTGCGCACCAGGCGGTCGAGAACGCGCTTCAACAGAATATTCATGACCAAATGTCCCCTCTCGGCCAGACAGGCTGCCTTGGCGCGTGACCGCGAAAATCGGTATCGATTTCGCCGGGGGTCTTGCGCCGAACCAAAGTTGCACAGCGTGCTTTGCGCGGCCAAAGGACGCGCGACGCTGTAATCTGCAACAATATATAGGGGTTCGAAAAGTTCCATTTGGCACAAAAATGCCCGGGCGAGAGACCCGGGCATTGGTCCAGCATGGCTGGATGACGGCAAAGTGATCGGAGCTTGGCTTTAAG
The DNA here is from genome assembly GCF_040324155.1 of Mesorhizobium sp. M0011. Taxonomy (NCBI): domain Bacteria; kingdom Pseudomonadati; phylum Pseudomonadota; class Alphaproteobacteria; order Hyphomicrobiales; family Phyllobacteriaceae; genus Mesorhizobium; species Mesorhizobium sp. M0011. The sequence goes on along the minus strand of NZ_JAMYVQ010000001.1, from coordinate 42,042 downwards.
TCGTGATCAGCCCATGGCTCCAATCGTCTTGCGAAGTGTGATCAGGCGTTGTCTTCGCCGCCCTCGAACTCGGTGTTCGGATCGAAGAAGTTCTCCGGCCGGGCATTGTCGTTGATGTCGTCGCCATAGATGGCTTCGGCGGTGGTCAGTGTCTCGCCCTTGGCCTGGCGCTCGGCTTCGTCGGCCGTGCGGGCGATGTTGAGCGTGACGGTGACCTCGACTTCCGGATGCAGCGCGATCGCCACATTGGTGACACCGATGGTCTTGATCGGCTGGTTGAGCAGGATCTGGTTGCGGTTGATCGAGAAACCTTCCGCCGTCAGCAGATCGGCGATGTCGCGGGTCGAAACGGAACCGTAAAGCTGCCCGGTTTCGCCGGCGGAGCGAACGGCGATGAAGCTCTTGCCGTCGAGCTTTTCGGCAATCTGGGCCGCTTCCGACTTGCGCTCGAGGTTGCGGGCTTCGAGCTGGGCGCGTTGGCCTTCGAACTTCTTCTTGTTGGCTTCGTTGGCGCGTAGCGCCTTGCCCTGCGGCAGCAGGAAGTTACGGGCAAAGCCGTCCTTGACCTTGACGGTGTCGCCCATCTGGCCGAGGCGGGAAACGCGTTCGAGAAGAATGACGTCCATGGTTTTGTTCCTTCGGTTGGGCGCCAATCGATCGATGAGATCGACGCCGAATGTCTTGGAACAGGTCAGGAAGCTTGAGCGCCCGGGGGCGCTGGTGACGCTGTCCTGCCTGTCGCGGCAGTTAGAGGTCTTTGACCTCAACCCGGGATTTGATGTTCGACCCTGCGGCGCCCGTCGCCGTGGGAGAAGAGCGGGCGGCGAGCCGCCCGCATTGGCGCTATTAACGAACCACGTAGGGCAGCAGGCCGAGGAAGCGGGCGCGCTTGATCGCCTTGGCGAGTTCGCGCTGCTTCTTCTGGCTGACGGCGGTGATGCGCGACGGCACGATCTTGCCGCGCTCCGAAATGTAGCGCTGCAGCAGACGCACGTCCTTGTAGTCGATCTTGGGCGCGTTGGCGCCGGAGAACGGGCAGGTCTTGCGGCGGCGATGGAACGGGCGCCGGGTCGGGATCTGATTGATGTCGACCATTATTCTGCACCCCCTTCAAAGCCTTCGCGCGGACGGCGCGGGCCACGATCGGCACCAGCGTCGCCGAACGAGCGCGGCGGACGATCGCCACGGTCGCCGCGATCACGGTCGCCGAACGAGCGCGGGCCACGATCGCCACGGTCGCGGTCGCCGAAGCCGCCGCGTTCCGAGCGCTCTTCGCGCTTCTGCATCATGGCCGACGGGCCTTCCTCATGCGCCTCGACCTTGATGGTCAGGAAGCGCAGCACGTCTTCGGACAGGCCCATCTGGCGCTCCATCTCGTTGAGCGCGGCCGCTGGGCAATTCAGGTCCATCAGCGTGTAGTAAGCCTTCCGGTTCTTGTTGACCCGGTAGGTGAGGGACTTCAGTCCCCAATTCTCGACCCGGCCGACGGACCCGCCATTCGCGGAGATGACACCCTTGTACTGTTCGACAAGAGCATCGACCTGCTGCTGCGAGAGGTCCTGCCGGGCAAGAAACACATGTTCGTAAAGAGCCATTATGTCTTATGCCTTTCTTCGTTTCTCTCCCGGTTCCCGGCGGCAAAAGCCTCTGCAACTTCTCTGACCCGCAAACCCTCGAAGGGGCAGGGGGAAGAAAGGAGCATAACGAGACGGTCGAGAGCGGAGACACGGGAGGCGGAAGCACTTCCGGCTTCACACGAAGGTTCTAAAAAACCTCCGGCCCTCCGTTCAGCCCCCAGCAAGGACCGGCAGATTGCGGGCGTCTATATAGCAATCCGACCGTAAAGCAAGGGCAAGCGGCATTCCCGTGTGTCCCACGTGACGATCAGGGAGCAGCAACGGCGGAAGTTGTGGTTTCCGGGAACCACGTCTTAACCACACTAGAAGGTTGTGTGGAGTTGAAGCCCAGCCGTCAACGGTCGATTCATCATGGAAGGCGCAAAAGCCCGGACGACCGCACAAAAGCGGCAAGCATTTCCGGGGGTAAGGATGCTTCTCGACAAATTCTGGCGCTCGAAGAGCGGCAATTTCACGCTTGTGCTGGCACTGGGCTTGCCGGTGATCCTGACGGCTGTCGCTTTCGCAACCGATGTCTCGACCCTTATGCGGGCCAAGAGCAATTTGCAGAACGCTCTCGATTCGGCAAACCTTGCTTCCTCGCACCTTGGCGATCTCGACATCACCCGCAATGACGCTTTCAACCGCTATTTCCAGGCCAACATCGTCGGTCATGGCGAGCTCGGCAATGCGCAGGCGACGTTGACTGTCGACAAGGGCGTCAACTTCGTCAAGACAAAGGCGGTTGCCTCGGCGGACGTCAATCTCAACTTCGCCTTCCTGTTCGGCGACAGCAAGCGCATCGTCGTCGATGCCTCGGCGGTCGAATCGAACAACCAGCTCGAAGTCGTGCTGGTGCTGGACAACACCGGCTCGATGGCCGGCGCGCGCATGACGGCGTTGAGGACGGCGACAAAATCGTTGCTCGACACGCTCGAAGCGGCGAAATCGCCGACGCGCAAGATCCGCGCCTCGCTGGTTCCTTTCGTAACCGCTGTCAACGTCAATGGCGACGGCTTCGATCCGTCCTGGATCGACATGGACGGCAAGTCCTCGACCAACGGCGTCAATTTTCCCGTCATCGACGGCAAGCGACCGAACCACATGGCGCTTTTCAAACAGCTCAAGAAGACCGGATGGACCGATGCCGGATGGAATGGCACCGGATGGAAGGGTTGTGTCGAGGCGCGGCCAGGCGCTTACAATATCTCTGACACGCCACCCGACACGGCCAAGCCCGACACGCTGTTCGTGCCGTACTTTGCGCCGGATGATCCCGAAGACGCCCAAAAGCCGTCTGGCTCCTATGGCAATTCGGACAAATACTACAACAACTCCTACCTCAACGATGTCAGCGACAAAACCAGGCTTGCCCAGTCGGGCATCAACATTCTGGGCATCGATCTCAGCAACCTGCTCGGCAACCTCATCGACCTTTTGTCGCCCGATGAGAGGGCTGCCAGGGAAAAGATCGCCAAATATGTTGCGCCCGCCAAGGAACTCATCACCGAGACCGGCTCTCCCATCACTATCGGCCCGAACCGTGCGTGTCCGACCCCGGTGGTCCCCCTGACCGACGATTTCGACAAGCTGCGCAAGGCAGCCAGTCAGATGACCGAGTGGAACGGTGCGGGCACCAATGTCTCCGAGGGCCTGTCATGGGGTATGCGGGTGCTGTCGCCCGCCGCGCCCTACACCGATGGAGCGCCGTGGAAGACGCCCGGCATCAGCAAGATCGTGCTGTTGCTCACCGACGGTGAGAACGTCGTCTATGGCGCCGGCCAACAGCCGACGAAGTCTGACTACACATCATATGGCTATCTGGCCGGCGGCCGTTTCGGATCGGATAACCAGACGACGGCGGCACGAAACGTCGATGGCTGGACCAAAAGCGTCTGCACCCAATTGAAGGACCAGGGCGTGCAGATCTACACCATGGTGCTGCAGTCCGACACCGCAGCCAACCGTGCGCTTTACAGCGCCTGCGCCTCTGATCCGAGCGGCTATTATGCAGTCAACGATCCGACCAAATTGCCGGACGTCTTCCAGCAGATTGCCAACAAGTTCTCAAAGCTGCAATTGACGAACTAAAGGCGGTCTCAACTCGTATGGGCGGCGACAATCTTGTCGACCGTTTCGGGGAAGAAGTCGGGTGCCGCGTGGCGTTTGCCGAACATCATATCGTACTGCAGCAGGCGGAAATCGCGGATCGCCGGATCGATCTCCTTTTGTCGCGCCCAATCGGGCGTGGCTTCGCCAGCCGGCGTCAACAGAAGATTGCGGTCGACGACACGGTAGCGTTCGCTCATCTCGCCCAGGAAGCCGGTGTAGTAGGGATGGCTGATCCCGGCCGTTTTCAGGATATGATAGGGCAGGAAGGCTGGGCTGACGGCACCCATGTGCTCAGCCGGTCCGGTGCGGTTCGACCAGATGACCAGCGGCGTCTCGTGGTGTTCGAGGGCGGCCTCGGGCGACGCTTCCTTGCGCGGCGCGACATTGTCCTTGAGGAAGCCGGTTTCGACGTAGACCGGCCCCAGCGGCGGCAGATGATCGCCGAAGAAGGCGATCACGGTGGGACGGGAGCGTTTCTTCGCCCATTCGACCAGGCGTTCAAGGCCGCGATCCGCATCGGCTGAACCCTCGGCATAGCTAAGCAGCGATTCGCGCGCCCATTGGCTGATCGGCGCCTTCACCGTATGCGTCGGATTGTAATAGCGGTTCGGCTCGTAAGGACCGTGGTTTTGCAGGCTGACGGCAAAGAAGAACACTGGCTCGTCGCTGGCGTCGGCCTCGCTGATGATCTCGTCGGTCATCGCCGCGTCCGATGCCAGCGGCCCGCGCTTTTGCATGGGCGGCAGCGTCTCTTCCGACTTGAAGTCGTTGAAGCCGAAATCGGCGTAGACCGCGCCACGGTTCCAGAACCAGTTGGTGCCGGGATGGATGGCGCGCGCCCGGTAACCCTGGCTCTTGAGGAAGGTTGCCAGCGAAGGCGTCGGCGTGCGCACATATTGCTGATAGGGGATGCTGCCAGCCGGCAGGAAGGCGTTGGAAAAGCCGGTCAGGGCCTCGAACTCGATGTTGGCGGTCATGCCGCCGAATTCCGGCGAGAACATCGAACCCGAGCGCAGCGCCCGCACGTTGGGGATCGGATCGGGCGTGATGGTGACGCCGGGCAGCTTGGTCGGATCCCAGAAGGATTCGCTCATGACGATGATGATATCGGGCTTCTCGGCCGGCACCGAGGCGGTTACATCAGGTCTGCCGATCGCCGCGATCGCTTTGTCGGAATAGCCCGGCGGCGCCGAGACATGCGCCATCGGCACATTGAGCGCAAAAGCCAGCGCAAAGCCGTTGGAGGCATAGTTTTCCTTCTGGTCCCACATGATCGGGATGATCTGCAGCCGATCCCTGGTCCAGGAGAAGGTGGCGTAGTCCATGATCGAAACGAAGAAGGCGAGCAGCGGCACGGCCAGCGTCAGCCGGGCAAGGCGGCCCTTGCGGCTGAGCGCGGGAACCTTGCGGCGCCACAGCCGCCAGCCGTAGACGAGCAGTGACAGGCCGGCGACGATGCCGACGACCATGGCGAGCGCGGTCATCGGCCGGTCGCGCACCAAAAGCGGCAGCAGCGCGAAGATCTGGCGGGCATAGAGGAAATCGGTGGGATAGAGCGGATCGCCGAGATAATGCGACTTCTGGTGGCCGACGAAGGCAAGGGATAGCGTCAGCGGCGCGACGATCATCAGGCTCTGATGGCTGCGGCCGAGCACCGCATCGAGGCCGATCAGGATCAGCGCGAAGACGACGATGGTGGTCCAGCCGGGTTTCAGCGGCTGCAGGAAGAAGGAGACGGTGCCAGCAAAATCGCCGCGCACGATCAGTTCGATCGCAAACACCAGGACAGCCGCGATCGCCAGGCTGACAAGCCCATAGCGCACGACCGGCCATCTCCTGCCCGGCAGATAGCCGGTGGAGGGGTCGTCTTCCAGGAACTGTGGCGCGGGCTTGCCGGCGCGTTTGTAACTCTTTGCCACTTAAACTTCCCCACCCAGCGACAAACACGTCACTCGATTGTCATGGAATTGTCACGCAAAGCTAGCGCCTGTGGCCAAAATAAGAAGAGCCAGCAAACGAATCGTGAGCGGTTTTCATCAGGAGTGATCGCCAAAAAGCCTTTCGGAACAGGCACTCGGCGGATGAGGCGGCCGTCGGGCAGGGTCGAACCGGGCTTGACTTGGCGCCCCGCCATGCCTCACAGGCAAGAAAAACCCGTCTTCAGGCAAGCAAAACCAGCCCTTGGGAGCCCTCGCATGGCCGTCGCATTCACCTTTCCCGGACAAGGCAGCCAGGCGGTCGGCATGGGCAAGGATCTCGCCGACGCCTTCCCCGAAGCGCGCAGGGTCTTCCAGGAAGTCGACGACGCACTTGGTGAGAACTTGTCGAAGCTGATCTGGGAAGGGCCGGAAGAGGCGTTGACGCTGACCGCAAACGCGCAGCCGGCACTGATGGCGGTGTCCCTGGCCGTGGTCCGGGCGCTGGAATCGCGCGGCTTCTCGCTGAAAGGCAAGGTCACCTATGTCGCCGGTCATTCGCTGGGCGAATATTCGGCGTTGGCCGCTGCTGGCTTCGTTTCGGTTGCCGATGCCGCCCGGTTGCTGCGCATACGCGGCAATGCCATGCAGGCGGCGGTGCCGGCCGGCGAGGGCGCCATGGCGGCGATCATCGGATTGGAACAGGCCGATGTCGAAGCAGCCTGCACCGAGGCATCCAAAGGGTCGGTCTGTCAGATCGCCAACGACAATGGCGGCGGTCAGCTGGTTATTTCCGGAACCAAGGCTGCGGTCGAACTGGCGGCGAAACTGTGCACGGAAAAGGGCGCCAAGCGAGCGCTGATGCTGCAGGTTTCCGCGCCTTTCCACTCCGCGCTGATGGCGCCCGCGGCCGACGTCATGCGGGAAGCCCTGGCCGGCGTGACAAAGAATTCGCCGGTGGTTCCCGTCCTATCCAATGTCACGGTTAGCCCGACCAGCGATCCGGACGAGATCGCCCGCCGCCTGGTCGAACAGATAACCGGCCGCGTGCGTTGGCGCGAGACGGTGGAGTGGTTCGGCGCGAACGGCATCACCACGCTTTACGAAATCGGCGCCGGCAAGGTGCTTTCAGGATTGGCGCGGCGCATCAACCGCGACATTGCCACCGCGTCGGTCGGCTCCGCGGCTGAGGTCGAGGCGGCGTTGGCGGCGCTTGGTTGAACGGCTTGACTTGAATTCGCTGATGCGCGGCCACATGAATACGTGCATCGCAACTAAGGTGCGGCATGTCCACATCGATCCGTCTTTCTCCTGAGATCAGGCTGCGCCTGGATGTTCTCGCGTCCAAGACTGGGCGCAGCAAAGCCTATCATATGCGTGAGTTCATTGAGCGCGGCCTTGAGGACGTAGAAGACTACTACCTTGCCGCCGAGGTGCTGGCACGGATCAGGAGCGGCGAGGAAGGTATTATGAAAGGCGACGACTTCTGGGGCTGTGATGTCTACAGATAACCGTTATCCGGTTTGAGAGAAGGAAAAGACATGTTCGAATTGACTGGCCGCAAGGCGCTCGTCACCGGCGCATCGGGAGGCATCGGTGAGGCGATCGCCAGGATGCTGCATGCGCAGGGCGCGATCGTCGGCCTGCATGGCACCCGCGTCGAGAAACTGGAAGCGCTGGCCAGCGAGCTTGGCGACCGGGTCAAGCTGTTCCCGGCCAACCTGTCGAACCGTGACGAGGTCAAGGCGCTCGGCCAGAAAGCCGAGGCCGATCTCGAAGGCGTCGACATCCTGGTCAACAATGCCGGCATCACCAAGGACGGGTTGTTCGTGCGCATGTCGGATGCCGACTGGGACACCGTGCTCGAAGTCAACCTGACCGCCGTGTTCAGGCTGACCCGCGAACTCACCCATCCGATGATGCGCCGCCGCCATGGCCGCATCATCAACATCACCTCGGTGGTCGGCGTCACCGGCAATCCCGGCCAGACCAATTATTGCGCCTCAAAGGCCGGCATGATCGGCTTTTCCAAATCGCTGGCACAGGAGATCGCCACCCGCAACATCACCGTCAACTGCGTCGCCCCGGGCTTCATCGAATCGGCGATGACCGACAAGCTCAACGACAAGCAGAAAGAGGCGATCATGGCGGCGATCCCGACGCGGCGCATGGGCACCAGCGTTGAAGTCGCGTCCGCCGTCGCTTATCTCGCCTCCAACGAAGCTGCCTACGTCACCGGCCAGACCATCCACGTGAATGGCGGCATGGCGATGATCTGACGAGGTTCGGCAGCAACGCCGGCGGGTTGTGAAAAGAGACCATTTCGGCTTGGACCTCAGCTATTTTTCGTGTAATGCGGCCCGCAACCTGGCGGTTCGGGCAAAAACCGGTTCGTAGTCGTTGCGTTTCCGGCAGGACCATCTTTCAGCTTGATTAGCGGCATTCTGCCCGCTAACGAAGACAGACAAACAAAAGACGAGGATGCCCAAATGAGTGACACCGCAGAGCGCGTCAAGAAGATCGTCATCGAGCACCTTGGCGTCGATGCCGACAAAGTGACGGAGCAGGCGAGCTTCATCGATGATCTGGGCGCCGACAGCCTCGACACGGTCGAACTCGTCATGGCGTTCGAAGAAGAATTCGGCGTCGAGATTCCCGACGACGCGGCTGAGACCATCCTGACCGTTGGCGATGCCGTGAAGTACATCGACAAGGCTTCGGCCTGACGCTTTCCGCAGTCATCACCGGGGAGGACCTGCGATGAGGCGTGTCGTCGTCACGGGCCTTGGGTTGCTGTCGCCGTTCGGCATGGGCTTCGAGCACAGCTGGAAGGAACTTCTGACCGGCCGCAGCGCTGCCAAGCGCATCACTGAGTTCGAGGTGGAGGATCTTGCCTGCAAGATCGCCCACGTCATTCCGCGTGGTGACGGCAGCAATGCCACCTTCAATCCGGAGGCCGTGCTCGAGCCGAAGGAACTGCGCAAGATCGGCGACTTCATCCTGTATGGGATTGCCGCCGCCGACGAGGCGCTGAAGGATTCCGGCTGGGAACCCAAGACGCATGAAGAGCGGTGTGCCACCGGCGTCCTGATCGGCTCCGGCATCGGCGGCATCGAGGGCATCGCCGAGAACGCGATGATCCTCAAGGAGCGCGGCCCGCGCCGCATCAGCCCTTTCTTCATCCCGGGCCAGATCATCAATCTCGTCTCCGGGCAGGTTTCGATCCGGCACGGGCTGAAAGGCCCGAACCATGCCGTCGTCACGGCCTGTTCGACCGGCGCGCACGCCATTGGCGATGCTGCCCGGTTGATCATGTGGGGCGATGCCGACGTGATGGTCGCCGGTGGCGCCGAAGCGCCGGTGACGCGGCTGTCGATCGCCGGTTTTGCCGCATGCCGGGCACTGTCGACGGAACGCAATGATTCGCCGCAAACGGCGTCGCGACCCTATGATCGCGACCGCGACGGCTTCGTCATGGGCGAGGGCGCCGGCGTTGTCGTGCTCGAGGAGCTCGAACATGCCAGGGCGCGCGGCGCCAAGATCTATGCCGAGGTGACGGGTTATGGTCTCACTGGCGATGCGCATCACATCACCGCGCCCGCCGAGGATGGCGATGGCGCCTTCCGTTGCATGACGGCGGCACTGAACCGGGCCAAGTTGACGCCGGCCGATGTCGACTACATCAACGCGCACGGCACCTCGACCATGGCCGACACGATTGAGCTCGGTGCCGTCGAGCGGCTTGTCGGCAATGCCGCATCGAAGATTTCGATGTCGTCAACCAAGTCGTCGATCGGCCATCTGCTTGGAGCGGCGGGTGCCGCCGAAGCGATCTTCTCTATCCTTGCCATCAGAGACAATGTCGCGCCGCCGACCATCAACCTCGATAACCCGGAACGCGAAACCGCGATCGATCTGGTGCCGAACAAGCCGCGTGCCCGCCAGATCGACGTGGCGCTGTCCAATTCCTTCGGCTTTGGCGGGACCAACGCGTCGCTGGTCTTCCAGCGCTACAATGGCTGATCGTCCGGCTGCCGGGCGGCGCTTTGGCGTGCCGTCAATTTTGCCATATTCGCCCCTACTCTGCCGCTGGGGATTCGTTGGGCGATCAAACGGTAGGGCGAAATGAACACAAATCCGGCAGGCAACGGAGAATTCGGGCAACGGCCGCCGACATCCGGCCCGATCGTGCCGAAAACGGCCAGCGAGGCGTTGCGGCCGGAGGCTGGCACGCCGCCGCCGAAGCGCTCGCGTGCGTCACGCAGCCAGGTCGTCGTGTTCATGAACTTCGTCATCTCCTCGGTGATGCTGGTGGTCCTGGCGGCCGGCGTCGCGGTCTATTTCGGCAAGCAGGAATTCACCGAACTCGGACCTTCGGCTAATGGCGACACCTTCCTGGTCAAGCCGAACACCGGCGTCCAGGATATCGCCGACCAGCTCGAACGCCGGGGGCTGATCAGCGACGCCCGGGTATTCCGTCTTGGCGTGCGGGCCTTCGGCAATGATTCCGCGCTGAAAGCCGGCGAGTACGAGATCAAGCCCAGGGCTTCCATGCGCGATATCATGGAGCTTTTGAAGAGCGGCAAGTCGGTGATGTATTCGCTGACCATTCCTGAGGGACTGACGGTCGACCAGGCATTGCAGCGCATCGCCGAGGAGACTGCCTTGAGCGGCGACATGCCGGCAACCACGCCGCCGGAGGGCAGCCTCGCCACCGACACGCTGCGCTTCACGCGCGGCGCGACACGCCAGCAGATGGTCGACAAGCTGCTGGCGGATCAGAAGAAGCTGGTTGACGATGTCTGGGAGCGGCGCGCGCCTGACCTGCCGCTGGCCAACGTCGAGGAGTTCGTCACGCTGGCCTCGATCGTCGAGAAGGAGACGGGCAAGGGTGACGAGCGTTCGCGAGTTGCCGCCGTCTTCCTGAACCGGCTTGCCAAGGGCATGCGCCTGCAATCCGATCCGACCATCATCTATGGGCTGTTCGGCGGCAAGGGAAAGCCGGCGGACCGGCCGATCTACCAGTCGGACATCCAGAAACAGACTCCCTACAACACCTATGTGATCAATGGCTTGCCGCCGACGCCGATTGCCAATCCGGGTCGTGCAGCGCTGGAGGCGGTGGCCAATCCGTCGAAAACCGCCGACCTCTATTTCGTTGCCGACGGCACCGGCGGGCACGTCTTTGCCGCGACGCTGGACGAGCACAACGAGAATGTCGCCCGCTATCGCGCGTTGCTGAAGAAGCAGGCCGATGATGCCGCCAAAGCCGCCAAAGCCGCCAAGACGACTGGCACCGGCGACAGCGATGCCAGCGGCGGTGACGCGGGCGCTGCCCAGTAAATGAAGAAAGGCGTTGCCCGACAGGCAACGCCCTGACATTTGGAAGAGCGCCGCGCGTCCGATTTCGACGCGCCTGCGGCGCAGTCTTTTTTCAAGCCGCACTCGCTCCTGTCCGGAAAGCCGGTTCAGGGCGATGTGCCAGGGACGTGTGGGCGATATGAATTTGCAGAGCATGACCGGTTTTGCACGTGCCGTCGCCGAGCACGAAGGCACTTCGATCGCCTGGGAGGTCAAGTCCGTCAACGGCAAGAGCGTCGAGGTACGGCTGCGGCTGCCGCAAGGCTTCGAACGGTTGGAACCTGCTGTCCGGCAGATACTTCAGAAACGTTTTGCACGCGGCAATTTCCAGGCGACGCTGACCATCGGCCGTGCCGTTGGCGCGCAGGCGCAGCCGGTCGTCAACGAAGCCTTCCTGAAGGACCTTGCTGGGCTCGCCAAACGGCTGCAGGAGCAATTCGGCGTTGCTGCGGCGACGTCAGATGGATTGCTTTCGCTGCGCGGCGTGCTCGACATTCCTGAAACCGTCGAAACCGAGGAGGCGAGGGCCGCGCTCGATGCCGCGATCATGGTCGCGCTCGAAGTGGCCTTGAACGGGCTCGAACAGGCACGTCAGGGCGAAGGAGCCGCGCTGGCTTTGCTGTTGTCGGGTCATATCGACGCGATCGAGGTGCTGACGCTGCGAGCCGAGGCGGATCCATCCCGCGAGACGACGGTGATTCGCGAACGCATCGCCGAGCAGGTCAGGCTGCTGATGGACGCTTCCGCCAATCTGGATGCCACCCGACTGCACATGGAGGCGGCGTTCCTGGCCACCAAAGCCGATATTCGCGAAGAGATCGACCGGCTGAAAACGCATGTCGCGTCCGGCCGGGCTCTGCTGCTGGGCGGCGGTGCGGTCGGTCGCAAGCTCGATTTTCTGGCACAGGAATTTAACCGCGAATCGAATACGCTGTGTTCCAAATCGAATGCCGCAGCCGTCACCGCGATCGGCCTGGACCTGAAGGCGGTGGTCGACCAATTTCGTGAACAGATCCAGAATCTGGAGTAGCCGATGGTTGCCAAGGATTTGGGGTCCCGCATTCGCCGCCGGGGCCTGATGCTCGTCCTGTCGTCGCCATCCGGCGCCGGCAAGTCGACGATCGCGCGCAATCTTCTGGAAAGCGATTCCAGCCTCGAACTGTCGGTCTCGGTCACCACCAGGCCGCGCCGCGGAAGCGAGATCGAAGGCGTCCACTATCATTTTCGGACGATGCGCGAATTCGAGCGGCTTCGTGATTCCGACGCACTGCTGGAGTGGGCCGAGGTGCATGGCAATTGCTATGCGACACCGCGCGAACCGGCCGAATTGGCGCTGTCCGAGGGGCGCGACATGCTGTTCGACATCGACTGGCAAGGTGCCCAGCAGCTCAAGGAGAAGATGCGCGCCGACATTGTCTCGATCTTTATCCTGCCGCCATCGATGAAGGAGTTGAAGGCGCGGCTGAAACGTCGCGCTGAAGACCAGGAGGCGGTGATCGAGACGCGGCTGAAAAACGCCCGCAACGAGATCGAGCACTGGAAGGAATATGATTTCGTCATCGTCAATGACGACCTTGACCGCGCCTTCGCCGAAGTTCGCGGTATCGTCGTCGCCGAGCGGCTAAGACGCGACCGCCGGCCAGGCCTGTTCGATTTCGTCTCTGGACTGTTGGACGAGAAGACTGGCTGAGGCGGTGAAGCGCCGATCTCCCCCCTCAAGGGGGAGATCGGCAGCTTCTTACACCGCATTGGTCAGCCGCACGAACTCCTCGACGCTGAGCGTCTCGGCGCGGCGTGTCGGATCGATGCCGGCGCGTTCGAGCAGGGCTTCGCCGCCGAGGCTCTTCACGCTTTGCCGCAGCATCTTGCGACGTTGGCCGAAGGCGGCTTCTGTGACGCGGCCGAGTTTTTTCACCTCGGCGGGCAGGGGCGTCGGGCGCGGCACCAGATGCACCACCGAGGAGGTGACCTTTGGCGGCGGCGTGAATGCCTGTGGCGGTACGTCGAAGGCGATCCTCGCCTCCGTCCGCCAGCCGGCAAGAACCCCCAGCCGGCCATAGCTGTCGCTGCCGGCGGGCGCGACGATGCGCTCGGCCACCTCGCGCTGGAACATCAAAGTCATCGAGGTGTAGAAAGGCGGCCAGTCGCTGACCGTCAGCCAGCGCACCAGCAGCTCCGTGCCGATGTTGTAGGGCAGGTTGGCCACGATCTTTACCGAGCCCCCGGTCGCTCGACGGGCAAGGCCTGCGAAATCCGTCTTCAGCGCGTCGCCGGAAACAACCTCCAGCCGGCCGGGATAATGATCGGACACTTCGGCAAGAGCAGCCAGGCAACGTTCGTCGCGCTCTATGGCGATCACATGGCGCGCTCCATTGGCAAGCAAGGCGCGGGTCAGCCCGCCGGGGCCAGGACCGACCTCGATCACTGTTGCATCGGACAAGTCGCCGGCGGTGCGCGCGATCTTGCCGGTGAGGTTGAGGTCGAGCAGAAAATTCTGGCCGAGCGCCTTCTTCGCCTGCAACCCATGACGCTCGATCACCTCGCGAAGCGGCGGCAGCCCGTCGATGCTCATGCCCGAGGTCTCATACGGCGATTGCCTTCGTGTTCGTGTCGGCCAGCCGCCGGGCAAGCTTCAGCGCCGCTATCAAGCTGTCGGGCCGCGCCACACCCTTGCCGGAGATGTCGAAGGCCGTGCCGTGGTCGGGCGAGGTGCGGATGAAGGGCAGGCCGAGCGTGACATTGACCGCCTCGTCGAAAGCCAGCGCCTTGGCCGGGATCAGCGCCTGGTCGTGATACATGCAAAGGGCCGCGTCGTAGCCCGCCCGCGCCCGGACATGGAACAACGTGTCGGCCGGCAAAGGGCCGAAAGCATCGATGCCTTCGGCACGCAGGATGTCGACCGCCGGGCGCACGATCAGCTCGTCCTCGAGGCCCATGGCGCCGCCTTCGCCGGCATGTGGGTTGAGCCCGGCAATCGCCAGCCTCGGCTTGGCGATGCCGAAGCGGCCGGTAAGGTCGGCGGCGGTGATGCGCGCGGTGGCGACGATCAGTTCGGTGGTCAGTGCCTTCGGCACCTCGGCCAGCGCGATGTGGATGGTGACGGGAACGGTGCGCAGGTCGGGTCCTACCAGCATCATCACAGGCATCGCCTCGACGCCGCTGTGCCGGGCCGCCAGATGCGCCAGATATTCGGTGTGGCCGGGAAAGCGGAAGCCCGCATCGTAGAGCGGCTTCTTGGCGATCGGGCAGGTGACCACGGCCGAGGCTTCGCCGGCAAGGCAATCGGCGACGGCGCGGTCGATGGCCTCGATGGTGGCTTCCGCATTGGCCGGATCCGGCCGGCCGGGGCTGTCGATGCAGCCGGCGGCTAGCGGGACGATCGGCAAGGCGCGGGCAAAGACCTGCGCCGCTTGCGCTGATGTCGTTTCGACGACCGGCAGCGAAATGCCGAGCAGGCGCGCCCGGGAGGCGATCAGCGCCGGATCGGCGAGCAGGTAGAAGGGGGGCAGGGCGGCAGCTTCGCGCGCCATAAAGGCGGCGATGGCGATCTCCGGCCCAATGCCGGACGGATCGCCGGCGCTCAACGCGAGCGCAGTCACTGCGTTGCTCACGTCAGCGCTTGACGATGCGGGCTTTTGCCTTCAGCTCGTCGACATATTTCTTGCTGAGCGCGTCGGCATCCTTGTCGCCGCCGGAGCCTTCGGCCTGAAACGCCATCTGGGCGACCTTGTCGTCGGACACTTCGCGCGACGAGCAGATGCCGATGAATTCGACGCCGCGTTCGGTTTCGCGCGTGGCGGTGGCGCCGCCGACTTTGGTCGCCTTGATCTGCTCGGCCCAGTCCGGCGGCAGCTGCGGCGCGAGCACCCGGCCCAGATCACGAACGGTGACGTCGATCAAGCCCTTGGCGAATTCGCGCGTCGTGTTACAGCCGTTGAAGCGGGCGCGCATGGCGTCGGCCTCGCGCTTGCGTTTGCCCAGCGTCGCGCTGCGTTCAGCCGCCGGCACCACGAAGATGACCTGCTGCAGCATGTATTCGGTGGCGCTCGGTTTGGCGCCGCCCTTTTCGAGCATCTTCCTCACGAGATCCTGCTCGCTGACGGCACCGGTGCCGTCGCCGGAACGGTAGCGCGCGCTCAAAGCCTGGTTCCAGGCCATCTGGGCGCGGATGAATTCCTTGAAGTGGCTCTTGGTGACGCCTGACTTCTCCATGACGCCGTCAAGCTGGCTCAGCTGCATCTTGTTGCTCGAGGCAAAGCGCTGATACGCCGCCTCGACCTGTGCGTCGCTGATGCGGATGCCAAGCCGCTTGGCCTCGGCCATACGCAGCGTCTGGTCGATCATTTCCTGGCCGGCATCGCCCTTCTTGCGCTGCAGCTTCAGGAAGGCGGCGCGATGGGCGATGTCGCCGCTGGTGACCGGAACGTCGTTGACGACGTATTTGATCTCGCTGGCGAAAGCCGGCGGCGTCATTGCGGTGATCGACACGGACGTCGCCGCCACGAGCAACGCTAAACCTGCTGAAAAGAGGTATTTCCTCATCGTTGGTATCCCAATTCTATCCCGGTCCCGCCCAATTTCATCTTTCCAGGTGCGCGAAATCCGTGCCAGCCCTATGCGGCGAAACGATGTCGCCGATTGTTACTGGATCGTGTCGATGGCACTGGTCGACGAGCCGAATTCGCCGAGGGTGCGGAACGACAGATTGAAGCCGATGGTCTGCGACACCTCCCTGGTGTTCAGATCGCGCGACTGCGAGTAGGTCATCAGATAAGTGAAGCAGGAATCGTTGTAGGCGAAGCCGACACCGTCCTTGACCAGCAGGCTTTGCTGCAGGTCGTATGTTCCTGTGCCGAAGACGCGCCAGTTTTCGGCGAGATGCGTCGATGCACCAAGCGTGACCTCGTGGCGGTCGGTGGTGAAGCCGTACAGTGGCTGAGCCTGGATGAAGGCGTATTTGGCGCTCAGCGACACAGGCAGGCCGGAATAGGCGGCCTTCACCTCGGCGCGGCGGACCTCGAAGCTCTGTTCGTCGAAACGGCCGCTGACCGAGGCCGCGAAGCCGTTGGGGCTGTTGATGCCGAAGAGGCCGACATAGTCGGACTTGGTCGTGTCGAGGCCGGAGTTGGCGCCGACATTCACCAGATCCGGCGCGGCGAACGAGTTCTCGCCGCCAATCTGATAGGATTGGCCGAAAATGGCATTAGTGCCCCAGCCATTGTTGTACGAGCCGGAATAGCGGAAGCCGACATTGGCACGCGAACCGCCTTCGACGCGGTCGTAACCGGAGAACTTGTCGCGTTCGAACAAGGTGGTCGCATCGAAGACCATGCTTTGGGCGTCTTCGTTGGGCACTGAGAGGCCGCCGACATATTGCTCGTTCGGGCGCATGAAGACCTGCGCCATTGGCTCGATCACGTGGCTGGACCCGCTGGCCATGGAAAACAGCACCGGCCAACGCATCTCGAGGCCCGCGGTTGCCATGTAACGGGCAAATGACGAGCGCATATCGGCCTGCTCGCCCAAATTTGCCGCCATCTGGTTGACGGCGTCTAGCGAAGCCGACGACGCGTTGAGATAGTCGACGTCGCCCTGCAGCGCGAGCAATGGTGTCAGCACCAGCCCGCCATCGGTGACGAAGCTCCGCTTCCACTCGGCCTCGGCGGTGAGACGGCCCGATTCACCTTCGATACCGGGAACACGCTGTGTGGGGGTGGAGAACGTGTCATCGAGCTCGTCGCGGCGGATGACACGCGCGTTGACATTGAGCGACAGCTGGCCGCCGGCCACCGACGCATCAGGAATATAGGCGTAGTCGAGCGACGGCAGCACCCAGGGCTGTTGTCCGCTTCGCGCAGAGGCGTTGTCGTCAGGCGTATCTTCCTGCACATCGAAATGCATGGCGCGCACGTCGAAATAGTTGCGGCCGTTGAGACCCGTCAAGTAGACCGACGACTGGTGGACGCTGCTATTATACTTGTCGATGCCGTAGGTGTTCGAGAAGTTCTTGTCGGTCTGCAGCAGCACGTCCCAGCCGAAGTTCCAGCGTGAGTTGATGGCGAACTGCCCCTGGGTACCCATCATGCCGCGGAATTTGTTGGGATCGCCGGCGCTGCCCGAATTGACGTTGTGGCCAGAGCTGGATGGGAAGGCAGTGGTGTCGAGGAAGGCGTCGGGATTCTGCTGGTGTATCCCGGCGATCTTCAAGCTGTACTCGCCATTGTCGAAGCGCTGACGCCACTCGGCCTCACCGAGGAAGCCCTGCCTGGTATAGCCGGTGCCGGTGACGGTCAGGTCGTAGGTCGGCGCCAATGCGAGATAATAGGGGACTTTCACGCCGACGCCGAGATCGCTCTTGTAGATGATGCTCGGGATCAGGAAGCCGCTCTTGCGCTTCACCGTCGGGTCGGCAATTTCGAATGCAGGCAGATAGGCAAGCGGAAAACCGAAGAACTCGAAATTCGCATTCTCGAAGCGAACCGTCTTCTTCTCGCCGTTCCAGATGATCTTCTTGGCCTTGACGCGCCAGGTCGGCGCTTTGTCCGGCTTATCCTCGCACGGCTCGCAGGCGGTGTAGACGCCATTGTGGAAGGTGGTCAGCACGCCGCCCATGCGTTCGGCGCTTTCGGCGGCGAAATAGGCCTTGTCGATGGTCTCGACCCGCAACGCGTTGACGAAGCCGTCGGCGAAGTCGTCGGTGATGTCGATATGCTGCGAATTGATCTTGGTGCCGTCGCTGTTGATGACTTCGACGTTGCCGCTCGCCACCATCCGCTTGGTGTTGCGGTTGTACTCGACCCGCTGGGCGACAAGGCGATTGCCACCATAGTCGATCTGCACGCCGCCAACGGCGGTCACGGTCTGGTTGTCGTTGTTATAGACCAGCGTATCTGCCGCCAGCAGCATTTGCGAGCCGGACGGAACCGATGTCGCCATGTCGCCGACGTCCTGCGCGAGCGCCGGTGCCGGAACGGCGTAGGCAAGCACGCACGCCAAGGCGGTCGCCGCATAGAGGCGCGCCAAACCGGCCTGCCTGTTGCTGGGCAAAAACGCCTCCCTCACTAGCCGTCTTCCTTGTATAGCAGGAAAGTCACCCCGAAGAACATAGCCACCATGACCGGTACCCAGGCGGCTACGACAGTCGGCACGAATCCCGCCACGCCGAATGCCTTTACCAACACCGAAACGACATAAAGCAGAAAGCCAGCGATGATGCCACCCAGAATCATCGTCGCCGACTGTCCCATCCTGGCAAATCGCATTGAAACCGTTGCCGCGATCAGCGTCATGGCGACGAGCAGGAACGGCAACGCCACGAGCGAATCAAACTGCATGGCAAAGGCATTTGCCTTGAGGCCGAAGGAGCGGGCAACTTCGATCTTTCCGGGCAGGTCGTAGAAGGGGATGGTTTCGGGGCGCGCCAGCCGCTCTTGCACGAATTCGGGCTTCAAATTGGTCGGTACGCGATCGGTTGCCAATACCTGGATCGTGCCGTTCTGGAACGTCTTGACGTCCTGCAATTCCCAATAGCCGTCGCGCAGGAAGGCACGGGTGGCGTCCTTGCGCGCGACGATGTTGCCTTGCGGGTCGAGAATGAAAAACACGACGTCGGCCATTTCCAGGCCCTGGTTCAGGATGGCCCGCGCACCGATGATGGTGTCCCCCGAACTGGTTTTCTGCCGGATCCAGGGCGCGGCATCGGCCGAGACCGTATTCGATTTGCCGGAACGCAGCTGGGTTTCGATCTGCTCGGACCAGGAGAATGCGTGCGCGGCGAGCGGATTGATGACGCCAACCGACAGGACGCCGAACAGCAAGGCTCCGACACAGCAGGGCAAGAGGAACTGCCAGGCGGAAACACCGGCGGAACGCGCGATGACCAGCTCGTAACGCCGGTTCAGCGATACCAGCGTCGCCATCGCCGAGAAGAGACCGACGAACGGCACCGTCTGCAGCATGATCATCGGCATACGGAGGCCTGAAATGGCTACCGCCGTGCCGTAGGTGAAGCCGGGCAGGCCGGTGGTGCGTCCGGACAGCTCGGTGAAATCGATCAGGAACACCAATGCCAGGAGGCCGATGAAGAACCAGATGGTGATCGTCACATAGCGGAAGAAGAAGTAGCGGCCCAGTGTCCAGCCCATCAGCCGACCCCTTGCCCTGATGCGCCGCGCCTGGACAAACGCAATTTGAAAGCATTCCAGCTGTCAGCGATGCGCGTGGCGAAGTTTGTCATCCAGTCCGCCCAGGTCACGGGCAGTTCCAGTGTCCGGTTGGAGACGATGAACCAGATCGCCACCGCGGAAGCCACGATCGGCACGCCATAGACCATATACGCATATTGCGGGACCTCATCCGCCTTGCTGGCGGCAAAAAAGCCCAGCCAACGCACGAACAGCGATATCGTGATCGCCGTGATCAGCGGATTGACGCGCGCCTCGCGGTGCGAGCGCGCATCCCCGGCGACCGCAAGCGCGATCAGCGCGAAAACCATGGAATAGGTCCATTCCGAGAACCGCTGGTTGACTTCGGCCCGGTATTCGTAGGGGTTCTGCTGATAATACTTGTCGTTGGCGCCCGGGTTGAGCAGGTACTGCGTCGTCTGGTCCTTGGGCAGGAGCGTCACCGCCGAAGCCGCCGCCATGAAGGCCGACATGTCGAAGGCATAGGAGGTGAAGCGGATGACGGAGAGATCGCCGGTCAGCGTTTTGCGATGGATGACGCCGTCATTCATCATCAGCACCTTTTCACCGCCGCGTTCGATGATGCTTCCGGTCTTGGCGTAGTAGACGAGGTTGACGCCTTCTTCGCGCGAATCGGCGACGAAAATGCCGCCCAGCCGATTGTTCGGAAGGCGCTCGCCAATCTGCAGGAACAACCCGTCGTCAATCTTGCGGAAGGTGCCTTCCTGGATGATCAGCGACAACAGATCCGCGCGCGACGACGCCACCAGGGCCCGGTTCTTCTGCCGTGCGTAAGGGTCGATGCCGTTGTCGACGGCAAAGGAAAAAACGGCGGCGGCGAGCGCCAGCAACATGATCGGCCGCACGATCGTCCAGCGCGAGGCCCCCGCGGCGTTGACGACGGCGAGTTCGGAATCCGAATTCATGACACTGAGTGTCTGTGCGACCGCTACCACCAGCGCGAAAGGCACCACGATCGGGATGATGGACGGAAGGATGAGGGCGGCGACTTCGAAGAAGGTGAGCGCCGACTGGCCGCTGTCGGTGACCAGGTCGATCTTTGCCAGCACCTGCGTCGTCCATACGATCGCCAGCGTCCACACAAGTGCGGCCATGAAGACCACGAAAGCGCGGCGCATGATGTAGCGTTCAACGACCTTCATGAAGGCTTTTCTCGATTTTTTCGAACGGCATCATGCCACCGAACAAGGTAGCTGTCCGGCAGCGCCTGCACAACTGGCTCATCAGATGGTCTATCCGGGTTCTGTCCCACATCACGCCCCCCGGCTGGGCGGAGTGTCGGCGGGAATGGATAAGAAAGGGCGAACATCGATGGTTAACAACAGGTTGCGGCAAAAAGCGGGGCCGTGCCGCGACGAATCGTCATCGATTCCATAGGTCATATGGGATGCCAATTCGGCAAAGTCTTGCCAAATGCCGGAAAACGACCAAATGTCGCGCATCGTTTCGAACCGCTTCCCCAAAAGTCGCGCATTCCCTGAAAGCAGGACATGATGAATCAAAGACCGTCGATCGCCTTCGCCAAATTTTCCGGGTCCCAGAGCGCGGTGAACAAGAAGGGCACGGTCTTCGTGCTCGCGGCGGATGAGGGCGGCCTGAGCGACGTCGCCAAGGCCGGTGATCCCGGCAAGACACTGGAGCGGGCCTTTCCCGTGGCTGAGTTCACGGGCAAGTTCGCGAGCACGGTGGAAGTTCTGGCGCCGCAGGGAGCATCGCTCGACAGACTGGTGGCGATAGGCGCCGGCAAGGTATCGGGACTGGACGAATATGCGTGGTTGAAGCTTGGCGGCACCGTTGCCGCGTCGCTGCGCAAGGCGACCGAAGTGGCGGTGGTCCTCGATGTGGTCGGCGCCTCGCCGAGCGCGAAAGACGCGGCAAGCCTTGCCGCGGGCATTCTCCTGCGCAGCTATTCCTTCGACAAGTACAAGACCAGGAAGGACAAGGACGACGGCAAGGCAGAGCCGAAGAAGCCGGTCAAGGTGACCATCCACACCGCCGATCCGGCCGCTGCGAAGAAGGCCTTCGCCGATGCCGAGGCGGTGATAGACGGCGTCCTACTGGCGCGCGACCTCGTCAACGAACCGGCAAACGTGCTTGGGCCGGTCGAGTTCGCTGCCCGCGCCAAGGACCTCGAGGCACTAGGCGTCAAGGTCGAGATATTGGCTGAGAAGGAAATGAAGAAGCTCGGCATGGGCTCGCTGCTCGGTGTCGCGCAAGGATCGCCGCGCGGCGCCCGCATGGCGATCATGCAGTGGAACGGCGGCAAGCCGAAGGACAGCCCGATCGCCTTCGTCGGCAAGGGCGTCACTTTCGACACTGGCGGCAATTCCATAAAGCCGGCCTCGGGCATGGAGGATATGAAGGGCGACATGGGCGGTGCCGCCGCCGTTACCGGCCTGATGCATGCGCTGGCGGCCCGCAAGGCGAAAGCCAATGTCGTCGGTATCATCGGACTGGTCGAAAATGCCGTCGACGGTCATGCCCAGCGCCCCGGTGATATCGTCACTTCGATGTCGGGCCAGACCATCGAGGTGCTCAATACCGACGCCGAGGGCCGCCTCGTGCTGGCCGATGCGTTGTGGTACTGCAACGACCGCTTCCAGCCGAAATTCATGGTCAATATGGCGACGCTGACCGGCGCCATCATGGTGGCGCTCGGTCAACATTATGCCGGCCTCTTTTCCAACAATGACGAACTGGCCGAAAAGTTGGCGGCGGCGGGGCAGGCGACGCAGGAACGGCTGTGGCGCATGCCGCTGGGGGCCGAATACGACAAGCTGATCGATTCCAAGAACGCCGACATGAAGAACATCGGCGGCCGTTTTGGCGGCGCCACCATCGCGGCGCAGTTTCTGCAGCGCTTCGTCAAGGACACGCCATGGGCCCATCTCGACATTGCCGGCACGGCGATGGGGGCGCCGTCGAACGAGATCAACCAGTCCTGGGGTTCCGGTTTCGGCGTCAGGCTGCTCGACCGGCTGGTGCGCGACAATTATGAGCAGTGAACGGGTTCAATCACTATAGGCTGAAGCGATGGCCGACGTCCTGTTCTACCACCTGACCGAATCGACGCTGGAGGATGCGCTGCCAGGCCTCCTGGAGCGCAGCGTCGACCGTGGCTGGCGCGCCGTGGTGCAGACAGGCACCGAGGAACGCCGCGATGCGCTCGACCAGCATCTTTGGACCTTCCGCGACGATTCGTTCCTGGCGCACGCAACCGATCGTGAGGCTCATCCCGGCGAACAGCCGATTCTGTTGACCACCGGCGACGGCAATCCCAACGACGCCAAGATAAGGTTCCTGGTCGACGGCGCGGTGCCGCCTGACCTTGGCGGCTACGAGCGCGCCGTGTTCCTGTTCGATGGCCACGATGCCGCCCAGCTCGAGGCGGCGCGAGGGCACTGGAAGGTGATGAAGAGCGCTGGCCACGCCGTCACCTATTGGCAACAGACGCCAGATCGCCGCTGGGAGCGCAAGGCTTAAGGCAGGTCGCCTGAACGTGACTGAGGCAGGTCGCTGACCGTTCAGTCGACCCGCTTTTGGACCAGTGCCCTGTCCCGGATGAAAGTCTCTACTACTTTGCCTTGATCCGGCTCTGTTTGCGGCTGACGTAGTCGCCGTGTTTCAATTTCATGAACGCGTCCGCAAGGTTGCGGTGCGAACTCCTGAATACGTACCATTCTCCATCTGGAACCCGGCGCTGGTAGAGAATCCTGCCTGCCTGGCGATGTTCGAAACAGGAAAGAGCGTTGGAGTCGCCTCCGGCTCCGTGCCATTTTGCGCGGAAGCACAGCTTGCCTCCTCCGGGAATGAACCAGATGCCGTCACCGTAGCCCAGCTTGCGCGCCTTGTCCGAGGTCCAGGCACTGAACTGACGGCGCTGGACGGCAAAATATCCGGCACCCTCCCGACCCCAGAGCCACGAGCGGTTCTGGTACATCTGGTAGATGCCTTTGTCCGGCACCACCTCTGCCCGCATGGCCTGTTCGGCGATTTTCGTCGCCGTCTTGGCTGTTGCGGGAATCTGGAAAGCAAACAGACCAATGGAACAGGCAAGTGCCGTTCCGATACAATTGCCCAGTACTCGTTTCACAACCCCTACCCCTACTGTTACGCCACGCTCAGTTTATGAGAACGCTTGAGATGATTTCAGGTGAATCCTGAAATCTGAATCCGCCACTAAATCAAAGAGATGGAGCATGATGCCTGGACAGATGGTGCCCCGTTTGTCCGAAAAGCCGCTTTCTCACTTTTTCAGTATCATGCTCTAGGGCAAGACATGCTGGGTCACCCTCCAGTCGGGCAGACCATAGCCGCCCAGCCACGGCCACACTTCCTTCTGGTTGAAGTAGACGACCGAAGTCAGAGCCGGAAACTCCGCGTAGGATTTGCGGGAATCTTCCTGCCATTTCGAGACATAGTCCTGCTTTCCGACATAGCCGAGTTCCGCAACGACGATCGGCTTGTTGAACACCGCAACGCGGTCATAGCCGGGCTTCAGCAGTTCAGCGAAGGTGCGGTCACGACCGGTCTCGTCACCGTCTTTTTTCTGCAGACCGAACACCGACAGGCCGATGACGTCGACATAGTCGTCGCCGGGGTAGTATTTTTCCAAACCCTCTTCGCCTTTGGGCGACCACATGTACTTGGCGGCGGGGGCAGCCTTGCGGCAGATGTCGACTTCGCGCTTGTAAGCGGAGATCCAGTCCTTGGGAGCCCAGTTGGCCCAGGTGAAGCGGCCGTTCTTGTCTTCCATTTCCTGAGCCCAGCGAATGGTCACCGGGCTCTTCATCTGTCCCACCAGGCCGCAGATTGCCTGCATGTTGGCATCATATTTGCCGCTCAAAATGCCGTCACGCAATTCGGGCGGGGTGATGCGCCAGTCCTTGGACCATGTCCACGGCTCAATCGTGATCAGAAGCGAGCGGCCGCGCTGCAGCGCATAAGCGTCGGCAAGCGGCAGCGTCGACAGATCGACGTCTTCCCAGGGCAGGAACAGCTCTTCGATGCTGGCGCTCTTGTCGGTGCTGAAGTCCCCGTAGGGATCATAGGAACCGAACGCCGACGCAGCGCTGCTCGTCTGAAGGGGGTCGGTCGCGGTTACGGAGCCGGCCCCTCCTGCAGTAGGGAAGGCGGCGCTTCCGCCCAATACCAGCGCGATTGCAAGTGCCTTTGCCGCGGAGTGTGTCATCATAGATTCTCCCATGGCCTCGACTTCTCGCGGAAGTTAAGGCTTCGCCCGTGCGCATCGATGCCTGATCGATACGGCTACCCAAAAACCTATCGGCTCGATTGGCGGAATCTGCGGGATTTCGGAGCGATCATTGGCGGTTGTGCGAACCTTCGCACGAAGCCCACCCAAAAATACTTCTCAAGGCGCCAACACAGAAGGAGCCGTCGAGAGAGTTTCGCCGCGATACTCACAAATTCGCGTCAATATTCCGATATATCATCCCTGTCTAATTTAAGAGCCGGACGGACCAAAGAGTCAAGCGCAATTAATGGTTGCTTAACCATGATCCTCGCAACATGGTTAACGCTGCCTTGAGCGGATCTTCCTGCGATAGCCTCGGCCCCTTCGACGGATTCTCCGACGCTGAAACTTTTGCCGGCTGTGATTGCTGTGCTGGTCGGGGGAGGCGTCCACGGAATTACCCTCCCGATTCAAGAGGTTAAGTTAACCAATTCGCAAGAAGTATAGTTAACCAACACTTAATTTAGTTGACTCTAAGACACCCGGGTGGATTCTAAGGTCGGGTTTTCAAGGCTCGTCAGCCGTCATTCGGCTGATGCTCGGGTGGCGGTACGTGTATGAGTGTTTCCGCGGACGTGGGGATCACCAGCGGCAAGACCATGCCGAAACGGGGACGTGGGGCGGTTCCAGGGAAGACGGCGGAGAAGCCTCCTTTTCTGGTGCCGGTGCTGTCGGCCACCCAGCAGTGGATCTGGAAGCTGGGACTTGCCTGCTGGTCGGTAACGTTCGGATTTTTCTGGTTCTGGTGGCTGCAACCCGGGCACATCGAACACGTCATTCCATACATGCTGGCGACGTTGACGCTCGTATGGCTGACGTTCATGCCGATGTATTTTCTCTTGAACGTGCATGCGATGAAAAAGCCCTCCAGGCTTCACACGATCCCGGAGCGTTCGCGGGTCGCGATGGTGGTGACCAAGGCTCCGTCCGAACCGTTTTCGGTGGTCGCGCGAACGCTCGAAGCGATGCTGGCGCAGGACTGTCCGCATGATACCTGGCTGGCCGACGAGGACCCGTCCGAGGAAACGATTGCCTGGTGCGATGCCCATAACGTCATGATTTCGACTCGGCGCGGGCGGGAAGATTATCACCGCAAGGTGTGGCCCCGCCGGACGCGCTGCAAAGAGGGGAATCTGGCGTTCTTCTACGACCACTATGGTTATGAACGCTATCACTTCGTCGCTCAGATGGATGCGGACCACGTTCCGACACCGACCTATCTCAGGGAAATCCTGGTCGCCTTTGCCGACCCGGCGGTTGGCTATGTATCGGCGCCGAGCATATGCGACAACAATGCCGCTGAAAGCTGGTCGGCACGCGGCCGGCTGTTCCCGGAAGGGATGTTCCACGGACCCTTGCAGTCCGGCCATACGGGCGACGGAACGCCGCTCTGCATCGGCTCGCATTATGCCGTGAGAACCGCAGCGCTCAAGCAGGTCGGCGGCCTTGGCCCGGAACTGGCCGAAGATCACTCGACGTCCATGCTGTTCATTGCGGCTGGTTGGCGCGGTGTGCATGCCATAGACGCCATTGCCCATGGCGACGGCCCGCAAACCTTTGCCGATCTTGTCACGCAGGAGTTCCAGTGGTCGCGGAGCCTGATGACGATCATGCTCGAATACTCGCCCATATACCTTTCCAAGCTATCGCCGCGGCTGAAGTTCCAGTTCCTGTTTCGCCAGCTCTGGTATCCGCTTTTCGCCGTGTTTTCGCTTGTCATGTACGTCATGCCTATGTACGCGCTTCTGACGGGGAAGAGCTTCGCCAATGTGACGTATGTCGATTTCCTTTTATACTATGCTCCGAACTCTATTTCCCTGATTATGCTGGTGATGTTGCTGAAGGCATTCGACCTGTCGCGCCCGCTCACTGCCAAGACGATCAGTTGGGAGGGAATGTTGTTCTCATTCTTCGCGCGTTGGCCGTGGGTGCTGGCGGGCACGCTGTCGTCGATCCGTGATTATGCGACCAAGTCGTTCGTGGATTTTCGTGTTACCCCCAAGGGCATTGGCCCGAAAAATCTGCTGCCTGCCCGCGTCATCGTTCCGTATGTGGCACTTGCAATCGGAGCTTCGCTGCCGGTCCTTCTGGTGGACCGCGCGTCGGATGCCACCGGCTTCTACTGGTTCGCTGCCTTCAATGCGTTCGTCTACGGGCTGCTTGTGGTCGTAATCATCACCAGGCACCTGGCGGAGAACAGAATTTCGTTGCGGCGCAATGTTGCGAAACTCGCCTTGCAGGCCTCGCTCGCTGGCGTTGCGCTCTTCGTCCCGGGCGCTGCGTTTTATGACCGCGGCCTGGAAGGCATATATGGGCTCCAGCAGGGCGCAGGCAGTGTGCGCATCGTCAGCGTGGCCTACCCGGTTTCCGGAGCCGGGCGTGGCGGGAGCGGAACCCGCACATTCCATCTTGACCCCGCCTGGGATCGGCAACGCTGACGCCGAGAGGCGTCTGTGCGAAAATAGCTCCCCTGAACCGCATTTGCCTTGATAGCCGGCCGGCAACCTGCGGCAACGCCAGGCATGCTCGACAGATAAAATTTTAATAATATCCGATCGAGCGCTGAAAGACCGCACTCATCATGTCGTTTGCACGAATTTTAATAAGTATCCTCTAATATTTGGCCATGATGTGAGTGGCGATACGCTACCCGCATGGCGCGGAAAGCAAATAAGAGAGAATATATCTCCGCGCTCCAGCGACCTATTTTCGTGGCAGGGATGGCGATGAACAAATTTATGGAAAGAGGGGCAAGAATGGGCAAGAAATATGCCTGTGCATTTGCCGCTGTTGCATTGATCTCGATGGTGTCCAGCTGCCAGAGCATGGACGCGACCAAGACCGGCTCGATCGGCACAAAGTCGGCGGTTCATGCGCTCGGCAAGAAGGTGCACTACGTCAAGAACAAGCGGCTGCATCTGATCAACCGCAAACCGCTCACACAGATGACCAGCGTGACGCGCACGAGGGAGGAGGCCTATGCGGCCTTCGTGCGACCGCAGCGGCTCGGCAGGCCGGCGCCGGTGAAGGTCTCCTACAGCCCGGGCAATGGCGGCCCGTTCCTGGGTCATTCGCCCTGGATTTGTGGCCCGAGTGGTTTCGGCCAGCGCGCCAGCTGCCGTTCGCGTTACTAGAAAACTCAGACCCAAAGTGGCGGCGCGATTTGACTGAAGAGTCCGCCGCCCAGGTCTTCGCCGGGGGGCGAGAGTCGAGGGCGAGAGGTTGGCGCAGGCATTGCGTCTTGCCTCTTGCCCTCCGACGCCGTTCCTGGCGACATCAGTCGACGAACCTTGCCAGTCCTTCCTCGATCGGCACCTTCGGCTACCGATGAAGCCCGCTGCTCGGGTCACCGCTATGGGCGCAGAACCTCCATAGCGTTCCAGTCAGCTCATGATGGCCGGCCCGGGCGGAGCCAGCCGTCATTGTCACTGGACGCCGGCTGTGGCCGCGCGACATAGGCCGATGCTCCATTCGCTTCGTGATAGACCCGTGCCAGCATTTCAGCCAGCACGCCCGACGTCACCATCTGCACCCCGGCGATGAGCAGGAAGAAGCCGGTGAACAGCATCGGGCGTGTTCCGATGTCTTCGGCGAAAAGCAGCTTCAGGCAAAGCAGGTAGGCAAGGATCAGCGAACCCAGCGCGCCAAGCACGATGCCGATGCCGCCGAAGAAGTGCCCGGGCCGTGTGCGATAGCGCATGAAGAAATACATGAACACCAGATCGAGCACGACCCTGAAGGTGCGCGAAATGCCGTATTTGGACTGGCCGTGGATGCGGGCATGGTGCGTCACCACCTCCTGCGCGATGCGTCTGGGTGTCGTCACCGTGGCCAGCCATGCCGGGATGAAGCGGTGCATCTCGCCATAGAGCTTGACGCTGCGGATGACGTTGCCGCGATAGACCTTCAGGCTGCAGCCATAGTCCTTGAGGCGCACGCCGGTGACGCGCGCGATCAGCGCGTTGGCAATGCGCGAGGGCAGCCTGCGCATGAAAAACCCTTCCTGGCGATCCTTGCGCCAGCCCACCACTAGGTCGAGATCCTCGCTTAGCAGGCGGTAGACCATACGCGGAATGTCGTAGGGATCATTTTGCAGGTCGCCGTCGATCGTGGCGATGACGTCGCCGCGCGCTGCGTCGATACCAGCCTGCATCGCGGCGGTTTGCTTGTAGTTGCGCACCAGCTCGACCGCATGCACATGCGGGCCGTAATGCGCCGCCAGGCGCCTGATCTCGCTCACCGTCCCGTCGGTACTGCCGTCATCGACCAGCACGACCTCCCAGGGCTGGCCGTAGCGTTCCATCGCCTGATGAATCCGTGCCAGCAGGGGTTCGACGTTTTCAGCCTCGTTGTACATGGGCACGACGATGGACAGTGTATGCTCCGGCATCACCGCGCCGTCAGGCAGTCCCGAAGCAGGGATGGGCAATACGCTCATAGGGATGGTTTCCTTGCAGGGCCGACGGCCGGGTTCCCCGGCAGCGTCGATTTCGAGGGAAACAGCCAGGCGATCGCACCCGTGGCTATTGCCGAGCAGAAGATGAACAGATGCAGTGCCAGCGCTGCCTGAAGGCCGCTCTTCATGGCAATGCCGGAGGTGAGCAGCGCCGCCGCTGCACCCGCCTCGTAGGTGCCGAAGCCGGCGACGCCTTGTACCGGCAGTATGGCGGCGCCTTCGGCCCCGACGACGCCTGGAAAAGCGGTCGAAAAGGATGTCCCCAGCAGCATTGCCAGCAACCATCCCTGTACGGTGAGCTTCAGCGACCAATTGGCGATCGTCCACCACCAGCCATAGCGCGATCGGCCGGTCGCCTCGGTGAAGACATCGCGCAGCCTGCCGAGTTTCGCCACGATCTTGCCGCGGCCTGCCCAGTCATGCGGCGCGCGCGCCCAGCGCGGCAGGTACCAGGCGGCGGCGATCAGGGCGGCCACGCCCGCGATCCTTATCGCCGGATGCAGGCCGGGCCACACCGCCAGGGCCAGCACGCCGACGACGAAGGCGTCCTGCAGCCTGAACCACAGCAGAGAGGCGCTGGCGCGCAGGATCGGTACGCCGAAGACCTGGCGCAGGAGCAGGGGAAAGGCCGTCTCGCCGCCGCGAAAGGGCACGACGTTGATCATCGCATTGTGGATCAGAATGACGCGCAGGCAGGCGCCGAAACGGCCATGCACCTCGTCGCGGAACTCGTCGCAGACGCGCAGCGCACGCAAGACATAGGTGACGAAAAACGCGATTGTGGCCACCGCGAACGTGCCGGGGGCTATGCGATCGAAGGCGTCGCCGACCATCCGCCAGCGCGAGTCGCTTGCGAGCCAAGCCAGCAATGCCAGCGTCACAATGATGGAAATCGCTCGTTTCAACAATTCCTCCGGTCGCAACCGTCGAATTCCGCCAGCCACGTAGAGATAAGACCCTGCTGGCGGCTTGTCTCGCTTGGCTGGCTGCGTTGGGCAGGCGAGGGCGGTTCGCAGGGTCGCTGACCGTCGCCGAATTTCCAACGTTTATCCGATCCGCAGCCCATAAGCCCAACGGCCTGGCTAGATCAAGGCCGGCTGATTTCATAAATCAGGAGGTTGTCTGAATCCACCTGCTTGGTCCCGATCTTGTTGAGATAGTCGATCACCCCATCATGATGCTTGACAAACGGCCGTCTTTGGCTGTCTTCGGCATCCTTTGCCAGGCCAAACCAATCCGCGCCTTGCGTGCGAAGTTCCTCAAGTTGTGCTATCGCGATGGCATCGTCCTCGACGAACTTGGACCACTCGACATCGCCGCCACCGGGCGGAAATACCCACCCGCGTGCCCTGCTGTAGTAGACAGCGACAGGATCCCCCACCTCCGGAGCGATAGCCACGACAAGATCGCCAGGCTGGGCCCTGCGCGCCAGCTCGTCGCCAAGTAACTTTCCATTCATGGCGAAGGGCGCCTTCATCGTCCTGACGAGAGGAAAAGTCGACCAGACAAGCGTGGCGGCCGCGATGCAAATCGACCGCAGAATTACCCCAGGGGACAGAACGGTTTTGGCTCCAAGCGTCGCCAGGACGAGCGCGCCACGGCCGCAAAACATCGCAAATGGCACATGGAATATATGATAGTTCCATGGATTGGTCGTGATCTCACGTGCCGCTGCGAGATAAACAACAGAGGCCGCCGCAAGCCATATGAAAGGTATGGCCGAAAGTGCGCGTTCTTTCGATTCCGCGATAGGCTGGGGCGGCATCCAGAATCCGACCGCCATCAAAACCATGAACGGATAGCCGTAAAACCACCAGACCGACGTATTCCAAACAGATTCGAAATAGAAATCGTCCTTGAAAAACGCCCAGAATCCGGAATCCCAGATGTATCCGCTGCCCGCGACATGAAACGGCGGATAGGTTCGCCCGAGATAAATGGCCCAGCTGTAGTAAGCAGCGATGATGGCAAGGCTGACAAGTCCGCTTATGAATACTTTCGCTGCATGCTTCCGCCGATTTTGCAGAAGCCAGCAAGCCATCAGATAGAATATGACACCTCCGGCGGCCAAACCCGGTGGTTTTGCAAGCACGCCAAGGGAAAAGCTGGCTGTGGCGAGAGGGAGCAGCCACTCACGGCCTCCCGTCCAGTATTTCGTGAAAAGCCAGACGCCCAAGGTCACCAGAGCCAGCATCGAAGGGTCGGGAAGAAACGAGCTATCGATCATGATTGTTGCGGGCATCAGTGCGTAGGCCAAAGCTGCGGCATGCGCGTGTGTTTCGCCCCAGCATAGAGTTGTCAGCCGGTGCAGCGAAAAGACCGTCACCAGCCCAAACAGGGCGGCAACCATGCGACCAAACCAGTCGTGCCAGCCAAAGACCTCGTAGAGCAAAGCCGTCAGATAGCTGACGATCTGGAACTCGCGGCCCTGATAGCTCGGTCCTGGTCCGGTCCAGCTGATCTCGGGGAAGAAGATGTTCCAACTGCGTTGCTGGAAATTGTCGGCCATCATTGCCGTGCTTGTCTCACGCCAGCTGAAGGCATCGACCAGCGGCAAGGTGATGTTGTGGAACCTAAATAGGGCTGCAATGAACAGGATCCCCAGCAAGATCGCCGTGTTGGGGCTGGAGTAGTTGCGAGCAGTCGTTTCCCGATCGGTCGACTGTTCCAGGTATTGCTGACCTTCGGCCTGATTCAATCCCGGGTCGTCCGTCATTTGAAACCGCGTCCTCCCTGCGGATGTTACTTTTACGCGATTGTCAGAGTTGGCGCAGTAAGAGTTGGCGCAGTATATGACGCAATTCTTAATTTTGATGACAGCGGGTTACGCGCATGTCTAGATGTGTGTTGTCCGTCCACTCGCAAAGGTTGACATCACCATTCTCGCGGCAGTTAAATATGTCGCGTGGCTGTCGCGCTGATAGCGCCGCCCTGGGCCAAACAGACATGCGAACGCCAATTGTGCCGACATCTCCGACCAGATTGCTGCCGCTTGGCGTCAAACGCCGCCAACGTCGGTCCGCAAGTTGCATGCAGTTTTTGTTTCTCCTGGCTCTCTCCGGTCAGGTGGCTGTTTCGGGAGCGGCGCAAGCGGCCGCCGCCAACGACAAAAGCACCGCGGAACCCGTTACCGCCGCTGTTCCGACTGCTTACGAACTACAGCTTCTGTATGCCGGCCGCACATGGATATGGAAGGACGGAGCAGCTTATTTCGCGCGGGACAATCGACACCTCAGGGCCTGGACGTCCGGGCAGGACACGGCAACCGTCGCGGAGGGCAGATGGCTGGTGACCAAGGACGGCAAGATGTGCATGGAGCTCGCCTGGCGATCTAAGAGCTACACCGGCGAGCCGCACCGCACCTGCTACAGCCATCGCATTCAGGGCCGCAACATCGAGCAACGCAAGGATCCGGACGGGGAATGGTACGGTTTCAAGCGATCTCCCGAGGATCCTTCCGACGAATACAAGAAATTCGAAGCAGGCGACACCAAGGGCGCGCAGTTCGAAGAGACCCGCAAGCTGGTCGATGCCAAGAACTAGGCCATGCTTCCAGCCATGCTGAGCCAGTGGCCTGGCTGTTCTTGCCGTGCGCCTGTCGCGGAACCCGCGAATCGCCTATGGTTAAGCCTTAAGCGGCTCGGCAGGCGCGGTCGGCGCGCCGATCGCATCTAGTCGCATTCAATTGCATCACCCAAACGACAAGATGATGGCCTGCCATACGGTTTTGATGAAATTTAATAATTAGTGATATCTAATATAATGTGTGATGTGCGAGTGGTCACTCATGCGGCGTGAAAGCGGCCCAAGTATAGTATGTCGCAACGCGCCCTTGGCTTATACTTGATAGCAAGGGACAGAGGATGAGAAATTCCGCGAGGGTATTTCGCTCAAGCAAAAATGTCGTATCTATTGCCGCGGCTGTGGCGCTGGGTTCTGTGGTTGCAGGTTGTCAAAGTATGGACGCAACTGAAACCGGTTCGGTCCTTATCAGGCCCATAGTCCACCCGGTCCGCAGTCAGCCCGCGGTCCAGCCCGTGCAGGCCACATTTCTCGTGCGCTCGCTGCGGGCCGACCTTCCGATCCAGATGACAAGCACGATAGGAACCGAAAGTGCCTACGCTTTTGCACCGCCGCAACGGATCAAAGCCAGCACGTCGGCGCCAGTGAAAATCTCGTTCAATCCGGGCGATGGCAGCACGTTCTCGGGCGGCTCGCCTTATATCTGCAGCCCTAGCGGATTTGGCCAGCGCGCGAGCTGTCACCCCCGCTATCTCTGACTCGTCGAGCGACGACCGACGCTGCCACCCTGGCTGGCGGCAGTTTCATTGTCTTGGTCTTCAGTCCGAAAAAGGGAGCGGCTGTCCTGACAATCGTGTCGATGTCTGAAAGCTCCGGCACAAAGCCAAGATGTTCGCGTGCGCTTCCCGGATCGGCGTAGAGCTCCGCCGGATCCCCAGGGCGTCGGCTCCTGAGCACTGCCGGAACCGGCCTCGACGTCATTCGGCCGACCGCCTTGACGATCTCCTTGATGGAGATGCCCCGCCCGGTGCCGAGATTGACCGCAAGACTTCGCCCGCCACCCTCGAGATAGATGAGCGCTTTCAGGTGAGCGCGGGCCAGATCGGTGACGTGGATATAATCCCTTACGCAGGTGCCGTCCGACGTGTCGTAGTCGGTACCGAAAACCTCGATCGCGTCGATGATGCCCGCTGCGGCCATGAGCACTCTGGGAACCAGATGGGTTTCCGGCGAATGCCACTCACCGAGCTCGCCGTCGGGGTCGGCGCCACAAGCGTTGAAATAGCGCAGAATCGCAAATTTCATTCCATACGCGGATGCATAATCGCCGATGATCTGTTCACCCATCAGCTTGGAGCGCCCGTAGGGGCTGATCGGATTTTGCGAGGAGGTCTCACGAACCGGCAACGCTTCCGGCACGCCGTAGGTCGCACAACTGCTGGAGAAGATGATGTTTTCGATCGAACTCGCGCGTGCCGCATCGAGCACCGCGATGGTGCCTGTTACATTGGTCGAATAATATTCGGCCGGCTCGCGAACGGACTCCCCGACATAGGCCAGCGCCGCAAAATGGATCACGGCCGCCGGCCGGTACGTGTCCATCGCCCGCCGCAGTGCATCCTGATCCCGGATATCGCCGACGACAAGCGGCCCCCAGGCGACGGCTCTCTCGTTTCCGCGGCTCAGATTGTCGAAAACCACCGGCATGTAGCCGGCGGCGGCCAGCTGCTTGCAGGTGTGACTGCCGATGAAACCGGCTCCACCCGTCACCAGGACTGCCGGCCGGCTCATGAAGCGGCAGCTCCTCTGGCGATGTGACTTCCGTAAAGCAGGGCATCAAAATACTCGACGGTACGCGCGAGCCCCTGGCTCAAGCCGATTTTTGGCTCCCAGCCGAGATTGGCCTTGGCAAAGGAGATGTCCGGCTTGCGCTGCCTGGGATCGTCGACGGGCAGCGGCCGATGCACGATCTTCGATCGGGCGTTGGTGTAATCGACGACCAGCGTCGCCAGTTCCATGATGGTGAATTCGGCAGGGTTGCCGAGATTGACCGGGTGGGCGGGCGCGCTCGGCGCGTTCATCAGCCGGATAAAGCCCTCGATCAGGTCGTCGGCATAGCAGAAGGAGCGCGTCTGCTGGCCGCTGCCATAGACGGTCAGGTCCTCGCCGCGCAGCGCCTGGACGATGAAGTTCGAAACCACACGCCCATCGTCGGGCTGCATGCGGCGACCATAGGTGTTGAAAATGCGGGCGACACGGATATCGAGGCCATAGGTCCTCGAATAATCGAAGAACAGGGTTTCGGCCGAGCGCTTGCCTTCATCGTAGCAGGAACGCGGTCCGTGCGTGTTGACGTTGCCGAAGTAGCTCTCGGGCTGTGGGTGCACGAAGGGATCGCCATAGACTTCGGATGTAGAGGCCTGGAATATCTTGGCCTTGTTCTGTCGCGCGAGTTCCAGAAGGTTCAGCGATCCAAGCACGCTTGTCTTGAAGGTGTGGATCGGGTCTGCCTGGTAGTGCGGCGGAGAGGCGGGGCAGGCGAGATTGTAGATCTCGTCGCATTGAAGATCCGAAGGCAATGCATCGACGATGTCGTGCTCGATGCAACTGAAGCGCGGATTATGCAGAAGGGTATTGAGATTGTATCTTTTGCCGGTGTGGAAATTGTCCAGCGCGACAACGTCGTATCCGTCCCGCAAAAGACGTTCGCACAGATGCGATCCTAAAAATCCCGCTCCTCCGGCGACAAGGGCGCGTGGTCGGCTTTGGTTGGCGCCCCTTTGGCTGCCGGATTCCAGTTTCAGAACCTTGACAAGCTTACTCATGCTTTCCTCATACGCACCGCACACGCTACCGCCGGGCCGGGACAAAGCATCGCCCGGCCACGTTCCTCAG
Source organism: Mesorhizobium sp. M0011 (assembly GCF_040324155.1). Lineage (NCBI taxonomy): Bacteria > Pseudomonadati > Pseudomonadota > Alphaproteobacteria > Hyphomicrobiales > Phyllobacteriaceae > Mesorhizobium > Mesorhizobium sp. M0011. The sequence continues at coordinate 6,706 of NZ_JAMYVQ010000001.1, read as the reverse complement.
AACGTGGCAAACCTCCGCATCTGCGGAACCGCCATCACTGATGTGCGTCAATTGTTCTTTGGCTTTCGCGAAGCTGGTGCGACTACACAACCTCCGTGCTGCCGCTCAGCATTCTCTGCGCCCCGAAATCGCGATCACACGCTCGGTGTCACCATCGTCGATTGCTCGCCCAAATTGCACATCCCAACACATCGAAAATATACCTGTGGAAATCATAGTCAACTAAATTAGATATTTCTTAACCATATCTGTTTGCGAATGGTTAATCACGGGCCGGCATCGGCCTCGAAGCTGAACCAGGAGATGTCCAGGGCAGTTCCTCATTTTGAATCAGGGTATTGGGTCCGGCCGCTGGCGGTCGGCGCCACAAGCTGTTCGGTATGTCGAATCAGCGCTTGGCAGCCAAGATCGCCATGAAGGAGGGGTTGCGCAATTCAGGGCGAGGTCGGGATGGATCCAGCCGAAAGTGGATTTAACGACCCAAGCGACGGGAAAATTTCAGATAGCAACGAGATTGTTGCCCGAAACCGCTCGGAGTGCAAATATAAATTCCAGGGCGCGAATATTCATACCATACGGCTTGACCTATCGGAGGCACGCCGCAGCTGGCTATAGTGGGAAGAAGGGCAAGGGCTAAAGCTTTGTAAGCAAATTCATTCACAGGGACGAATTTTGACTTCATCCTCTTTTGGTGCCGCTGTTCATGATCTTTGCGCATCAAGGCCTCTGGTTCCAAGGCGCGCCGGTGGCCCATTCCGCCGAAAAGCGCATGCGCGCCTTCATTCAATAGTGGAGGAGCGGTCATTTCGGCAACGAATTTTAAGCGCATAGGTAGAACCCGCATTGTTGCGCGGCCACGCCGCCACCAGGTTGTTGCTTGCGCACGTCTGGCTCGATCGCCTGGGGTGGCGACTCGGCTGGCCATCGCCTTTTGATCGTCGGGGCGCTATTGGCAAGGTCACGATGGAATGTGGTGATGTGAATGCGCTTTCTGTTTGTCCTGATCCTGCTCGCCGGCGCCGGCATCGGTGTCGTCTATCCCTGGGCGATGAGCAACTTCTCCGGCCATGAGATCGGCACCTGGCGGGTCTATGAGCAGGGCCGCTTCAAGCCGCTGACGGTGCCGCTCTCCGGCCGCGACGCGCCGGTGCGGGTGCTGGTCGACCTGACCGCAAGAGCCGAGCGCATAGTCTCTCAGCAGCGCACCGTGCTGACGCTGACCGCCGCAAGCAATGGCCGCACGGTGCTCGCCTCGACGCTGCAGTTCAACCATTCCGACAATCCTCGCCAGGCCAGCCCGCAACTGCCCGACAAGATCTTTCGCGACGAGGCCGGCGTGATCGCGACCGTCAGCCCAGGTCCCTACATCTTCACCGTTGGACCGGGTGATGCCGACGACATACCGATGCGGGCGGTCGATCTCATCTTGCGTTCCGGCGCCGGCGAGATCGACAGCCGTGCGCGGCCGGTCGGCTTCGCGCTGATGGCGATCGGCTTGATCGGGTTTTTGCTGACCCTGCGTTCTGGCGGTGGCGGCCGGCCGGAAAATCCGAACTCGCAGCCACCCCCGCCGCGCTGGGGCAGGGGCTGATGCATGTCGCCCAAAAATGTGCAGCGGTTTTGGGACAACGACATGCATAACGGCACAAAACCATGAACTACCGCCACGCCTATCATGCCGGGAATTTCGCTGACGTCGTCAAGCATGTCGTGCTGACGCGCTTGCTTGAGTATCTGAAGCAGAAGGACAAGGCGTTTCGGGTCGTCGACACCCATGCCGGCATTGGCCGCTACGACCTGTCGTCGCTCGAGGCGCAGAAGACGGGTGAGTGGCAAGGCGGCATCGGCAGGGTGATCGATGCCCCGTTTGCCGCGCCGGTGGCGGCGCTGCTCGCGCCCTATCTGGAGACAATACGGTCGCTCAACCCCGAGGGCGGCATCCAGAAATACCCGGGCTCGCCGTTGATCGCGCGCCATCTCATGCGCAAGCAGGACCGGCTGACGGCGATCGAGCTGCACCCCAAGGATGCCGGGAGGCTGAGGACGTTCTTTGCCGGCGATTTCCAGGCCCGGATCATCGAACTCGATGGCTGGCTGGCGCTCGGCGCCCATCTGCCGCCGAAGGAAAAGCGCGGCCTGGTCCTCATCGATCCGCCATTCGAGGAAGCGGGTGAGTTCGAACGCCTCGTCGACGGGCTCATAAGGGCGCACAAGCGGTGGCCCGGCGGCATCTACGCGCTCTGGTATCCGATCAAGGACCGCAAGGCGATCATCGCCTTCCGCAAGGCGCTGAAGCAATCCGGCATTCCGAAGCTGCTCGACATCGAATTCGAGATCAGGCCGGCCTCTTCGGAACCCAGCCTCGACGGCAGCGGTCTGCTGGTGGTCAACCCGCCGTTCACGCTGGAGGGCGAGCTGCGGACGCTGCTGCCGGCCCTGCACAGGCTGCTTGCGGTGGGGCGGCCGGCGCACTGGTCGTTGGAATGGCTGGCCGGCGAGCAGGCTTGAGGCGGGCTCATCGATGACCCAGGGACCGTGCTCTCTTGGGTCTGGATATGAACGTGCCAGAGCCATTCCGGTGCGTCAAACTCGGCTTTGGTCAAAAAGCGGTTTCAAACTGGGAAACCATTGTCAACGCAACCGCTTGACCGCCGCCGAGCGAATCCGCACAGTGCGCGCAATCGACCTTGAGAGGCTGCCATGACTCGCTTCGCCAAATCCGCCCTTGCCGCCCTGATTTCGCTCTGCACCCCGCTTGCCGCGCCTCTCGGTATCACCCAGACCGTGCAGGCCGCCGATCTTACGGTCTATTCCGATGAAGACAGCGGGGTCTGCGGTCAGCCCTGGGTACTGAACAAGATCACCAGCCGCTTTTCCTATCAGGTGCATCACGTGCCGCATCTGCCTGACGTGCAGATCACCGATTTCCGGCGCATCCACCAGCATCGCTATCTGGCGGCCAACGATACCTGGCCGATCGGTCGCCGTTATTGCGGCGCCACCGTCAGTCTGTCCGACGGCCGCGATCGCACCATCTGGTACCTGATCGAGGAAGGCCAGGGCTTTGCCTCGATCGGCGACAATGTCGAATTTTGCGTCTCGGGCTTCGACCGCTGGATGGTCTACAACGGCCGCTGCCGCATTCTGCGCTAAACCCGGTCTCCCCTTCCAATCTCTTTCGCGCCTGTGGCTTGATCGGCTGCAGGCGTTTTTTGTGCCGCGTCGACAGCAGACGCGATCCGTCGCATAGCTATGAGACAGACCTGTCTCACCACTCGGTAAACGCATGACACCATCGCCCGTTTCCGATAAGCGCCAGCACGTCGTTGAAACGGCCTACGTGCTGTTCAAGCGCGCCGGCTTCCATGCGACCGGTATCGACCGGATCATCGCCGAAGCCGATGTGGCCAAGATGACGATGTATCGCCACTTTCCCAGCAAGGACGAACTGATCGTCGAGGTGCTTGGCTATCGCGCTATGCGTTTCGACCGCCAGCTCGACCGGCTCGCCCAAGAGGGCATTCCGCCGGAACAGAAAATCGGAAGAATCTTCGACTGGCATGCACGCTGGTTCCGCAGCCCGGATTTCCATGGCTGTCTGTTCGCACATGCGCTGGCCGAGTTCGGCGATCCCAGGCATCCGGTTTTCAAGGCCGTTGTCAGGCAGAAGAACGGCCTCAAGCGGCGCATGCGGTCTATCCTCGAAGAGGTGATGCCGCGCGGCCGCGCCGAGAGCGTGGCGGCGACGCTGCTTATGCTGATCGAAGGTGCGACCTTGCTGGCGCAGATGGGGCAGGCCGACGCCGCCATTCGCGACGCCCGCAAGGCGGCCATGGGCATCGTCGCTGCTTCGCGCAGGCCGCAATGAGCCCGCTGGTCATCGGGCTCGCATTGTTTGCGGCGATCCTGCACGCAAGCTGGAACGCGTTCCTGCGCACGGGGGCCGACAGGCTGTGGACCGTCACCGTCATGAGCTTTTCAAGCACGGCGCTCGCCATCCCCTTCGCCTTCTTCCACGCCCTTCCGGCCGCGCCGGCCTGGTCCTACATCGTGCTCTCGGCCTGCCTGCAGGTTGGCTACAGTTTGTTTCTGGTGGCCGCCTACAGATATGGCGAACTGGGACAGGTCTATCCGATCGTTCGCGGCAGCGTGCCGCTGCTTGTCACGCTCGGCGGGTTCTTCCTGGCCAACCAGCAGCTCACTCTGCCGCAGACCATTGGTGTCGCGCTGGTTGCGGGCGGCATCATGGGCCTTTCTCTCGGAAGGGGCAGGGCCGCCACGACATCGATATTCTATGCGTTGGCAACGGGAGCTATCATCGCCGCCTATGCGACGGTCGATGCGCTCGGCGTTCGGGCGGCGGGAAACGCCGGCGCCTACACCGCATGGGTCCTGCTGATCTACGGCGCGTTGCTGCCGGCGGCCTTCGTCGCCTGCCGTGGCCGGCTCATTGTCGACCTGCGCGCGTCTGAAACCTGGAAGGCGCTGGGCGGGGGCCTGTTTGCACTTCTGGCCTACGGTGTCGTGGTCGCGGCCTTCGCGCTCGGGCCGGCCGGGCCGATTACCGCGATCCGCGAAACCAGCGTCGTCTTCGCGGCCTTCATCGGACGCCTGTTCCTCGGCGAGGTGCTGACGCCGCGGCGGGTCGGCGCCTGCGCCATCGTCGCGCTCGGCGCCATCTGCCTCGGTTATCAGCCGTGACGGAACTGCGGATCGCGCAGGATTGCCCGGTCACCATGCTATTTCCTGCGCGGCGCCGCCTCGGCCTGATCGAGGATTTTGCGCAGGAATGCGGCGTGGCCGCGGAACGCGCGCCGTCCACTCGTCGTCGCCTTGACGCGCGTCTGCGGCCGGCGGCCGACGAACAGCTTTTCGATGTCGACATAACCCGCCCTGGCCAGCGTATCGAGGTGCGCGCCGAGATTGCCGTCGGTGACGTCCACGATGGCCTTCAGCCCGGTGAAGTCCAGTGTTTGACGCCTTTCCAGCATGCTCAGCGCGGCCATGATCCTGAGCCGAGTGCTCTGGTGGATGATTTCGTCGGCACTCATCGATTGGCTCCGGCGCAGCCAAGCCGGAGGCCACGGACAACCATGCTGCCGCCGTGGCGGACCGTCTTGGCAATCTGGAACGGCGGCAGCGCCGCTTGCTCCTGTGCGATCGACATTGAAGTGCTCCCGCATGCTGTACAGAATACTCTGTCATGTAGAGTTATCTGTCAATTCACGAGCAAGCCGATCTGCGATCGTGCTTGACAAGACGATGCATCGACCGGCTGTCGCATTGCAGTATAGATCGTGCGCCTGCACGAGATGATCGCACCGATGAGGCGGCGGTCATGATATCGGCGACCGACGATCGACATGCAAAGCTGTTCACTGATCTTGGGAGCTTCACGAGAGGAGCGGTCCCGCGGAGTGTGGAGAATGTCGGCGACACATTCTAGCCATTGGTCGAAGATCAGCAATGAATTTCTGCGACGGTCAGCACGACCATGTGCCGATCGTAACCGAAATTTAAGCTGCGAAAATCGGTCTATTGCTTCGCTGGCTAGCAAGCCGCGAGTCAGATATGCATGAGCGTGCCGGGTCATTACGGCCGTCGGCACAAAGGAAGGGGCATCGCATGGCTAAGCAGTCATCCAAAGCGCCGGCGTCCAAGGCACCGGCAAAGAAAGCACCCGCAAAAGCAGCGACGGCAAAGGTCGCAGCTGCAGTGAAGAAAGCAGCACCCGCTGCCAAGCCGAAGGCCGCGGCGGCCAAGGCAAAAGCAGCACCGGCCAAGAAGCCGGCAGCGAAAGCTGCTGCGAAACCGGCAGTGAAGAAGGCAGCACCTGCCAAGGCAGCGGCAAAGCCGGCTGCGAAGGCGGCACCGGCCAAGAAGCCTGCAGCGAAAGCCGCTGCGAAACCCGCAGCGAAGAAGGCAGCACCTGCCAAAAAACCGGCTGCCAAGGCTGCACCTGCCAAGAAGCCGGCTGCGAAGGCTGCTCCGGCAAAGAAGGCTGCGGCAGCGAAATCTTCAGCACCGGTGAAGAAAGCGGCACCTGCGGCCAAGCCGAAGGCAGCGCCCGCGAAGGCCGGCAAGAAGTAGTCGCGTCTTCCCTCGCCGGGGCGGTGCCGAAACAGTCAAGGGCGGGTGCCTGACAGGCGCCCCGCTCGCTGTTTAGGCAGTCGGAAGGCGAGAACAGAGGCGGACGGAGGATATCTTTTCGCAGCTCCCAGGACTTCGCCACAGGGCGAAGTCCGGTGGGGCTTTGTCGGCGTCATCGATGGCGTATCAAATCCCGGCGCGAGGCCTCTCAGCCTTTGTCGTCGACCGCCTGATCCGCAGGCCGCCAGTGTCTGCGCCGCAGGGAATTCGGGCCGGCTGCGTGGCTGGTGAAGTGACGTTGGAACTCACGATTCGCAGAGCAAACGACGATGATGCGGAAGCCGTGAGCCGCGTGATCCTGGCAGCTTTGCGACAGACCAATGCGAAAGACTATTCGCAAGACATCATCGCTCGCGTGGAACAGAGCTTCAGCCCATCCGCTGTCTTGGCGCTTTTGAGGAAGCGAAGAGTTTCTGTCGCGGTCGTGCGTGGCAGGATCGTTGGAACAGCCAGCCTAGAGCGGTTCACGGCTTGATGGAATCGAAGGGGATTCCCGATTTGTCTGTTTTGTGATTCAAGATGCTGGCTGGAGTGGAGGCCAGCATCTGATGACCCG